>PAMH01000001.1 GCA_002707205.1 Legionellales bacterium
ATATTGAGGATTATAAGCCAGTGATCCGAAAAAGAATTAATGATAATTTTCAACGACTAAATTTTGCCTAGTTCGCAACTTCAAGTGCAATGGGTATATTATACCAACCAAGACAGCACCGCCTACAGCTGAAGATAACACACTTCTAATCCAGAAATACTTACCATGCATCTTTATTTTTAATTTTGAAAAAATTATAGAGTTTACAAAGTTACTTGAAACTGTAGCAATAGTGCCTGCCATTATAAACGATAATATATCTTTAAAAACAACATTGTAAGCAGCTTGATTTGCCCAAAGATTTGGGGATGGCAGATGAATTACAAGCGTTATTAGCAACGCAAAGATTAGCTGAAATAATAATGTATACCAAATAAGTTTTTTGGTTATACTATAACCATAAACATCAGCAATTATATCTAATATTGCATAAGTGATAGGAAATATAAAAGGTGGAGCGGGTTCAGTTATCCCAAATAAACTTACCATTTTATAGGCAACAGAGGTAGACGCTAAATAAATTGTAAGATAAAAAAAAGATAAAGGTAGTAAATATTTAAGATTTAATTTTATAGGCTCTTTTCTATACATAACTTCTCCATGTTTTTTAAGATTTAAAATCTGTTGTTAATTTTATTAACTTCCCTAAAATCTTATAATTATTATTGAAAGGGACTACTTTGCAATAAGAGTTTAATGATCTAAGATATTTCTGATCATCCTCAATTAATACTTGTTTTAAGCTAATAGATTTAGCGCCAACCTTATTTACAAGTAAGAAATCCTTATTTTTAGCTGGGGCTTTGGAGTCAAAAATAAGAATACTTCTGTCTAACAGCTCATGCCAGCTTTGATCTTCCGTTAAAACAGCAAAAACATTTTCATGATTATCTATAAACTTAATAGTATAAAAACTTTCTGTGTTTTTAGCGCTAAAGTTATCACTATAAATTGTTAGCGAATTCCAAAAAAATAGCGGTATTTTTATACAGTCAATATTGTTGCGCGGATATTGTACATCTTTACCGATAAGTTGGTCAACCTCAATTTTAAAAAACTTAGCAATTGGAACTAGCGTTGCTATTGTTGGGTTTGCTTTAGGATCGCTTTCAATTCTTTTTATTGTTGCAATTGGAACACCAATGTGTGCACTTAATTGAGAAAGGGTCATGCCGCTTTGTTTTAGTAATTTTTTTATATTAGCGTTTAAAATATAAGGGTCATAAAACCACTCTGCTTCTAACATAATAATCCTTTGCCTTTGCAGGGTTCAATTTTTATTTCTAATTTTTGAACCAAGAGTACCATTCATGCGTATGTTTGAGCAACTTATTTAAAAATAAATGGAAAATTTAAAGGAAAGGCTTCCATATATGGAAAATTTAGGTTAATATTTACTTGAACTTTCATATATGGAAAAAAGGACGACATGAAAAGTCAATGTGTAGCATCACCGGCAAATGAATCAATCGCGATGGCGAGAAAATGGCAAGTGTCATTTTGTGATAATGATTTTTTTGCAGCGCTGATTTTGAATTACCTTATGTATTGGCATAATTATTGCTTAGCGCGAAGCGAGAAAGCCAAACAAGAAAATGAAGTCGCGGCACTTCATGGATTGCCGCCTAAAGCAAATGAAGGGCTTTTACAGTTCCATTCCATTGACGAAATAAAAGAAGGCATACTCAATGCTTGCGGTCGAAATAAAATCATTAACGCTATTCAATATCTTGAAGAAAAAGGCGCAATATCTATACACACAAATCCAAATCCGCGCTTAAAATTTGATAAAACAAAGTTCTATCAATTTCACCCTGAAGTTTGCCAATACTTTATCGATAACGGCAAGCACATGAATTCTGATGAGGCGCAAACAGAAACAATAACAACCAATCAAGGCGAGCTAAAAAATAAACAGCTTATTAACGAAAATATCAATTATGAAGAAAACTCTAATAAAATCAACAATGTTTCAATTCAAAACATCGATGTCCCGATTAGGACAATCGATAGTCCCGATTTAAACGATCGAGGGTTTAAAAATAAACGACCATCGTTTAAATCTAACAAAACATATAATGATACAGAGATTACTACAGAGATTACAAAAAAAGCAGCAGCAGAGAAAAGAGAGGTGTTAGAGAAAAGGGGAGAAGAACAAAAACAAGAAGAGCAAAAAATGCCCAGTAAAAATATTGACCACTTAAAAACTAATCTCGTGAAGGGTGAACAAACTGCTGCTGCTTTTTCTTTTTCTGAAAAATTTAATTCCGCTTCCATCGATGGTGTTATTGGCGACTCGCTTAACGATGCGCAAAAGCGTTATTTGTTAGAACGAGCAAGTTCCATTATGCACTTGTATGACTTGCCTGTGCGCGATTTATGTATCGCCATCCAAGCTGAATTACTAGATAAAAATTCATTCAAAGCCAGCGAACAACAGTTTGTCAAAAAATTAAACATTATCATCAAGCAGACGAAGAATTGTGCATGGCATCCAGTGAGTATTTTAAACGCACTTACAAAAACTGAGAGAGATAACAAACAGGAGTCGCTTGAAAGTGACATTAGCGCAATGAAAGTACAGCGCGCAAATTTATTTGCAGATGTGAAGCAATTACAGGTGTTATTTGAAAGAAACCCAAATGAGGCGCTTAAATCACAATACGATGAACGAAATCTTCAGTTAACAAATATTACTCAGCAAATACAGGCTCTAGAGGCGAAGCTGTATGCAACAAGCGCATAAGGTTTTTCGAAGGGAAGTAGGGAATATGATTTTAGTAAAAGACATTGAAAATTTAAGCTTGCGAGAAAAGTTAATAGCCGCACTCATTTCATTAGTATGTAAAAAAAATGCAATGCCAACATTCGCGAAGGTCATAGAAGCTGCCGATTGTACGACAGATGAAGTCTTTGCGTATTATATCGATATTGATATCGAAACCCTTGCATTTGATACGGTTGATTTTATTGCTCACCAATTACTAGCGAAGTTAACTGAATTTAACGCACAGATAAAATCGCTGGATGCTGATAACCCCTTGTTGCTAAGTAAAGCATTTTTAGCATTCGATAATTTGGTCTATCAATTATTTATCTCGAATGCGGGCAGGACGCTACTGATTATTTATGCACAATATAGGGATGAGCGCCGTCTAAAACGTTATTTAAGCCATGTTAAAAACGCAATAATAACAGAGGCAGATAAAATTATGGTTAAGCTTACAGTTGTGCATAATGCACAAACCTACATCAGTCGCTATTTCGATGCGCCAATATGCGCTGACATTTCTTATCTTTTTATTTCATCAAGAGAAAACAATAATTTTAAATTAACAGAAAGTGATAAGGATAACTAATGCTTTATATTACGCCAAAATTTCATGAGCCAATTTTAATTAAAGAGTCCGGTATTACGATTGCCAGTTTTACGCTCAAAGGGTTAAGTAATTCCGGTATTGATATCGCTATAGATACCAAGTTATCCGTCAAAGTAAATAGCGATTTTATATTAGATAATCAGCAAAACAATAATCAAAAAGTCATCGCCAGTAATATCGGACAATTCTATACCATCGGCGAAGATATTTTATTTATTTTGGAAAAAATTAGTAAATACGGCGTTGAGGTTGGGATTAATGCGCCTCGACAATATCAGATTGAGCGATTACAACACGGAGATAAGCTTTATGAAAGCAAGGAAGGACGTTATGCATAAACAGGCAAATAATCTCATTATTTTTATTAACTTTGCGATAGTTGCACTGCCGTCACTAGCGATTTTTTTAATGACACGATGAAAAATTTTCAAAGGAAATTAAAGGAGCTTTTTATGATTAAATCACGCAAAATTTTATGTCACAAAAAAATGAAACGTTTTATCTCAACCTTAAGCGTTTCAATGTTAACGCCAATCGCCACATTTGCAAGCTCTGACATGATGTCAACATCGATGCGTAATGGGTTGGATTATTTTAATGATGATATTGCACCTTATCTTATTGCGGTTACGGCTATTGGCTTGATTATTGCGTTTAAAATGGGGCGTTTAGATAAGGCAGCTTTAGTTAAATGGGTAATATGTAGTGGCGCACTCATTAGCGTACCTTTTATATTGAGTGAATTTTTTAACTTAAGCGTGAGCATGTAGAGATGGAAAGCACATTATTTACGGCAATGACATCTCCTTCGCAAATGGGTGGTATTGATGCGGATTTATTTCTGTTTACGATATTCGGTGCACTCATGATTTTTGAGTTTACAAAACAGCCGCTGTATTGCTTGATTTTAGTGCCGGTCTATTTGTTTTCATACATTGAGGGTAAAAAAGATAAGTACTTTTTCAAAGTAATAGTGAAGCGAATTGAATGCTCGAATACTAAGAATAGAAAAAAATGGGGATGTCATAGTTATGAGTCCTATTAATGCGTTGTTGAAAAGCTTAAAAAAAGAATCTGGCGTATCAAAGCATTGCCCTTATTCGCACTTGTTAAGCCCAAGTATTGTCGAATGTATCGATGGTAAGTTAATGAGCGTAATTGCAGTCGATGGTGTTTCTTTTGATACAGCCGATGAGGATGTTATTAAAACATATAAACAGATTTGGCATGATGCAATCACAAGGATTGATGATAAGTGCTGTATTTATGTCACGATGCATCGTGAGCAGCAAGACGTTAATTTATCAGGTGAATTTAAGAACACATTTTTAAAAGACTTTGATAAATCGTATCACCAGCAGTTTAAAAATAAAGCATTTTATAAAAATACATTATTTATTACCGTCATGATAAATGGCGTGAGTGAAACCGAGGGTAACAAAACAAATTTTATCGATAAGGTTACAAACTTTATACAAAAGACCAATAATAAAACGATTAAAGAGGCCAAAAGCTATCGCAGAGAAAAAGCACAAAAAATGCTTAACGAGAAGGTGAGCCATTTATTAACGGCACTCTCCAAGTTCTCTCCTGAATTACTGGGCGCGCGTGATAAACAATTGGGTTATAGCGCGCTGCTTGCCTTTTTAGCAAAAAATATCAACGCATTAGAAATCATTCCTTTTAGAGCAATTACCCCAAGTTTTGGTCATCAGTTTGGTTTTAATCCGCCCCAAAATAAGCAAGCGCAATTTTATCCTGAAAGTAATTTATCGCAATATTTAACTGCAAGCCAAATCTTTTTCGGTGATTACATCCTCTTTAAATCAGCAAACGGTATTAATAAAAAGTTCGGCGCGATGTTATCAATTAAAAACTATCCAAGCAGTACTTGCCCTTATATTACTGATAAATTGCTAACGTGTGATGCCGAGTTTATTATCTCTAATGCTTTTTTCCCCCTTGATAATCAATTCGCCACAAAATCAGTTGAGCTACAGCGCGCAAAACTCAATGCCGTTGGTAGTAAAGCGCATGAGTCTATTGAGCAGTTAGCCTATTTAGAAAGTGATATCGCTGGCGATAGAGTAAGGCTGGGTTTGCATCAAATGAACATCTTAGTGTTAGGTGCCAGTAAATCAGCAGTTGATAAGGGAATTATTGAAGCGACCAAAAGCCTGCAAGATGCAGGGGTTGTCGCTGTACGTGAAACCTTTGGAGAGATGCCAGCTTTTTGGTCAATTTTGCCTGGTAATCAGAAATACATGGCGCGCCTATCCTCGATTAGCTCAGAGAACTTTGCAGATTTTACCCCACTACACAATTATCGCTTGGGGTATAAAGATGAGAACTTTTTAGGCAGCGCTGTCACCTTATTAAGTACGCCATCGAATACGCCTTACTTTTTTAACTTTCACACTAAAGGCACAAAAGAGAATCCTTCAAAAGGGCATTACATTATTATTGGTGGGAATGATTCAGGGAAAACTGCAACTATTGCAGGTTTTGATGCACAGTTTAGTCGCTATGCGGGTCGCTCAATTTTCTTTGATAGAGATAGAGGTCTTGAGATATATGTCAGAGCTTGTGGGGGATTTTATTCTGTTTTATCCCCTGAGCAGCCTGAGAACTGCCAATTTAATCCGCTACAGTTAGATGATACCGAGGTTAATCGTCAGTATTGTCGTGAGTGGTTAGCGCTTTTAGTCAAAGAAGAAAATGAAGAGATGTTACCCGCCAGCATTCAAAAACAGCTTGATACTTGTATCGAATATGCTTTTCGTGATTTGGATAAAAAACATCGTGTGCTTTCTAATATCACCAAAGTTCTGCCGATAAACTTTCCGCGCTGGGATGCGCTCAACAATTGGTTAAAATCAGAAAATGGTAAATATGGCTATATCTTTGATAATCCAACCGATGCTTTTACCTACTTTGATAAAATGGGTTTTGATTTAACGCACTTTTTATCACGTGAGCCAAAGCCCGTACTTGCAGCGATTATGCATTATCTTTTCTTTCGTGTGGAATCTTCTCTTGATAGCCGGCCAACCCATTGCGTGTTTGATGAAGGGTGGCAAATGCTGCAAGAGAAAATCTTGCGCGATAGAATTGCGATTCATTTAGCAACAGGACGTAAAAAACGCTTATTTATTGGCATTGGCACGCAGTCTTTAAAATCAATTGCCGAGAATCCTATCAGTCACGCCATCGTTGATAATATCGCAACTGGTATCTATTTTGCCAATAACAACGCAAAACCTGAATACTACATCGATATTTTAGGATTAACAGAAGCTGAGTTTAACTTCATCAAAAATACCAATCCTGCAAAACGTCTCATGTTAATTAAACAAGGTAAAGAATCAGTGATTTGCCAATTTAATTTAACGGGCATGGATAAAGCGCTAGCGGTACTCTCAGCAAATGAGAAAACAACACGCTTAGCGCAACAGATTATCAGTGAGGTTGGTACTAACCCCGATGTTTGGCTGCCCCTGTTTCACCAAAAGAGAGTTTTAAAATGAGAAATAAGATTTGTTTGTTTTTTCTGGTAAGTGCGTTTTTATCCATTGAGTGCTATGCCGGTGATGGCGCGGGTTTGGCGTATGAAATTCAGACAGCGACAAACACCGCAACCAGTGCGGCCAATAGCACGCAATCCGTTACTGATTTAGAGAATCAACTTACAGTATTGAATAATCAATACACAGAGTTGCAAAAACAACTTGGTGAAGCTAAAGAAATCTATAACCAAGGCACAGAAATAAAAAACCAAGCGATAGATATTCAAAACGACTTAAACGGTAGTGGGAGTTATTCAAGTCTATTAGGCGATACGCAGCAATTATTAAATCAAGCGCAGTGGACGAAAGATGACTGGGATGATGCTTTAAAAGGCTTATCAGGTGGTAATCAAGAGAGATATAACGAGCTAGTGACGGAGTATCAATCGCAATATCAAACCGTACAAGGCAAACCTGTTGATGATTCAAAATATAAAGAAGGGGCGAGCGATGATAATGCTGCGATGCACAAACAAGATGTTGCTGTGAATCAAACCGTTTATGCGTCCTCCTCATATGAATACGCAAACTTAAACACCATCGCAAAAAGCATTACGGATATCGGTAATGAGATAGACCAAGCCGATACCACAAAAAAAGCCCTTGATTTACAAGCGAAGCTCTCTGAGCAAATGGCATTAATTCAGCTAGAGATGCTAAAAATGCAAACGATTAATAATGAGCAAGCCGCAGAAGCAGAGGCAAGAACATTAAATGAACAGTCCCAACAAGCTGTGTATATCTCAAATCTTGACAAGGAGGCAGAATGAAAAAAACCACTTTATTTATAACAGCAATTGCCATAACCCTATTAGCCGGTTGCGCTGCATCAACTCAGAAAGCACCATGCCCCGATTTTGGTACATCTTGTATCAAAAAACCAGTGAATAGCTGGGATTATCAACGTTAATTGAAGGAAAAAGGAAATGAAAATGAATATTAAAACTTTAGCAATTTGTGCATTAGGCGCATCGACATTGGCACTGACGGCATGCTCGGATAATAACCCTTTAATGAAGGGGGATAAAACGCATGCAGTAAAATATCTTTATGATGCCGCGACTTATGCGGGTGAGCCATTAACCGAAAAGCAGCCCTTTGGAAAAAAGGTTGAGGCAAGTGATTGGTATATTTATTGCATGGATAAAAGTTCGAAAGCAAAAGATTGCGATAAAGTTTATAAGCGTATGACCGAGTTTTTAACTTCATACCCAAGGTATGTTGAGGTGTATCCTGAGTTTACAAAAACTACCGTATCCGATTTTAAAGACGAGGCGATGTGGAAACAGCTGGGTACGGCTTTTAAATCGCGTAAAAGCTTTAAAGATTTAGATGAGTAATAATGATGCATATTGTAGGTGTTAATGATGTTGTAACCGTGCTGTTTACACAGTTGGATGCAATTTTAGATCACTACGTTCACGATGGCTATAGCGCTGTCGTGGATGTGATTAAAACCCCACTAGGATTAGCGATTGCCATTTATGTCACTTTTATGTGTTATCAGTGGCATGTCGACCCAAGTCGAATGAATCTTAAGGAATTGCTGGGGAGTTTCTTTAAAATTTGCGCGGTATACACGATGGCGTTGCAGTGGGATTTGTTCTCGCAGTATTGCGTGCAGCTAATAACAGGATTTGCCGATACAGTCGGCTCTGCGCTAATTAATGCAGCGCCTGTACATATGCCGAACTTCACCGGCGAGAAAATCAGTAATACCTTACAAATGACATTAGATACTTTTGTTAAGTTTGCTAAAACTTGCTTTGCAGCGGGTTCTTTTCATAGTTTTATGCCTTATTTTGAGGGTTTTGTGGTTTTTCTTGTCGGAAGCGCATTAACGCTCGTGGCTGTGATTGAGCTGGTTGTGGCAAAAGTGTTTTTATCCTTGCTTTTTGCAATTGCCCCGCTATTTATTGCTTTTGCATTATTCAAACCCACGCAAAGCATGTTTGATAATTGGATGAAAGAGATTATTGGGTATACCTTTTTGATGATTTTTGTCGCTGCAACCATTGGCTTTGTATTTACGTTGCTTGAGCTGCTTCTACCTATTCAGGCTATAAGTGATTTAACGGATGAGCCTGCTGGTGCATCTGCTATTGCTTTAATTCTGGGCGGTCTCGGTGTCTATTTGCTATTGCATGCCGCCAAGCAGGGTAAGGCATTAGCGGGCGGTTTTGTCTCAAGCACAGGTAGTGCCATGATGGGCGCAATGATAGGTGGTGCATGGGGTAGCACAATGGGAACGTTAAATAAATCTAAACAAGCCGTTAATACTGGTAAAAGTATTGCAAGTGCTATAGGGGCGCCCAAACAATTTGGCGAAAAAATTGCAGGTGGCGCTATGGATGCAGCAGGTAAAGGGCTTAGCGCGCTATCTTCTCGCGCTGCACAACTTAAAAACAGCATACAACAAGGGGGTAAGTAATGGGTTTGTTTGATAAGTTGATATCATCATCAACACCTAAGCAAAAAAAAGAAAATAAAAAAGTTGATGCAAAGCCAAAGGAAAATACCAAAGGGAATACAATTTTTGAGTTCGCCTCTCACTGGTCAGATGATTATTATGCAAGTGCCGTTAGCAGCAAAACACGCTATCAAGTATTAGCTTTTTTCGCTCTCACCCTCGCAGGGCTACAAGCAATCGCAATTATTTTCATGATGCCGCTAAAAAAGGAAATTCCAATTGCGATAAATCACTTTGATGATGGGTATGTCAGTGTAACGCCTATTACCAATGCAAAAGCACCAAAAGCAAAAGCGCAAGTTGAAAGTGAGTTGGTGCGTTATATCACCGCACGCGAGAGCTTTAGTTTAAATTCTTACCCGATACAGTTCTCGTTGGTTAACTTATTATCAAGCACAGATGTTTCTGATAACTACATGCAGCAACAATCTTCTAGTAATCAAGATTCTTTTTTAAACACGCTCGGCGCTGATGGCTTTCGAAAGGTACACATTGATAGCGTTAATTTTTTAGATAGAAGTAACTGGGTTGATAAACACCCCACAGGCATACCGCACAAGAATCTTGCGCAAGTTGATTATACCGTCACCAGTAAAAAAGCTGGTCATGAAGTTGAGAAAGGTTATAGCGTTTTAATTGGTTGGGATTATACCGGTATTCCAAATAGCCCCGAAGACAGATGGCGCAACTGGGATGGCTTTACAGTCACCAGCTATCAAAATAACCAAAGAAATATTTAAGGGAGGATAATATGAAAAATAAGCTTTATGTTTTAGTTAGTTTGATGGGTTTGAGCGCAGCAGTTTTCGCTTCTGAATCACCGACATCACTTGCCACTGACCCGCGCATCAAGGTTGTCCCGTTTGAGAAAAACAACGTTGTCCCTGTACGCGTACAGACACGAAATAGTACGCAGATTGTTTTTGATAAAGGCGAGAGTATTCAGGAAATTGAAGGCTCTGATAATGGCGCATTACAAGTCTCGCCAAAAAACTTATCTGGTCTAAATTACTTCTTTATTAAGCCCGTCACTTACGGTTATGACGCAAATTTAACGGTTTTAACGGATAAGCATACCTATTATTTTCATATAATTGGGAACAAAAGGCCGGTAGACAGCGCCTATAAATACACTTATGCGGTGCAATTTACCTACCCGCAAGAGCTACAAGCGATTAAGAAAAGCAAAAAAGCGATTGCTGATTTAGCAGCGGATTCAACCCTTAATAAGGGGGATACGCCCGCAGACTACAACTGGAATTATAGTTTCTCTGGTGCGCGCTCGATTATGCCGATTCATGTTTATGACGATGGCAAATTTACCTATTTTGAAATGCAGCCGCATCAAGCCGTGCCGGCTATTTTTGCCGTTGATGATAAACAAGGCCATGAATCCGTGGTTAATTTTAGAACCAAAGGGAACTATTTGGTTGTTGAGCGTCTCGCGCCGCAGTTTACTTTGCGCAATGGTCAAACAGCTGTCGCTAGTGTTTTTAACAACAATATGATTCATAAAATGCGGCAAGATGGAGAAGCGTAATGACCGATAATGAAAATAAGAACAATCAGGACAAATCGAAGCAAAACAAAGATACACAAATGACTCATGCGCCAGATAATATTCAGCATGAGGGTAAATTAGAATGCGAAATATCACCCGAGGATATTGATGCGCTCATGGATGTGCAAGATTATGAAAGCGAGGCTAACCATCCTGATTTAATGCTTGAGCAAACCCATCAAACCGATAACGCAGAAGTGCCGAGCTTGGAGGCAACAGATAATGATTCATCCAATAGTGATAAGGCTAAATTACAGGATGAGCTAATCAATAAAGCAAGCGATGATATTAACGAGGCGCTAGATGCTGCGGATAATAACGTAAAAAAACATGATAAGACAGACTTTGCTTTCAGGTGTAGTGAAGATGATATTTTTCATGAAAATGAAACGGATGATGAAATAAATTCTGTTGAATCGATTGGTAGCGAGGTTGTTAGCGAGAAGGGTAAAAAGTTTGATTTAAAACTTATTGGTCTTATTGTAATGGTTGTACTTGTTCTAGCATCCATTATGTTATTTAGTTCTCGTGATGATAAATCAAAACAAAAATTAAACAATGATAATGCCATAGATAAACGTGCGATATCGCAAGCATTATCAAATAATATGAAAGCTTATGAGCACAAGCAAATGTATCGTCACCGAAAACCAGCACCTAAAACAGAAAAACCAAAATCTGAGCCTGTTAGACATAATGCAAATCTCGCAACGGTATCAGCATCACCTGTTGAGGTGATGAAACCGACTGTGCAAACACGGCGCACCAATTTACCACGCGATTGTATTGTTGCTGGCATGATGACAGAGGGTGATTGCAAATTGTTCATGGCAAGAAATAGCGCGCCATCCACTATTTTTGTTGCGCAGCGCAGAGAAAATACCAACGCTAATGCAACCGCGCAAAAATCGGGTGATGATACCCCAGAGGCCACATTGGCTGGCTCAGATAGCAATAGTCGTTTTGCTAATAAAACCGCGACAACTGATACGGTAGAGGCGGCACCTATTGCACATCCTGCTTTTACTATTGCATCAGGTGAGTTAGTGCCAGCAGTGCTGGAAAGTGCGATTAATTCTGATATGCCAGGTATGGTGAGAGCGGTGACATCGCGTCCTGTTTATGGTTATACCGGCACGCAGGTGTTATTGCCAAAAGGCTCACGCTTAATTGGTCAATACTCATCAAGCGTTCAGCAAACACAAAGGCGGGTCTTTGTCATGTGGAATCGCGTAATATTACCCAACGGTATCGCTGTGAATATCAACAGCCCCAGCATCGACCAAATCGGTGTATCAGGGCAGGGCGCTGATAGCTATGAAACCCATTTTTGGTCACGTTTTGGGGAAGCAACTTTGCTGTCAATTTTAGGTGCAGGGGTTGCAACCGCAGGGGTCAATTCTGGTGATGAATATAACTCAGCGGCGGCTTATCGCTCAACGCTTTCCCAAAACTTACAACAGTCAGCGCAAGATTCTTTAGATGATACCGTGGCAAACTCACCGACATTGCATGTTTTTCAAGGTGCGAAAATCAATGTATTTATTGCGCATGATTTGAGTTTTTATAATGTGTATCATCAAAAGGCAGCAGCATGAGTCAGTTTGATACCGGTGCACTTGGACTGTTAAGCCCGATACAACAACACCTTGATAACCCTGATGTGTCAGAGATTCTCTTGAATCGCCCTGAAGAAGTATTTATTGAAGCAAAAGGACATATGCGTTGTATGTGTGTGCCTGCGCTTGATAAAAATCGATTGTTACGATTATTCCAATTAATAGCTTCTGAAAACAACCAGCAGCTCAACGATGAAATGCCACTATTATCGGGAAGTCTTGCTGATGGCTCTCGTGTGCAATTGGTGTTACCGCCCACGGCAATTTACCCAACTTTATCGATAAGAAGAAAATCAGTGAACGGCTTATCGCTTAATGATTATCAAGCGCAAAATTATTATCAAAAGACAATAGCGTTTGATTTAAATAATGAGAATAAAGCGCAAGAGAAAGCGGGGCTTTATCAGTTATATAAAAATCAAGATTGGTCAACATTTATTAAAACAGCCATTCTTGAGAAAAAGAATATTGTTATCAGTGGTGGCACCTCCAGTGGTAAAACAACGTTTTTAAATGCCTGCTTACAAGAAATCCCTGCTGATACGCGTATTATTACGCTCGCTGCGCGACAAGGAAGGCTGAAGGCCGAGTCGCGTAGTCCGCGGTAGGTGACGGATTTTTTAAAGAGCGAAGCGAGTTTAAAAAATCTTTACGTCACCGTCAGTCACTTGAGAGGCTGCATAAGCTAATTGACCGCAGAATGCGGACGCAATTAAGCGCAGCCGACGAGGACGGCCGGGGCAACAATGTCAGTCGCGTTATCGAGTCGATTTTGGGGACTTGGATGTCCCAAAATCTTTAACGAGATAGCGACTCACTTATTTTATTGATGCCAATGTTATGGCCTTTGGCCATGATACCGGCAATAATCGTGGTTGGCGTTGGTTTTAATTTTTGATTTTTTACGCTGTAATGCTTAAAGTAATCAGTAAATTGTGCTACCCGATTTATATCATTTAGAATTTGTATAATAGGTACGAAACCTGATTCATTAAGTAGCTCAGAGATGACCCCCGTATTTTCCTTGATAATTTTAGGTGTATTTAACGTGTAACTACCATCTGAATTAAAATAGACGTGATTGTTATCACCAGAATTAATGCGTGCATTAACCTCTTGATACCTTTTATCTATTAATTCTTTCAACTGAGATAACACGGTCTCGACATCAGCAAACTCATTTAATCCAGCCATATCCAATAATTTACATTTTTCGGTATCCCACTTGGTCTTTGGAATCAAATATTCTTGGATTGCTTTATAACGGTAAGAGTATTTCAAGTTTAGATGGCCGGACTTTATAGCTGCAGCAATATTAATAAATAACAATGGCTTGTAAAGAGATACGCGTATTTTATTATTTTCGTCAAAACAGATTTTCTGTTGTTTGCTATTAAGAAAATTAACAGGTGAGGTCTGAGTCACGTTACCGTCATTTTCTTTATAGTAATGGATGGCTGCCATAATAGACTTATCAGAGGTTGCTTCGTCAAAGTCTACAATTTTGACGATATTAGCTACTCTGCGTTGCAGTGCTACAGAAATATCTTCAAGCAAATCGTAATAAGCATCATCATTTAATAATTGTTTGAGTTTATTTTTGTTATCAGAAGGGTTTTGTTGAGCAATTTTATACTGTATGGCTTGATGTTGCTGTAACAGCAATTTAATTTCAGCAACTTTCGTTTGATCTGTCAATGATGCTTCATGGATAATTGAGGTGATATCTATAATAAGTGCTTCAAGTCGATCTTGTTCATCGATCAGTTTATTAATCAGAAGGTTTTTCTCATTACGTTGAGATTGTTCTGTTGCAAGTCTTTTCTTTTTGGCACGATTGCGCATGGCTTGTACTGATTTTAGGAAGATGTCTATCAGAATATCCTGTCGCAAATAAAATTGATGTTGTATAAATGCTGTTAGATATAAATAGAGTTTAGATTTATTAGGCATTTGTTTGAGCTGGCTTATTTTGGCTTTATTAATCCACGTAGCGTAATACTCAGTACTGCTGAAATGAAGATTTATTTTTTCAACTAAAGGTAATATCAAGCAAAAATATTTTTTGATTTCAGAAAATAATTCAATATTTGCTTGTATGTGCTTCACTTGCAGCTTTTGATTTTGCACCTTCCATTGAGATATTAGCGGTGATCCATTATGATCACTTAATAATTTGCTCAAACATCGTTTTTGTTCTAAATTAATATTGTTTTCAATGTTCTTTATAAAGTCAGCCTCAGCTTGATTATAAAACTGTGTAATAGATTCAGACAAATAATGGTAACTGGGTATTTCGATTTGTTGTTGATAACATTGAGAAGCTAAATGATAAATAATTTCTCTGGGCTGCATTTGCTTAGTTACGAGATTAATTAATTGGTGTTCTAACCAGGCTTTACTATTCTTATCAAATGGACGGAAATTCATTGATTTGAGTATTGCTTGTTGATGTCGATAAATTGTTTTTCGTTTGTTTTGATATGATTTTAAATAAGCTGCATTGTAAGGTAGGTTCAATTTGTTGCAGATGTATCTCACATCACCTAAATGAAAATCTTTAATCGAGAAAAAACGACCTGAAGCACGAAAATAACCCCATTGTAACGTAACACATAATTTATAGTTAGGATCGCGTAAAGCTTTTAATAAAACACTCAATTTTTCATTAATATGAAAATATTTTTCTCGTTGAGCTTTTGTAAATTTTGGTGGTTTGTCAAAAGCTTTAATTTCATCAGCAGTTAGTATAGCAAGTCTTGACATCTATGTTTTACCCTTACCTTTTAAACTCACTTTCTTTTTTAGAGAGAGCAAGCGGGTAGCTTCAAATCGATCTGTTTGAGCGACATGTCGATAGTGCATTGTGGTACCAATATCACTATGCCCCGCATTTTCTTGCGCAACTTTAAGTGGCGCGCCCGAATCCAATAAATACGTTACATAGCTATGGCGAAGCCAGTGTGCTGATGCCTGTCTCAGCTTAGAGGCTTTTTGTGGTTGGTTGGGGTCAAATTGACTAGCTCCCAAATTAAATGCCCACTTAAGAATTTGATCAATTCGCCTGGGGCTGATGGATTGTTTTAAGTTTTGCATCGGAATTAGTGGTGTTTTCTCTCGAAACTTAGGTTCAGGTGAGGGCAAGCCAACTTTAAGTCTAAAATCAGCGAGTGCTTCCTTTAATTCATCTGGCATAGGAATTTCTCTTAATTTACTCCCTTTGCCTACAACGCGCAAAAACCAATTTCCCTCACGCTGAATAAAATTCCCCATGGCATGATTAGCTGCCTCAGTAATACGTAACCCCGAGTAAAATAGCAATAATATAATATACTGAGCGCGTATGACTTGAAACTCTTTTGTATCATCATTGGCAGGATATTGAGATAAGGCACTTAAAGTAGCTTGAATTTCATCTAGTTCTAAATAGCGATCAATAATCTGTACTCTTGCTTGATTACGCTTTTTTCGGCGACGGTCTACTGCTAAGGGATTGCCAATTAGATAATTCATTTGTACTAAATAATTAAAAAACGAATCTAGTATACGAATGGTTTTCTGTAATGAGCTGGCACCCAAGCCTTTCACAAAAGGGCGCCAAGCAGAATTTATTGAACCGTCTTTTTTAGTACGTGATACACTAGGGCCACACCACTGTTTTCTAGGAGTAGGGTGCTTTAGGAAGTCTTGATAGGCAATTAAATGATCTCGTCTCAAGCTTGAAATATTGGTTTTGCTGACGTAGATGCACCATAATAATAAACGTTCAATTTCTTTTGTATATGAGCGCAACGTCTCTGGGGATTCTCTATATTCATTTAGAAAACTTTCGATAGCCTCAGCATCATTATCGGCATCAATTAACTTGCCACCTAACTCTTTGTTGTAATTGTCATCTGTGAATTCTAATAAAACCTTGCCCATGACATTTGAGGTATCGGCAACCGAAAATAAAGGTTTAATAAATCCATATTCATTTGATTTTTTTGTAACCATCTTATTATTTAATCCGTTAAAAGATTGACAATAAGACGAACCATCAGCTCTTTCTGTTGAGGATCGCTTTCTGCAATTAATAAAGCAAGCGCGACTAATCCGTTATCATTGAGCTTAATTGCCGTACTCTGTAATTTAAGGTAAAGCAAAAAAATCAAACAACCAATACGTTTATTGCCATCACTAAAAGGATGGTCTTTAATAATAAAATACAATAAATGTGCAGCACGCTCTTCAATAGTTTTATAGAGAGGTTCTCCGCCAAAAGTTTGCTCGATATTACCTAAGATACCTTGAAGTCCTTGTTCACGCTCATTGCCGAAAAAGTTGGAAGCTTCGTCTCTGGCTGCCAGATCTGATTTTAAAGTTGCGATGGCATGCATTGCCGTTTCATAATCTAACATAGTAGTTGTTTGTTTAGCGTGTACTGGTAGTGCCAACTCGTCTTCATCATAAGCTAGCAATAAATGCCATGTTTTGGTGTAGCTCATGATTAATTGGATTGTTTCAGTGCCAATATCATTAACCATATCATTTCTTGTTAGTGTTTTTTGCAGCAACTCAATGGATTGTTGAAGTTCTTTTACGCCGCGCTCAGCAATGCGTTTTTCGTAAGTGGTATAGCCTTTAATCAGATGTTCTTTCAGTATTGATGTTGCCCAAATTCTAAATTGGGTAGCCTCAGAGGAGTTCACACGGTACCCAATAGAAATGATGGCGTCTAAGTTATAATAATCAACTTGGTAGGTTTTACCGTCAGCAGCAGTTGTTGCAAAATTTGCAACAACTGAATTCTTATCTAACTCATTGTTTTTAAATATATTTAATAGATGCCTGGAAATTACGGATTTATCACGGCCGAACAGCTCTGCAATTTGCTTAAGCGAGAGCCAGACTGTTTCCTCAGACAAGCTAACATTTAGCTCAACATGCCCATCTTTGGCTTTATAAATGATAATTTCTGACATAAGATGCTCATCCCTAAATTTGCTTTGGAAGCCCTATCCTATCATAAAATACATATACAGTGAATAAGAATACTCGGAAATATTAGGTATTTTGGACCCATTCCTCTCTAGCTGCCTGCTATTAATCTTCAAGCACCCCTTGAGTCTAATAAAATAGCTAATTGGATACAAGCCTCATTCGTTCTATTACTCCACGCATGATTAGTACCGCACTGTATGACAATATCACCTGGCTTTAATAAAGTTTCACAATCTTCCATAATTAAATAAAGCTCGCCGGATAAAATGATAATGTAATCCAAAGTATCAGTTTTGTGCATTAATGGATGTGGCTGCCCTTCTTTTTCGGGGAAGAATTGCTTTGTTTGTGAATCTGGTGGGATATACACATAACGAAATAAGGTTCCATTTTGATGAAGTTTGGGAAAAAACTCATCGAAAATTTCAGCAGATTGTTCTTGCTTTACAGGCATATTGTCAGTTGCCCATGGATCAGAAATAATGAAGCCAGCTTCATTCTTCATAACATGCGTCACTTGCTTGTCTTCAATGATAGTCGCAACACCATCACGATGACCTGTAACTACTCTTCTTGGAATTTTAGGTATTTTATAGCTCATAACTTTTCTCCTGTTGGTTGAATCAAAAATTGCATACGATAAAAAATAGCCATAGCAAACAACATAATTGAATACACTACGGCTAATGATAAAAGGTTATATTCTGGCAGAATCGACATAATAAAACTGACGATTGTCCCACCTAAAAAAATGCTCGACCCGAAAATAGCAGCTGCTTTCCCTGCTTTATCAGGAAAAATCTGCATAGCTTTTGCTGCATTACTTGGAAAAATAAATGCCGAACCCATTTGAATCAACACAATTGGAACCAAAAATAAATATATTGTTAAATGAGAAAATAACAAAGAAACAAACATAAGTAAAACCGAAATAGATATCAGAATAAACCCACTGATTACTATTTTTTTAGTCTCTATCCATGAGGATAAGAAACGATTTATGATAGAGGCAACCATAAAAGCTATCGCTACGATAAACACTGACCAGCCATATTGAATGGTTGATAACCCAATTGTGTTTTGGATAATAATAGCTGCCGATACATTAAATGCAGTTAGAAAACTAATTATACATACAGCACATAATAGCGGAGAGTAAAATTTTCTATTTTTAATAATACTAAGGTATTGCTTCACTGCATAAGAAACATGTAAACGATTTTCTTTTTCTGCGATACTTTCACGAAAAAATAAACACATAATTAAGGCTAACAATGAAATAATTGCAAGCAGTATAAAATTATATTCCCAACCTAAATAATGCTGAACATAACTGCCTAGTAAAGGCGCTGATATGGGGACAAACGACCAAACAATAGATTGATAAATGGTTATTTTT
>PAMH01000002.1 GCA_002707205.1 Legionellales bacterium
TGAAGTTGCTTTTTGCTCAATAGATATTGCCGGAGATAAGCCTTCGATATGATCAACTTCAGGTTTCTCCATCATTGATAAAAACTGTCTTGCATAAGATGATAAAGACTCAACATAACGACGCTGCCCCTCTGCATATAATGTATCAAATGCTAAAGAAGATTTCCCAGAACCAGATAGTCCCGTGATGACAATGAGCTTATCCCGAGGTAAGTCAATATCGATATTTTTTAAATTGTGTGTTTTTGCGCCACGAATTTGTATTGATTGCATTTGCATCTCTTCTTAAGGGTGTTTTCGAGTATTTTATACCTAAACCCCCTCAAAATGCGAGATTATAACAAAATGTTTTTTTGCCGCTTAAATATTATGCCATAAATAATAAACCGTTATTATACACTGAATAACATTCAAGCCGGCTCATATTATTGCGCATTTTATGTCTAGCAAGTTCATGATATGATAGAGCATTCGATTTTTTTAAAAAGGTATCCAATGAATAAAGTAGAAAAAAGAACGGCACGAGCGCTTGCATTATTATTCTCTTTTCGAATGTTAGGATTATTTTTAATCTTACCCGTTTTTAGTATCTATGCGACTAAACTATCTGGCGCCACGGCCTCTCTGATAGGTTTTGCATTAGGCGTCTATGGTTTAACACAAGCCTTGCTTCAAATTCCATTTGGCATGCTATCTGATAAAATTGGCCGCAAACCCGTCATTGCAGCAGGATTAGTCTTATTTGCGATAGGTAGTGTTATCGCTGCCAGTGCAGATAGTATTTATGGCGTCATCATTGGACGCGCAATTCAAGGTGCTGGAGCCATTGGTAGTACAATCATTGCGCTAGCTGCAGACTTAACTCGCGAAGAACAACGTACAAAAGCAATGGCAATCATCGGCTTAAGTATTGGTTTCTCATTTACTATTGCAATGGCCATTAGTCCAGTCTTAAATAACTGGATTGGCGTCAATGGTATCTTTTGGCTAACCGCAGGTTTAGCGTTACTAGGATTATTCGTCACATTTGTACTCGTTCCTAAAACAAAAGCACATAAGTTTCACAGAGATGCTGAAGTTGAACCAACACAACTTAAAATGATTTTAAAAAATCCAGAGCTATTACGCTTGGATTTTGGTATTTTAGTTTTGCATGCCATGTTGACTGCATTATTTTTGATTATACCTTTAACATTGCAACAAATTGCCGGCGTACCTGAAAGTCGACAATGGATTATTTACTTACCTGTACTTATTCTTTCATTTATTTGCATGTTGCCTTTTATTATTATTGCTGAGAAAAAACGTAAAATTAAACAAATATTTATTGGTGCAATTGCCACATTAATTATTGCTCAACTAATATTATTTATAGGCAAACAAAATGAGCTGTTAACTGCATTGGGGTTATTAGTCTTTTTCACTGCATTTACGCTACTTGAAGCCACATTGCCATCGTTAATTTCAAAAATAGCACCTTCGGCCAGTAAAGGTACGGCAACTGGTGTATATTCATCATGTCAATTTTTAGGTATATTTATTGGTGGTACAGTTGGCGGTTGGTTTTATGCTGGACATAACTTCTCTGGTGTTTTCCTGTTCTTAATCATTTTAGGATTGATTTGGTTAGCCATTGCCAGTACTATGAAAAAACCAAGGCATTTAGGCACACACATGCTTAATTTTGGTGCGTTAACACGAGTCCAAGCAGATAATATCCAAAAACAATTGCTGGCGGTTGATGGCATCATTGAAGCAACAGTCATGTGTGATGATGGAATTGCTTATCTTAAAGTCGACAATGCGATTATAGATAAAGCAAATTTATCAGCTGATAAATTTAAACGATAAAGTTAGGAGAGTTATAATGGCTAGAGGTATTAATAAAGTAATATTAATCGGCAACCTAGGTGCCGATCCAGAAGTTCGCTACATGACAAGTGGGCAAGCAGTTGCTAACTTGTCAATCGCAACTTCTGAAGCATGGCGTGATAAACAAACCAATGAGCTGCAGGAGCGTACTGAGTGGCATCGTGTTGTCGTTTTTCGTCGCCTAGCAGAGATAGCTGGTGAATACTTAAAGAAAGGTTCCAAAGTCTATATTGAAGGTCGTATCCGCACACGTAAATGGCAAGATCAAAATGGCCAAGATCGCTATACCACTGAGATACATGGCGATGAACTACAAATGCTAGATAGTCGTGGCGGTAACATGAATGATAATATGCCATCAACTAGCGGCTCATCTAATTACGCGAGCTCAAATCAGGCACCCTCATCGGCTCAGCAAGTACCCGATAATTTTGATGATGACATTCCATTTTAATTAAAACTTACTTGTTTGCCGTTAATTTAGACGCTATTGATGATGCATTTACAACTACAAACTTAATAGCAACAACTTTTTAACGGCAATTTCTTTAACAGTTTAAATCAAAAAAATCAACAACTCTCTCAAAAAGCAGCGACGAATAAATTTTAAAGTATTACACTATTTTGTAGGTCTAAACGAAACGTTCTCGGCATTCGTTTGGTGATGGTTATTGTCAGATGAAAAAAAACTATTTTTTGAACAAACATTAGAGGATTGTGTTGCTCCACACGATTTAGTCTCATCATTAAACGCTTGAATTAATTTTTCAACTAATTGCTTTTTAAAGTTAACCTTAATAAAAATGCCTGTAACTTGATAATCAACATCTATGCTTGTAACTATATTTAATATATCTTCTAACGAAAATGGACGTTTATCCTCTTTAATAACTTTACCAACAGGATCAAAGATTATAATCTTATTTTCATTTGTAAGATCAAGCAACAAGGTATGTTTTAACATACTATTTGAATCTTCATCAGTAAACTCAACAATATATAGATAAAAACCGCTAGCCTTATTAAGTTGACTTATTTTAATTTTTTCATAATCACTATTATCATTTATTGAATAAGCTTTTAAAGGGGGCGTTTGCTGGTTATATTGCTCATACTCACTAACAAAGGCAAGTAAACTTTCTTCACTTGGTTCAACATCCACAGAAGATGATATTTTTTTTAATAAAAAAGTTTCGAATGTTGTCCAGTCATAATCGCTTGTATTAAGATCAGTAAACTCTAGAGTTTTAAAACGAAGAATAAAACTAAGGATATTAGCAGTACAGCTATGATGAGAAACCTGATTCCAGGCCAATAATTCATAGGATTTCATACAGTGCCATAATTATTTTTATAAACATAACTAACTAGCAAAAAATATCAGGAACAAATCAAACAGCAAAATACATTAACAACTCGCAAAACTAGCTGATAAGATTATTGTCTCTAAATGACTATGTGTGTTTAATTTCTCATGTAAACAAATTTTATATATTGAAAAATAGATAATTGTTAACACGATCCTTTTTTAATATAAGTTTGACAAAATAATAATAATTTATTGTGCGTCAATTAAGAATGAGGTTGAATTAAATTTTTTATTATTTTTCTTATATATCCAAATTAGCTCAAAAGATGAAATTAAAACTTTGCATTTCGAGGTAGTTTGAATACAGTAGTTATATTGCTTGTTGTAAATCTAAAAAGTTAAAATATTTAGCTAGCATAAAAAACCCGAGGAAACTCGGGTTTTTAATAGATAACCGCTCGAATAAAAATGTCATTTACTCTGCAGCAATCTCAGCTGAACGCTCGACTAATTCAATATAAGCCATAGGTGTTGAATCACCTTGTCTAAAGCCACATTTCAAAACTCGCGTATAACCACCTGGACGTTCTTTAAAACGAGGGCCTAATTGATTAAATAATTTAGCAACTGCAGCCTCATCACGCAAACGTGCAAATGCTAGTCGACGTTTTGCAACTGTATCTTCTTTAGCCATAGTAATTAATGGTTCAACAATTTTACGAAGTTCTTTTGCTTTAGGTAAAGTTGTTTTAATGATTTCACCATTAATCAGTGAAGTCGCCATATTTTTAAACATTGCAGTTCGATGACTACTTGTCATATTAAACTTACGATGTGCTTTTTTATGTCTCATTTATCGTATCCTATTCTGTGCTTACTCAGCAGATTCACTTGCTTGTAATTGCGCGGGTGGCCAATTCTCTAAACGCATGCCTAAGGCTAAAGAATGCGAAGCCAACACATTTTTAATTTCAGTAAGTGATTTCTTGCCTAAGTTCGGTGTTTTAAGTAATTCATTTTCAGAACGTTGAATTAGGTCACCAACATAATAAATATTTTCAGCTTTTAAACAATTAGTTGAACGAACAGTAAGTTCAAGATCTTCTATAGGTCTTAGCAATAACGGATCAAAGTTTTGCTGTTGTTCATCTGATTTTTTCTCTGGCTCTTGCTTTAACTCAACAAAAGCAGCAAGCTGCTGTTGAAGAATGGTTGCCGAACGACGAATTGCTTCATCAGGGCCTAAACTACCATCAGTTTCTAAATCAATAACAAGCTTATCAAGATTAGTACGTTGTTCAACACGCGCTGTTTCAACAGTATAACTTACGCGACGAACAGGGCTAAATGAAGCATCTAACTTTAACAATCCTATTTTTTGCTGTTCTTCTTCATCTTCAGCAGGAAAGTAGCTCGATACAGAATGATAACCACGACCACGTTTAACGGTAACCCTCATTGAAAATGTAGCTTTATCTGCAAGCGTTGCAATAATATGATCCGGATTAACAATCTCAACATCATGCTCTTCAGAAAAATCTGCTGCCGTAACAATACCAGAACCTGATTTATTAATTGTCAACTCAACTTCATCTCTATCATGCAAAATAAAAGATACGCCTTTCAAATTTAATAAAAGGTCAATTACATCTTCCTGAACGCCTTCCAGCGCACTATATTCATGCAAAACACCGTCTATTTGCGCTTCAATAATCGCACATCCTGACATAGATGATAAAAGTATTCGTCTTAAGGCATTACCCAAAGTATGACCATAACCTCTCTCTAAAGGCTGTAATACTATTTTAGAACGGTACTTATCAAGCACATCAACTTCAATGTGCTTTGGTGTCAATAGTTCATTAACATTCATAGACATGGACAAATATCCCCACAGGTACAATTATCGTGAATAATACTCAACAACCAGATTAAGATTGATATCAGCTAACTGAATTGAATCATAATCAGGAACTTGTTTAAATACACCTTTAAGTGCTTTAACATCAACAGAAACCCATTCAGGCAAACCATTTTGTTCAGCCGCTTCAACTGCCGCACGAATACGTAATTGCGCTTTGCTTTTTTCTCGCACTTCAATTACATCTTCAGGTTTAACCAAATAAGAAGAAATATTAACTACTTCATCGTTGACTAGTATAGCACGATGGCTTACTAACTGTCTTGCTTCAGCACGAGTGCTGGCAAAACCCATGCGATAAACAACATTATCTAAACGACGCTCTAGTAACTTAACAAGATTCTCACCTGTAGAGCCTTTTGTTTTAGCTGCCAAATTGAAAAAACGTTTAAACTGGCGTTCTAGCATACCATAGATACGACGCAATTTTTGCTTCTCGCGTAACATCGAACCGTATGTAGATAAGCGGCCACGTCGACCACCATGTTGCCCAGGTATTACCTCAGCCTTACACTTACTATCAAGTGAGCGAATACCACTCTTTAAAGAAAGGTCAACACCTTCCCTTCTTGATAACTTACATTTTGGACCAATATATTTTGCCATGGAAAATGTTCTCCTCGATTATACTCGACGTTCTTTAGGTGGACGGCAACCATTAAATGGAATACCAGTAACATCAGTGATTTCTGTCACTTCAATACCAACAGCAGATAACGCACGAATAGCTGATTCACGACCCTGACCTGGCCCTTTTACCTTAACACGAACCTTTTGAATACCATAATTCATTTTCGCTGCTTCAGCCGCTTTCTCAGAAGCAACCTGAGCGGCATATGCAGTACACTTACGAGATCCGCGGAAACCACAACCACCAGCAGATGCCCATGCAATAACGTTTCCTTGCATGTCAGTAATGGTTATTTTTGTATTATTGAAAGTTGCCTTGATATGCGCGATACCATCAGTGACTTTTTTTCTAACTTTTTTCTTAACTTTTGCTATTTTAGACATAAGCTATTTTCCTACTCTAGGCTGTTATTTCTTAGTACCAGACTTACGACGTCCTTTACGAGTACGCGCATTGGTCTTTGTTTTTTGACCACGACATGGCAACCCTCGACGGTGTCTTACACCTCGATAACAACCGATATCACGTAATCGCTTTATATTAGTCGCAACAAAACGTCTTAAGTCGCCCTCAAGCAAATAACCTGCTGAGCTTAACTCATTACGAATAGCTTCTACTTGTTCATCAGAAACATCTTTCGCTTTTTGGGTGGGATTAACACCTAATTTTTCACAAATTTGCTTAGCCAAGCTACGCCCTACACCATGAACAGCTGTTAATGCTATTACAATATGTTTATTAGGCGGAATATTTACACCCGCAATACGGTACATTCTTATCTCCTGCTACTTTTTCTACTGTTATGGTAACCTTTAGTCCAAACAGGCCGGCTAGATTACCTTTCATATAAAAAAAAATCAATAGTTAATGTTAAAAAAATGATAACTTCAAATATAATATAACGTTAAATCGTCACTATCAGGTAAAATTACTAAAATAACTAAAACGAATCATCAGTTATGATAAGTAAATCTACGCGTTAATCATCACCCTTGGCGTTGCTTATGCTTAGGATCAACACAGATAATCCTGATAACGCCTTTTCTTTTAATTACTTTACAGTTCCTGCACATTTTCTTTACAGAAGCTCTAACTTTCATAATTAGCTCCAATTTATATTTAATAAGACTCACGTAAACCAAAAGGATATAAAAAAGTATACCTCATGGTTAACAATGAGAAACTAAATGATTTTATAATTAGATACATTTAGTCGCACTATCACAAGGTAGTATTTTTTGAGTAATCCTAATTAAATTATCTTAATAGACCTGCGCCGCTAGCGCCGCCATTTCCTTTTAAATTAGCCTTTTTCAACAATGACTCATATTGATGAGACATAAGATGCGCTTGAATTTGAGCCATAAAATCCATTAATACGACAACAATAATCAATAATGAAGTACCACCAAAGTAAAATGGCACATTCCAAGTTACAATCAAGAACTCAGGTAATAAAGCAACAAGCAAGAGATATAATGCGCCAGACATCGTTAAACGAGTCATCACGCCATCAATATATTTGGCTGTTTGCTGTCCAGGACGAATACCTGGAATAAATGCACCTGATTTTTTTAAATTATCAGCAGTTTCTTTTGGATTAAAAACAATTGCCGTATAAAAGAAACTAAAAAAGATAATTGCTAAACTATAGGCAACTAAATATAAAGGCTGACCTGGCTGTAGTGCATAGCCAATATTACCTAACCAATTACCTTTACCAAACCATTCTGCCAATGTTGCAGGGAATAAAATGATACTTGAGGCAAATATGGGCGGAATAACACCTGACATATTAATTTTTAATGGCAAGTGACTACTTTGAGCCGCATACATTTTCCGACCTTGCTGCCTTTTCGCATAATTAATCGTTATTTTACGCTGTCCACGCTCAACAAAAACCACAAATGCAGTAATAGCAACCACAACTGCTAGAACCATTAAAATGACCAACACTTGCATTTGTCCTTGACGAACTTGTTCTAGAGAACGAAAAATAGCTGCTGGTAAGCCTGAGACGATACCCGAAAATATAATCAAGGAAATACCATTGCCAATACCACGTTCTGTAATTTGTTCGCCTAACCACATTAAAAACATAGTACCTGTTGATAATGTGACTGTTGCAATGAAATAAAAACTGAAACTTGGGTTAATGGCAACACCACTACTAGCAAGATATTTACTCATTCCCAACGCTTGAAATACAGCTAAAAGCAATGTTCCGTAACGGGTATATTGGTTGATTTTACGTCTTCCAGACTCACCCTCTTTTTTTAACTGATCTAACTTAGGTGATATTGCTGTAAATAACTGAATAATAATAGATGCAGAAATATACGGCATAACACCTAAAGCAAATACTGTTAAACGTCTTAATGCGCCACCTGAAAACATATTAAAGTAGCCAAGAATTCCGCCAGACTGACTATTAAAAAGATGCGCAAGCTTTGCCGGGTCTAGGCCTGGTACAGGTATATGTGAACCAACTCTATAAACTAATATAGCTAGCAATACAAATAAAAGGCGCTGCTTTAACTCTTTTAAGCTACCTTTCCCTGATAATAAAGACCCCGCAAGAGAACTCATTAGTTTTCTACCTTTCCACCAGCATTTTCAATTGCTTCTTTAGCGCCTTTACTCACTAAAATACCGCGTAGCGTCACTGCTTTATCAATTTCGCCAGTAGCAATAATTTTAACAGTTTCAATATTGTTACCAATAACGTTATGTTCTTTTAATACAAGCAAATCAACAACATCAACATATAATTTATTCAACTCTGACAATCTAACTTCAGCGCGTGTCATTGCTTTTCTTGATGTGAAACCTGATTTTGGCACACGACGATGAAACGGCATTTGACCACCTTCAAACCCGATAGCTACTTTACCTGAACCTCTCGCCTTTTGTCCTTTAACACCTTTACCACAGGTCTTACCGCAACCAGAGCTCCAACCTCTACCTACTCGGACTTTTTTCTTTTTTGCATTTTCGCCTGGTTTTAATGTATTTAAACGCATTTTTAACCCTCAACCTTAAGCATAAATATAATTTTATTAATCATTCCACGAACACTAGGGGTATCTTCCACCTCTACCGTTTGGTGCATTTTTTTTAATCCTAAACCTTGCGCACAAGCTTTTTGATTTTTTGACTTTTTACACAAGCTTTTTACTAACGTTACTTTGATTTTATCAGCCATGATTAACCTACTATTTCTTCTACAGTTTTACCACGCTTACGTGCAACCTCTTCAGGTGTTTTAACCAGTTTTAATGCATTCACAGTTGCTTGAACAACATTAATTGAGTTTGCAGAGCCCATTACTTTCGCCAGAATATTCTTAACACCAAGCACTTCAAAAACAGAACGCATAGCCGCACCTGCAATAATACCTGTACCCTCAGAAGCCGGCATAATAACAACTTTTGTTGCTCTAAATTTAGTTTCTACTGGATGATAAATTGTATCGCCATCGATGTTAACTTTAACCATGTTTCTTCTTGCATTCTCCATTGCCTTCTGAATAGCAACTGGAACTTCAATCGCTTTACCATGTCCAAAGCCAACCTTTTTAGCTTTTGCATCACCAACAACAACGTAAGCTGAGAATGACATACGTCGTCCACCTTTTACGGTTTTTGAAACGCGGTTAACTTCAACTAAAGCTTCTCTGATACCATCTGATTTTGTTTCTATACTAAAACTTGACATTATAACCTACCCTTTAAAATTCAAGACCGCCTTCACGTGCAGCATCAGCTAGCGCAGCAATACGACCGTGATAAATATAACCCGAACGATCAAAAGCAACGGTTTGAACATTATTCAATTTTGCTTTTTCTGCAATGCTTTTACCCACTAACTTTGCAGCTTCAGCATTACCTGTATGCTTACATTGAGACTTAATCGTTTTATCTTTTGTCGTTGCACTTGCGATAACAGTTGTTTCTGCTTTCAATGCATCATACTTTAACAACTGTGCAGAAATGTGATTATTACTTCTTGACACAGTTAAACGAATCAAGTCAGGGCTTTTAGTTTGCAAATTTCTAATATGCATTCTTGAACGTTTTGCACGTCTAACTCTTGCAACTTTTTTCTTTGCTGTTGCAGATTTATGAAACTTTTTTACAGCCATTTCTATACCCTACTACTTTTTCTTAGTCTCTTTACGTTGAACATTCTCATCATGATAACGTATTCCTTTACCTTTATAAGGTTCTGGTGGACGATATCGTCTAATTTTTGCAGCCGTTTCACCAACCAACTGTTTGTCAACGCCCTTAACAACAACTTCTGTTTGAGAAGGGGTTTCAATTGTTATTCCCTCAGGAATAGGAAAGTTTACAGGATGTGAAAAACCCAAAGTAAGATTCAAAACCTTGCCACTTACTTGCGCACGATAACCTACACCGATAAGAATCAATTTAATTTCATAACCTTGACTAACACCTGTAACCATATTATTTACGATTGCGCGCATTGTCCCTGATAACGCATCGCTATTATCCATTGACTCAACTGGCGTAAATGTTAAAAGATTATCATTCAAATCAACATTAACTGCATCGTGTATTTTTAAATCTAAAGCGCCTTTAGAGCCTTTGACATGAATATTTTTATCATTAAAACTTACTTCTACGCCTTTTGGGAGCTCAATCGGTTTTCTTGCAACTCGAGATGCCATTATTTGCTCCTTACCAAACTAAACATAAAACTTCGCCACCAACATTTTGTTGCCTAGCTTTTTTATCACTCATTACACCTTTAGATGTAGAAATTACAGCCACACCCAAACCGCCTAATACTGTTGGCAAATCTTCAACTGAGCTATAATTACGCAGCCCAGGACGACTAGCTCTTTGTAGCTTTTCAATGACAGGCTTACCATCTTGATATTTCAAAATTATGATGAGCTTAGATTTATCACCACTTTCAACTTTAACATCAGTAATATAACCTTCATCTTTTAATACATTAGCTACTGCTAATTTTACTTTTGATAAAGGCATTTCAACACTGACTTTTTTTACTGCTTGTGCATTACGAATTCTTGTCAGCATATCAGACAAAGGGTCTTGCATACTCATGAAAGATTACTCCAAATAAAAAATTACCAACTTGCCTTTCTAAGGCCGGGAATTAAACCTGCCATAGCAAGTTTTCGCAACATATTACGGCTCAACTTAAACTTCCTGTAGAAGCCACGCGGACGTCCTGTTAATTCACAGCGATTACGTTTGCGTTTCTTAGTTGCATTTCGTGGAATTTGTTGTAGCTGTTGCTGAAGTGCATCAATCTTTGCAAAAACTTCTTCTTCATTTCCAGTACCGTTCTCTAATGCAGCGTAACAAGCACCTAAATCATTTTTAATTGCTTGATATTTTGCACGATATTTTTCTTCTAAACGCTGTTTTTTTAATTCACATTGGCGTACTGATTTCTTAGCCATTAATTCTTCTCCATGTCTTTGAATGGGAAATTAAATGCTGATAAAAGCGCACGGCCTTCATCATCACTTTTTGCAGAGGTTGTAATAACGATATCCAAACCTCGAATTGCATCAACCTTATCAAAATCAATCTCAGGAAACACAATTTGCTCTTTGATTCCAAGACTGTAATTACCTTGACCATCAAAAGATCTGGGATTTAAACCCCTAAAGTCTCTTACACGTGGCAAAGAAATATCAATTAAACGCTGTAAAAATTCATACATACGTTCTTTGCGTAAAGTCACTTTGCATCCAATTGGCCATCCTTCACGGATTTTAAAACCAGCAATCGAATTTCGTGCAACAGTAGGAACTGCTTTTTGACCTGCTATAGCAGTGAGTTCTTCCATAGCTTTGGTTAATATTTTTTTATCTGTTACTGCTTCACCCACACCCATATTCAAGGTGATTTTAGTAATTTTAGGCGCTTGCATAGAAGATTTGTAATTAAACTTACTAATCAGCTCTTTTACAATCTTAGTTTCGTAATACTCTTTTAATTTTGACATTTTCTGACCCAACTATAACTTAGATATCAACGATCTCACCATTAGACTTGAAGTATCTTACTTTCTTACCATCTTCAAGTGTTTTAATCCCAATACGATCACCTTTTTTGGCTACAGGATTATAAACAGCCACATTAGAGACATCTAAGGCTGCCTCCATGCTTACAACACCGCCTTTTTCACCAAGCTCTGGATTAGGTCTAACATGTTTTTTCATCATGTTAATACCTTCAACAAGTACTTTGATGACTTTACGGTTCTTGTCTTTTATAAGCTTTTTCACATTGCCAGTACGGCCTTTATCTTTACCTGCTAGAGCGATTACTTCATCGCCCACTTTAATTTTTTGCGTCGCCATAGCCTTCTCTCTTTATAAAACTTCAGGAGCTAATGAAATAATTTTCATATATGCAGCAGTACGTAATTCTCTTGTTACTGGTCCAAAAATTCGTGTCGCAAATGGCTGTAACTGTGAATTTAATAATACAACTGCATTTCTGTCAAAACGAATGACTGAACCATCTGCTCGTCTTACGCCCTTTCTTGTTCGAACCACAACAGCGTCATATACATCGCCTTTTTTAACCTTACCTCTTGGCATAGCTTCTTTAATACTAACCTTGATAACGTCACCAATTTTGGCATATCTACCTTTTTTAACTTTGATGCACTGTACTTTTTTTGCACCGCTGTTGTCAGCCACATCGGCTACTGTTTGCATCTGAATCATGGGTTACTCCAACCAACTCGTAAACTTATTGCGCATCAAAAACGCTTATTTGTTCAATTTATACCCCAAAGGGGCGAAATTATATCATTGTATTAACGAGAAAAAAAGTCTTTATTTAGTTTTCTCTATAACCGTATCTAAAACCCAAGTTTTTAGCTTTGAAATAGGCTTACTTTCTACGATTTTAACGATATCACCAATGTTGCATGTATTAGCTTCATCATGTGCATGAAACTTTTTGCTTTTTGTTATATATTTTTTGTAAATGCGATGACGTACTTTTCGAGTAACTTCCACAACAACTGTTTTTTCACCTTTGTTGCTGACAACTGTACCTGTCAAACTACGTTTTACTTTTCCTTCAGCAGACATATAAAACCACCTATTGATTAATTATTTTCTATTTTTTGCGTATGCAAAATAGTTTTGATTCTTGCAACCATCTTACGAATTTCTTTAAAACGATGGCTTTTGATAGGTTGACCAGAACCACGCTGCATACGTAGATTAAACTGTTCTTTTAAAAGAGATGTTATCTCTTGTTGCAGTTCGGCTTCTGATTTATTTTTTAAATCGCTTACTTTCATTACATCACCGTTTCAGTCACAAAAATTGTTTTAACCGGAAGTTTAGCTGATGCCAATTTAAATGCTTCTCTTGCTAACTCTTCAGATACCCCTTCCATTTCAAAAAGTACACGACCAGGTTGCACTAATGCACACCAGTACTCAATACTACCTTTACCTTTACCTTGCCTAACTTCCAATGGCTTTTTGGTTCTTGGTACATCAGGAAATATACGAATCCAGATTTTACCACCACGTTTAATGTGTCTAGTCATTGCTCTTCGTGCAGCTTCAATCTGACGCGCAGTAATTTCTCCAGTTGCAACACACTTTAATCCAAAAGTACCGAAGCTTACTTTATTACCCCGTTGAGCCAAACCGCGATTCTTACCTTTTCGCTTTTGTCTTTTTCCAAAATTCTTTTTCGGTTGTAACATTTTAGTAGTCTCCCACTCTAACTACTTAAGATTTCTTTTTCTTTTCTTTTGGCGCTTCTTCATTTTCAGTAGAAACACCTTTACCAATTTTTTCGCCTTTAAAGATCCAAACTTTAACGCCGATTACACCAAACGTTGTGTGCGCTTCAGCAGTATTATAGTCAATATCGGCTCTAAAAGTATGAAGCGGAACACGCCCTTCTCGATACCATTCAGAACGAGCAATTTCAGCACCGCCCAAACGACCACCAACACAAACTTTTACACCTTGAGCGCCTGCTCTTAAAGCATTTGTTACCGCTCTTTTCATTGCACGTCTAAACATAACACGCTGTTCAAGTTGTTTTGCAACTTGTTCTGCAACCAGTTTCGCGCTTAACTCAGGCTTTCTCACTTCTGTAATATTAAGATTAACAGGGGTATCCATTAAACTACTGAGTTTTTGTCTAAGATTTTCAACACCTTGACCTTTTTGACCAATAATAACACCAGCACGAGCTGTATGAATGGTTATTTTTGCAGTTTTTGCAGGTCGTTCAATTTCAACACGAGAAACTTGCGCACCTTCAAGCTCGCGTGCAATATATTCTCTTACTCTTAAATCTGCATGCAATTTATCTGCATAATCTGAACCAGCATACCATTTTGATGCGCTTTCAGTTGTAATACCTAAACGTATGCCAGTTGGGTTAGTCTTTTGCCCCATATCAATTAACTCCTACTATCCGATACCATAACTGTTATATGGCTCGTACGTTTTAAAATACGATCTGCACGACCTTTTGCTCTAGGTCGAATACGTTTAATCGTAGGACCTTCATCAACAAAGACAGTTGACACACATAATTCGTCAATATCAGCACCGAAATTATTTTCAGCATTCGCTATTGCCGAATTTAACACGCCTTTCAACAGAACTGCAGCTTTTTTCACACTAAAATCAAGTAGAGATATAGCTTTATCAACTGGTAAACCTCTAATTTGATCCGCAACTAGCCTCGCTTTCTGAGGAGAAATACGTGCAAATTTTAATTTTGCTTCGACTTCCATCATATACCTCACTTAAAATTATTTAGACTTTCTATCGCCTGCATGTTCTCTAAAAGAACGAGTTGGTGCAAATTCACCTAATTTATGTCCAACCATTTCCGCAGAAACATAAATAGGAACAAAAACTTTGCCATTATGTACTGCAATTGTTAATGAAACCATATCAGGAATAATAGTTGATGCGCGAGACCACGTCTTAATTGGTTTTTTTGCGCCAGTTTCTAGCGCTTGCTCAACTTTTTTCATTAACTTATAACAAATATAAGGACCTTTTTTAATCGATCTAGGCACGACTATACCCTCTTAACTTAAATTTAGTGTTTACCCTTGTTGCGACGACGCACAATATACTTATCACTAGGCTTCTTCTTGCTTCGTGTTCGCTTACCTTTAGAAGCTTGTCCCCAAGGCGAACATGGGTGACGACCACCTGATGAACGGCCTTCACCACCACCCATAGGGTGATCAACTGGGTTCATTGCGACACCACGGACTGTTGGTCGAACACCTTTCCATCGTTTAGCGCCTGCTTTACCATAGGTTGTTAAGCTATGTTCACCATTGCTAACTTCGCCAATAGTTGCCATGCAAGTTGCATGTATTTTACGCATCTCACCTGAACGCAAACGAATAGTAACATAGTTTCCTTCTCTTGCTAAGATCTGAGCTGAAGCGCCCGCACTTCTAACTAACTGTGCACCTTTACCAGGCTTCATCTCAACACAATGTACAACTGTACCTAAAGGTATATTTTGTAATGGTAACGCATTACCTGTTTTAATTGGCGCTTGCTCACCAGACATTAATATATCACCTACTGCCAAATGACGAGGTGCGATAATATAACGTCTTTCACCATCGTTATAAACGATCAATGCAATATTAGCACTTCGGTTTGGATCATATTCAATTGTCTCTACACGTGCAGGAATATCAAACTTTGTACGTTTGAAATCTATTACACGATACCGGCGCTTGTGTCCACCACCAACATGTCTAGTCGTAATTCTACCTAGGTTATTTCTACCGCCGCTTTTTTTCAAAGCACTTAGCAGCTTTTTATTTGGCTTACCTTTATGAAGCTTTCTGACTACCTTAACTTTATGTCGACGACCCGCTGATGTGGGTTTTAACTTTTGTACAGCCATACCTGTATACCTTCTTCTATTCTGCTAGTTTGTTGGCAAAATCAATATCATGCCCTTCTTGTAAACTTACGTAAGCTTTCTTCCAAGCTTTTCGTTTACCTAACCTCTGACCAAAACGTTTAACTTTTGGTTTTACATTTGTCACTTGCACTGATGAAACTGCAACATTAAATAATTTTTCAACGGCAGCTTTAATCTCTTGCTTGGTTGCATTTCTAACAACTTTAAATACGATTTGTTGATTTGCTTCTCCAACAAGTGTACTCTTTTCAGAAACATGTGGTGAAAGAAGAACTTGTAATAATCTATCATCTATCATGCGAATCGCTCCTCTAGTTGTTTTAACCCAGAGACAGTTACCACAACTTTCTCAAAACCAATTAAGCTTACTGGGTCAACTGTTATCGCTTCTTGCACATGTATATGATACAGATTACGTGAAGCTAAAAACAAAGCATCATCAATCGCATCAGTGACGATTAATGCATCAGTTAAGTTGAAGTCTTTTAACTTATTAATTAAAACTTTAGTTTTTGCTTCTTCAACTGAAAAATTCTCGACAATAATTAATCGTTCTTGACGAATTAGCTCAGATAGAATAGAACACATCGCTCCACGATACATTTTTTTATTGACTTTCTGACTAAAGTTCTCATTAGGTGAAGCTGGGTGTGCTCTACCACCACCAACCCAAATTGGGCTTCGTGTAGAACCAGCACGCGCACGACCAGTTCCCTTTTGTTTCCATGGTTTTTTACCACCACCACTAACTTGCGCTCGTGTTTTTTGAGCTCTAGTACCTTGTCTTGCTTCTGCAAAGTATGCAGTTACAACTTGGTGTACTAATGACTCATTGTATGCTTGACCAAATACTGAATCAGAAACATCAACAGAACCCTCAAGAGCAGGACCTGGAACAGTTAATTGCACTTGCATTATTTACTCTCCTCTGATGCTTTACTTTTCACAGCAGGCCGAATGATAACATTAGAACCTGGCGCACCTGGAACAACACCTTTAATTAAAATGAGATTTTTTTCTAAATCTACACGTACAACTTTTTGATTTTGTACTGTAATTTGCTTATTACCCATTTGACCAGACATTTTTTTGCCTTTGAATACGCGACCAGGACTTTGGTTTTGGCCGATAGAACCAGGCGCTCTATGTGATAATGAGTTACCATGCGTGTTATCTTGGCCTCTGAAGTTGTGACGTTTAATGGTACCAGCAAAACCTTTACCTTTGCTTATACCTGTTACATCAACAAGTTGCTCAGCTTCAAATATTTCAACTGTAATTTCATTTCCAACGGCATATTTTTCTAAATCATGAGCACTTTCTAGACGAAACTCTTTTAAGATTTTACCCGCTGCTACGTCAGACTTAGCATAGTGACCCGCAAGCGACTTAGTAACTCGGTTTGCTTTACATTCACCCATTGTAACTTGAACTGCTGTATAGCCATGATTTTCTTCTGTTCTATGAGTAACAACACGATTTGGTGTTGCTTCAATAACAGTAACGGGAATTGATTCGCCTGACTCAATAAAAATCTGAGTCATGCCAATTTTTTTGCCGACTAATCCGATTGACATTTTATACCTCTTTGCATTGGAGCTTGATTGATGATAATCAATCAAGTTCATACTTACTCTATACTATCGATGCTTATTTGCACATCAACACCCGAAGCTAAATCAAGCTTCATTAACGCATCTACTGTTTTATCAGTAGGATCTACGATATCTAATAAACGTTTATGCGTACGAATCTCATACTGATCGCGAGCATCTTTGTTTACATGTGGAGAAATCAAAACAGTATAACGCTCAATTCTTGTTGGCAATGGAATGGGTCCACGCAATTGTGCGCCTGTTCTTTTCGCTGTATCAACAATCTGTTTAGCAGACTGCTCAATCAATTGATGATCGAATGATTTTAAACGTATACGTATTCTTTGTGTTTTAGTCATGACTACTATTACTCAACAATTTTAGAAACAACACCCGCACCTACTGTACGGCCACCTTCACGAACGGCAAAGCGTAAACCTTCATTCATCGCAATTGGTGCGATCAATGCAACGTTTATCTTAACGTTATCTCCTGGCATTATCATTTCCACGCCTTCTGGTAAGATAACTTCACCTGTCACGTCTGTCGTTCTGAAATAAAACTGTGGCTTGTATCCTTTGAAAAATGGCGTATGTCTACCACCTTCATCTTTTGTCAATACATATATCTCAGCTTCAAACTTCGTATGTGGCGTAATTGAACCCGGCTTCGCTAATACTTGGCCTCGCTCAACTTCATCTCGCTTAGTACCACGTAATAACACACCAACGTTATCTCCAGCTCGACCTTCGTCTAATAATTTACGGAACATCTCAACGCCAGTACATGTCGTTTTTGTCGTTGGCTTAATTCCTACAATTTCAATCTCTTCACCAACTTTGACAATACCCGCTTCAATTCGGCCTGTTACTACCGTGCCTCGACCAGAAATTGAGAATACATCTTCAATTGGCATTAAGAATGACTTATCAATATCTCGCTCTGGCTCAGGTATATAACTATCCATCGCTTCGATAAGTTTTTCAATCGCTGGTACACCTATATCACTCGTGTCTCCTTCCAACGCTTTCAACGCAGAACCAACTACTAACGGGGTATCATCTCCAGGAAAATCATACTTGCTTAATAAGTCTCTAATTTCCATTTCAACTAATTCTAATAACTCAGCATCATCTACCATATCCGCTTTGTTCATGAATACAACTATATATGGAACACCTACCTGTTTAGCTAACAATATATGCTCGCGCGTTTGCGGCATAGGGCCATCAGCTGCTGATACTACCAATATCGCTCCATCCATCTGCGCTGCACCTGTAATCATGTTCTTGACATAATCCGCGTGTCCTGGACAGTCTACGTGTGCATAATGACGTGTTTCTGATTCATATTCAACGTGTGCTGTAGATATCGTAATTCCTCGCGCTCTTTCTTCTGGCGCTTTATCAATATTTTCATAAGATACGAAATCTTTACTAAATGTCTTTGTTAACGCCGCCGTCAACGTCGTCTTACCATGGTCAACGTGACCGATCGTACCTACGTTAACATGCGGTTTATTTCGTTCATATTTACTCTTAGCCACTATATAACCCCTATATTAATCTTCAATTTTGCCATTAAATTTACTAGCAACTTCTTCTGCTATTGAACTTGGCGCTTCGTTGTATTTAGCAAACTCCATACTATAAGTTGCACGACCTTGTGTCATAGAACGTAATGATGTTGCATACCCAAACATTTCAGCAAGTGGAACTTCGGCTTTCACTGATTTTCCAGCAGCAGTATCATCCATGCCTTGAAGGATACCACGACGTCTATTCAGATCACCCATTACATCACCCATATAATCTTCAGGTGTTGTAACCTCAACTTTCATGATAGGTTCAAGTAATGCTGGCTTAGCATTAAGTGCGCCTTGTCTAAAACAACGTGAACCAGCAAGTTTAAAGGCCATCTCACTTGAGTCAACATCATGATAAGAACCATCGAACAAGGTTACTTTAACATCAATAACAGGATACCCAGCAAGAACACCATTTTCCATTTGCTCTTGAACACCCTTGTCTACAGCAGGTATATATTCCCTAGGAA
>PAMH01000003.1 GCA_002707205.1 Legionellales bacterium
TTACTGCCATAATCAGGTTCTCCTATCGTTAACCTAGTGTACCTGACTATACGTTTACACAAAATTATTTATAGACTCTCAACAGATTTGAGCTTAACAACCATTATTGATATGTTAGAGACTTTTTTAGACACACAAAATTTATTTTTAGCTACTAATACAATAGCTATCCCTGCTGCTACTATTATTACGATGATTGGCATTTACCAAGTTGGTAAAATCCGGGGCACTCAACAGGCTGATGAAGAAAAGTCTTCACTTAATAAAGACTATCAACCTTTATATTTAAACAAAGTATAGTTTTTTACTTAACAAAACTTGCTACTCTCACTCACAATCCACTAAGCCCTCTTACCAAGTATGGAGGTTTTTGGATATTCAATTAAGAAAAGTTAAATGTTAAGGTAAGTACAGTTTAGACTTGATGTTTTTTTATATGTTTAATATCTTGAGGATTTGTTACATGTTGTTTTGAATAATAGAAAAAACTATTAATTTTTCGACACTCTTTTTTTTGCTTACTTTTCAGACTTTGAATATATTGATTAAAGCTATCTTTTTTAACATATAATATCTGCCCTTGATTCGATTTTAGCCCATGGGCTGCCTTAAAAGAATCAGTGATTGTTTTTATCATTTGCTCTTGGGCATTTTCAGTCGCCGGTTTTACATGTACATATTGATTACAATACTCTTCTAGTAATTCACTCAGATTATAATATTGAGAAGGTACAACTGGGCTTATATCCTTTTCAGTTAAACACAAAATATCTTTCTCAATTTTATTTATCTTTGTTATGCTAAGCATTAGCTGATCATAACATTTGGGATTATTTATTTTTAACAAAGAAATAATTTCTACAGGAATTATTAATTTATTAACATTATCTATGCTGATAAAAGAAACTAGTGCTTCTCTTAATTTTTTCCGTAACATATTATGCTGTTTTTTATTATCTTGCTGCTCATCCTTGTCCAACCAACTTAAGTCAAAATTATAAACAATTATATTTATAATTTTAGATAATTTAGAGTGTTTATCGCTCTGTAAATCATATAATTGTTTTTGTTTTTTCCTGGTTAACTCATTAATAGGCAAAAGTGATTCCGTTTTATTATAAATAATTAATTTTGATTGTTCACGCAATGCAATATTCTTAGCTATAGTAGCATGCATAATCGAATGAAACTCTTCTAATTGCCAATAAACCATAACAAACCTCTCTCACTGAAGCTAAGTCCTATTGCAATGCTATCTAACTTCCTAATGTTATAAATATTTATTAATGCTATTAATAAAGAGTGTAGTTTAATTTTTAAAAAAAGTTCAGATTTCTTTTTAATTTAATTGGTGGGGCTCCTGTAATTATGTGAGTTAGTGTTTCCATCATCTTCGCTATCTTTAATCACTTGTTTTTGATTAAAGAAACTTACTTTATTAACTTTAACTTTTTTTCCCGGTTTTTTTTCTCCTCGAAAAAAAACCATTTTATCTTTTAATTCATTAATTAATTGACTTGATTTATCATCCGAGAAATCTTTTATAAGATCAGCGCACTTTTTATACTCTGATAAATATTTTAATTCTGGTATATCTCTAATTAAAATACTATCAAACCAATAACAAATGAGCTCTATAATATTTTCATGTGAATACGCTAAGTAAAATTCATCAAGTATTTTGGCTAATGACTGTATGTCAAAAGATTTAATCCAATCCTTATTAACATGTGTTATTTTATCATGAACATTAAAACTATTCATGAATGCCATTTGCAAATCACTAAATTTAGCAAAAATATTGTTTTTATAAATTTTATACTGTGAATGATCTTCAACCCCCTTAAAAAGTAATATCAATTGCTTTGGAATTACAGTTTTTTTTGACTCAGAAATTGGTTTTTTGGATATTTTCAAGAAATTTAATTTTATCTTTGAAGTTTTTTTTGTTTTATGAAGATTAAGCAAAACTTCTATTGCTTCATGTAAACCATTATTAATATCTTTTTCTTTAATTTTCTCCAATAATTTATTATAGGCTTCATTGTCATGAGTTTTAATCAAAACTAAACATTTAAAAAAATTATAATACTTATCGCTAGTGTTGATTAATTCATTACTTATATTGTTAATACGCGGAAAAATATTCTCCCTAAAACATTTTTCTATTGTATTAAGCCAATCTCCAATTGGCACAACTTGTTTAAATTGTGCTTTTATTTCTTCAGCCAAGTCGGAACTATCCATAAAGTTAAGCTTTATCAATTCTTTTCTTTCAGATGAGAACTTAATGTCTCTATTCAAATTAGTTANACTAATTTTGAACAATTGGTTTCATTTTATCACTAAATATTTTTATTCTTTGCCTTAAACTACTCTCTATTTCACGCAGAAAATCTTTTGAATAGGCTTGACTTAAAACTGCATATAAATTATCTTCATCAATATATTTATTATGAAAATCACTTAAGTTCATAGACGTTGGCTTCTCTAACAAAAAAACTAACTTACTCATATTTTCATCATTACTACCAACTTCTATTAAAGTCTCAACTACTAAATGAATTAGAGCTTCTATTAAAGGGACTACTGATTTCATTTTTTCTTTACGTTCAATAGCTAAATCTAAATGTTTCAAATCACGTTCACTAAGCGTTTTTGCTGTAACATATTTTTCCATTAAAGACGTTTCGTTCTTAGATAAAAGTGTTAAATCAATAAAATTCCGAGATGTATCTAAATGATGTTTTCTTAAATACTCAAGAAGTGTTTTTTTTGTTGAACTAATCAGATCAGGTTCTGATTTAATATCTAAGGTAACCGCTTCATCATCCAGCATAACAACTCCTGTTTTTTATTAAAACTAGCAAAGAATATATAAAATGCTAGTTGACTTGCTATAAATTTATTGTATCTAATAAACGATGATAATATATTTTTTAATAAAATAAGTTCCAAAAAGACTTTTATTGTTGTATTTGTTCAACATTCATGCTTTAAACGGTCTAATGTTTTAAAAAAGTTAGGATACGAAATATTAACTACATCTATATTTGTAATGGTGACTGGCGAATTTGCAACTAACCCAGCTATGCACATTGCCATCGCAATACGGTGATCACCAAAACTATCTACTGTGCCACCACGAATTGCCCCCCCCTCTATAATAACACCATCATCCAGTTCAACAATTTTTACGCCCAGCGCAGTTAAATTATTTACCATTGCAGATATACGATCGGTTTCTTTAACCCGTAATTCTGCTAATCCGCGAATTTCAGTTGTACCTTTTGCATAAGCAGCAGCTACAAATAAAATTGGAAACTCATCGATTGCTAAAGAAATTAAATGTGCTGGAATGGTTATATTATTCAGTTTGCTTGTTCTAACATAAATATTACCCACAGGCTCTGGATGTTGATGCGTCATTTCAATTTCAATATTAGCGCCCATCAATTGTAATATTTGTAATAGCCCTGTACGTGTTGGATTTAACCCAACCTGCATGAGATTGAGTGATGATTTCTCAATAATAAGGCCTGCTACAAGCCAAAATGCCGCTGATGAAAAATCACCTGGAATAATAATATTTGTCGCTTTCAATACTTGTGTAATAGGTAAATTAATTTGATTATTGGAATGCGTACAAGTAACGCCAAACATAGAAAATAATGTTTCTGTATGATTTCGTGTAATAATGGACTCTATTATCGTAGTTGGCGTCTGTGCATATAAGCCTGCCAATAATATAGCGGACTTCACTTGTGCACTGGCAATTGGCATTCGATAACAAATACCCTCAAGTTTTTGTTGTTCCAGAATAGACACAGGCGCTGTTTGTGCGTTTTTTAAGATGATTTGTGCGCCCATTTGTTGTAATGGCCTAGCAACACGCATCATAGGCCTTGTTGATAGAGAGCTATCGCCGACTAGTTTGCACGTAATATTAGCACCACTTAATAAGCCCATCGCCAATCGCATGGTAGTCCCTGAATTACCGCAGTCTAGCGCGTTTAAAGGATTTTTTAAACCATACTTACCAACCCCATAAATGCGTAATTGCTCAGAAGACTGTTCAACGTTGACGCCTAAATCTTGTACTAATTGCAACGTAGATAAACAGTCTTTGCCATTGGCATAGTTCGTAATCTCTGAGCAACCAGATGCGATAGCACTTAATAAAATTGCTCGATGTGTGATTGATTTGTCACCCGGTACCGTAATTTGACCGGCGATATTATTCATAGGAAAAATTTTTTTACTAGACATAGCCTTAGCTACCTGTTTTTACAAATGTATCCATAAAATCAATGAGTTTGTCTACATCAGCAATTGATATTGTATTATATAAACTTACACGAATTCCGCCTCTTGCCCGATGTCCTTTTAAACCAATGATTCCCGCCTTTTTTGCCGATATTAAAAAATCATCCTCAAGCTCAGACTTATTGAGTGTCAAGACAACATTCATTCTTGAACGAAAACGTGAATCAATCGGATTATCATAAAACTCAGATTGATCAATATAATCATAGAGTCGCTGTGCTTTTAATAAATTTTGCTGATATAGTGCATTGACACCACCTGCGGCAATTGCCCATTCCAACATTAAAGATAAAACATACCATGCAAAAATAGCTGGTGTGCTATATAAGGAGTCAGCTTGCGCAATTTTTTGATAATTAAATACATCAGGAAGTTGCTCTGTGGAACGTGATAATAATTGCTTATTCATGATCACAACAGAAATACCCGCTATTCCTAAATTTTTTTGCGCGCCGGCATATATCGCACCAAATTTAGCAATATCAATGGGTTTTGATAATAAGCTTGAAGTCATGTCCGCAACCAAAGGCGCATAAGGGCTATGAGGCACCCACGAAAACTCAACGCCATCAACGGTTTCGTTATCCACATAATGCACAAATGCAGCTTTTTCACTCAGCTGCCATGATGATTCATCTGGAATGGCTAGATAACTTGCATTTTTTCCACTCGCAACAATATTTATTTGTGTATATTTCTTGGCTTGCGCAATGGCTTTTTGTGACCAATAACCCGTATCCACATAATCAATTTTTTGATAAGTACCTAGTAAATTTTGAGGCATATAGGCAAAGTGTGCAGTCGTACCAGAGGGGACAAATAACACTTCATGAGTCTCTGGAATCTCAAGTAACTGACGCAAATGTAACTGGCACTGTTTTATGAGTTGATAAAAACGTTCGGTTCTGTGACCTATTTCTAAAATAGAAACGCCTTGAGCATCCCAATCAAAAATCGCTTGATGAACTTGCTGCAATACTGATTCAGGCAGCATTGCAGGCCCAGCACTAAAATTAAGATATCGCTTAGACATTGATAATGACTTTAATCATCATTTGACGCCGTTTCATTTTCTGGAGAAGGTTGTTCATCCGTCGCTTCGGCATCAGCAGGTGTATCAATTTCAGCAATCGCTTGTAATCCAGCCAGTTGTTCTCCTTCGTCTAGGCGAATTAATATTACGCCTTGGGTATTACGACCAACAATAGAAATTTCATTGACACGCGTGCGCACCATTGTGCCGCCATTAGTAATTAACATCACTTCATCATTGTCAACGACTTGACATGCGCCAACCACTTGACCATTACGCTCATTGACCTGAATAGAAATCACCCCTTGGCCGCCTCGTCCTGTTTGTCGATATTCATCAACAAGCGTACGCTTACCATATCCCTGCTCGGTTGCCGTTAAAATTGCACCTTCAGGCGCAACTACGACTAACGAAATAACATATTGATCCGCGGTAAGCTTAATACCTCTCACCCCTCTTGCTGTTCGTCCCATTGCCCTGACCGCATCTGCTTTAAAACGAATGACCTTACCAGCATTGGAAAATAACATAACGTCTTGATCCGCGTCTGTTAATGCGACACTAACCAAATGATCGCCTTCATCTAGGGCTAAGGCAATAATGCCTGAATTTCTAGGTCGAGAAAATTGTTCTAAACTAATTTTCTTAACCGTTCCTTTGTGTGTCGCCATGAATACAAATTTATCAGGATCATAAGATTTAACTGGTAAAATAGCACTGATTTTTTCATCCGCATCCATGGATAACAGATTGATAATCGGCTTACCGCGAGAACCTCTACCCGCTAATGGTAATTGAAACACCCTTAACCAATAAACTTTACCTTTATCTGAAAAACAAAGAATTGTGTCATGTGTATTTGCAACGAGTAAAGTTTCGATAAATTCTTCATCTTTAACTTTTGTTGCTGATTTACCGCGACCACCGCGACGTTGTGCTTGATATAAATCTAAGGACTGATACTTGATATATCCTTGATTAGATAAAGTCACAACCACTTCTTCTTCATTAATTAAATCTTCAGTTTGTAAATCTTGTTGGGATTGTAAGATTTCAGTTCTACGTACATCACCAAATTCTGTCTTAACGGCAATTAATTCTTCTTCTATCACAGCTTTTAAGCGCTCGGGATTAGCTAAAATTTCTAATAAGGCTTGAATTGCTTCAATGAGTGCTTGATATTCAGCATAAATTTTATCTTGCTCTAACCCTGTTAAACGATGTAACCGTAATTCTAAAATTGCCTGTGCTTGCTCTGCAGATAATCGATAGCCGTCTGATTTAAAACCAAACTCATCGGTTAACCAATCAGGCCTTGTCATACTCAAATCACTGCGTTCAAGCATTTGTGCCACGCTGCCAGTTTTCCAAACTCTTGCTAATAATTTTTCTTTTGCCTCTGCTGCCGATGAGGATTCTTTAATTAAGGTGACAACTTCATCTATATTGACTAACGCAATCCCTAATCCTTCTAACAGATGCGCACGTTCTTTTGCTTTGCCTAATTCAAATATGGTTCGACGTGTCACGACTTCACGACGATGTTTAATAAAACATTCTAAAATTTCTTTTAGATTTAATAAGCGTGGCTGTCCATCAACTAAAGCCACCATGTTGATACCAAAAACACATTGCAATTGTGTATGAGCATAAAGGTTATTCAATAAAACTTCGGCATTTTCATTGCGTTTAACTTCAATGACAATACGCATACCATCTTTATCTGACTCATCACGCAACGCAGAAATACCCTCAATGCGCTTGTCTTTAACTAATTCGGCAATTTTTTCAATTAATTTCGCTTTATTAACTTGGTAAGGCAATTCAGAAACAACAATTGTTTGACGACTTGTTTTATCATCAGTTTCAATAAAGGTTTTTGCCCGCATGTAAATACGTCCGCGCCCTGTTCGATAGGCTTGAATAATACCCGCTCGGCCATTGATTAATGCTGCTGTGGGCAAATCAGGCCCTGGAATATATGTCATAATATCATCAATGGTCATTTCGGGCTGTGACAATAATGCCAAGACGCCATCAATGATTTCATTTAAATTATGCGGAGGAATATTCGTTGCCATACCAACAGCAATACCCGATGAGCCATTAACTAGTAAGTTAGGAATACGTGTCGGCATAACCGTTGGTGCCATTTCAGTACCATCATAGTTCGGCATGAAGTTAACGGTATCTTTTTCTAGGTCAATTAGAAGGCTATGCGCAATTTTAGCCATACGTACTTCGGTATAACGCATTGCTGCAGGTGAGTCACCATCTACTGAACCAAAGTTTCCTTGCCCATCAACCAACATATAACGCATAGAGAAAGGCTGCGCCATACGTACCATGGTATCATAAACTGCAGTATCGCCATGTGGATGATATTTACCAATGACATCACCGACAACCCTTGCCGATTTTTTATAACTCTTATTCCAGTCATTACCTAACTCATGCATTGCATACAAAACGCGTCTATGTACAGGTTTTAAGCCATCACGTACATCAGGCAAAGCACGCCCAACGATAACACTCATCGCATAATCAAGATAAGATTGCTTTAATTCGTGCTCAATTGTAACCGGGGTAATTTCTTTTGCTAATTCGCTCATTTTTAGACCAGATCCATCAATAAAAATATGGGGGTTAGTATATCATGTTTTATGGTGTGAAAATACTCTCTGCCTTGTGTCAAAATGACAGAATAATTGGCATCAGTCGCTGCACACTGTTAAAATAACTTCACAAACAATGATCTTTAAAATGTGAATTCAATGACACAAATAAACCATAATGTTACAAGCGAGATAGAAAAATTTGAGCAGCTCAAAGAGGCTTGGTGGAATCCAGATGGTGAATTAAAAACATTACATCATATCAACCCTGCCAGAATACAGTATATCAAACAGCAAACAAAACTGATCAATCAGCGCGTACTTGATGTTGGCTGTGGTGGTGGTATTTTAAGTGAAGCCCTCGCAAAAGAAGGTGGGATTGTCACCGGAATTGATCAAGCCGGTTCAGCCATTGATATTGCCAAAAATCATGCCCACGCACATGATTTAAATATTGACTATCTCCAAACCGATATTCACGATTTTGCACAAACACAAAACAAATTATATGATGTAATCGTATGTATGGAACTTTTGGAGCATATTGAAAATCCTGCAGCATTAATCAATACGTTGAGCCAATTGCTAAAGCCTAATGGCAAACTTTTTTTATCGACGCTCAATCGAACGACCAAAGCTTATTTATTCGGCGTTGTTGCGGCAGAATACCTTTTAGGTTTATTACCTAAAGGTACCCATGATTATGCTCGCTTTTTAAAACCCGCTGAATTATCACGATGGGCGAGAGATGCAGGCTTATCACTCTTAGATCTCTCAGGTTTAGATTATAATCCATGGAAAAAAACGGCAAAAATCACGCCTGCAATCAATATTAATTATCTGATGTGTTTGCAAAAAGGATGTTAAATAATGACTGTGGCTTCCACTAATTTTTGCCCTAAAACAGGTTGTATTTTATTCGATTTGGACGGTACTTTGCTAGATTCCGCAATCGATATTGCTGAGGCAGGTAATCAACTTTTGCGTTCGCACAATCAACCCACCTTAAGTTTGGCGCAGTTTCGTCCATTGACTGGAGAAGGCGCAATTAAATTTATTGAAATTGGTTTTGGCTATTTACCAGAAGCAACTATTTTAACCCAATTAAAACAAGAATTATTTTCCAACTATGAAAATATTAAACATCGAAATAGTTCTTTATTTGCAGGTGTTGAGCCTATGCTGGAAGAAATTAATCTCGCGGGCATTCCTTGGGGAATTGTTACCAATAAATCTACGCGATTAACATTACCTTTATTGGATATTTTCCCTATCTTCAACACAGCAAAAGCCTTAGTTTGTGCAGATACGTTAAGTAAAGCCAAACCCCATCCAGAACCTATTTTACATGCTTGTGCAACACTAAAAAGAAAAAATACGGTTAGTTTATACATTGGTGATCACGAACGGGATATGCAAGCCGGCACAGCGGCAGGATTAACGACAATTGCGGCATTGTATGGTTATATTGAAAATATTCAGCAGACACAACAATGGCCGGCAAATTATTACGTACAAACCATTGCTGAGCTTCATACATTGTTACGCTGTGTGATTAGAAAAAGATAAAGCTTCTTTTCTTAGTAGCGACTCATATTAATATACAAGTTGCCCATCAGTCCCGCATAACAAAATATTTACGACAATATTCTTATTATTTCCATTTATTAATTCTACTTCCAACGAGCTTGTCAATCTTGCATTGTATGATTTTTTGTGTTATTTTTACACAAAATGTTAGTAGAGAGCAATTATAAAAACAATGCCTGATGAAATAAAAGTTTACCTTGCTATTCCCGTTCCTATCGCGCTCAAAGAAGACTTTAATTATAGCTTTTATAACATAGGTATAAGCTGCTATCGGCTAGGGTTCTTACAAACAACTCAGCAATTTTTTAAAAACGAATCATTTACCCACATTAAAAGTGCTGATGATGCAACAGATCAAATTGAATTTATTCAGGAGAAAATCATTCAGACACTAAGCAATATTAATAACCGTGAAAAGTCTAACATAGATTTAATCAGGGCAACCTTTTAAAATTAATTGGTGGCTAGGAAAGTTAACAGCAACTTTGAGTATCATGGCAGTTGCTTTTGCTCACATCTCATTGTTATTACTACTGACGAAATTTACACATAAATTAACGCGTATTGTATTTATTGTGACAACCTGTATGATCACAATTGTTGCTTTAATGGTAATATACATTGTCTACCAAGAGTTTGCTGAACTTAATCAACTTTATTATCGTTTATTATTTACATTTGCTGTCTTGGACATACTCGGCACTATCACTATCCCAATATTAACAAAATTAAACGGCTCGAGTTCTGATAGTTAATTCTGTTTCAAAATAAAAGTTTTACAGTCTCGGCTGCGCATAACTCTTTTGATTATCATGAGATAATTGTTGTAAAAGAGTTGATAATGCTTGAGGCATTTTATAAGTCTCTATTAACTTACCTTGTGCATCTAAAAGTCCATTAACATTTTTAGTATTTTTCATTTTTTCAATTGTTTTTATTACTTGGTTTATTATTTGTGCTTCAATTTCTGATGCCCCATTAGTATTAGCATCTGGGCAAATAGCAAAAGCTATTGGGATGTTTTTAATTACATCTATATTATCTAGCTCTGACTGAGATGATAAAAATTCATGAAGCCAATTATATATCATCATATTTGCTGCTGTTTGAACACTTATTTTCGTATAATTTCCATAGTCGGATCTATAGGCTTTAACACTACTCAGTATGGAATTCATATAAACAACTGCTGTATTTTGACTAAGATGCTTGAAATTAAATAATTGGCGAATAATATCATCAGGTACAATAATATATCTATTAAATGCTTGACTAAGTGCATCAATGTCTACCGTCATAGGGTCAGACAAACTAAGATCACATGCTGTAAATTGATCTTTCTCTAACGTATTAAAAATAAGATAATCAATGTTATCAATATAATGGCTTTTATTAATTATATTAATAAAAGCTTGGCGATCACTATCACATATAAGATTTATTTTTTCAACATAAATAAGCCTTTCTGAATAATCACTATGTAATTTTTTCAATGTTTCATTTTCTTCAAAAGCATTCATACAATGCGTCAGCACTTTAAAATTATTTTTTAAATATTGCTCAATCATTTTGTAATGATAATCTTGCATATCATTTAACAGATTAATAAATACAACTACTTTTCCAGTACCATCAACAGCTTTTTCTTCTTTAGTATCAATTTTTTTAAATAACCCATTAACTGAATTAATGCTAGAATTTACTAACTGGTTATTTAATTCAAATGTATTTTTATATGCCTCGACCGAATCTCCATTATAAAGTATTAATCGATTATCATCACATTGCTTTTTTATTATCAGATTAATCTTTTCAGCCATCGCCGTAACACTTTCTTTTACGCTTAACCTTGCATCATTACCACCCATATCGGTTTTAACCCAGCCTGGAGCGATGGTTATCAATCTAGGTCTATGAATCATTCCCGCTTTTCTGTCAAAATAATTTCGCCAATATGCAAAAATCCGATTGATCATGACCTTACTAACTCTGTAAGGATGATAACCGCCACTGCCATTATCTAAAATACTACTCACACCAGAACTTGTAACAACAACCGCACTATCCTCAAGCAATTTATCAGAAAGTAAGTTAATTAAATCAGTATGTGCCAAAGTATTTACTTTAAAAGCTTGATTCATTTCTTCTGTTGTATGTTCATGAGGCTTCATGCCTGGTGTCGAATAACCTTTAATGCCTGCACTTAAAATAAGTAGATCGATATTGTTTTTTATATTGCTTGCAAATATCTTACGCTTATTTGCATCAGTTATGTCTATCTCATTGATAATCTTTAATTGTCCACTTTTTTTATACTTTTCATAAAGTGTTTTTAATTGTACTGAATTACCCGCATCTAAATTCCGGCATGAAGTAATCACATAAGCACCCTTTTCTAGATAATATTCAACAAAGCCATAGCCTATACCTCGACTGCCACTGATAATTACAACCCTTTTATTTGCCATATCCATAGTTGTGTTTTTTGTGAGTACGCTATCAGGTTCCATGATTAAGATTCCTTAATATGTATTTTCAGATAAATTATTCGCGTCATTCTATGTCATAAATTTAAAATCTCAATACCGTATAAATACAATATGTTTCACTTGACCCTTACCTTACGTCAGCCTTTATGCTGAATTTTACTCGACATTCAATATAAAAATTGTGTATAACTTTTACGGAGAATTTAATGAATTTAAAACTTCACCATGAAATAGAGAAAAATTTTCAACCATTTGATGAGGCAATCATTGAAACAATTGGGTCATTGGGTCAACAATAGATAACAACAAGAAAAGAAAATTTTAGTAATTATACTGAAAATGAGCTGTTGGATAATATCAATGCAGCAAAGCAAAATAGAATTGAAATAGCAAAGTTGTTTCAACAAAAAATATTGTTTGATGATATAAAAGTGCAAAATTTAATACAAAATTTTATTAGTCAAGCAAAAAGAATATACGGGGTAAAAGATACAGATCTTCATTATATTGTCGATATATATCAACATAAAACTTATGAGGATGCACTAAGAAAAATATTAAATGAAAATAGCTTTATTAAGTTTTATCAAGACGCGATAAAAAATTTTTTAGAAAATAATACGCAACAATTAATTACGCGAATTTAAAATAGCTAAACATAGTCAAATTTACAAAATCATAACTACAACGAGGATTGAATAAAATGCGCTGAGCTTTTTTGCAAATAATTGATTAAGTCAGGATGATAATGATTATACTGCGGCTTAAATACATGATGAGTAAAATTAAGTTGGCAAATAGCTAAAAATTCTTTCTGGCTTGGTTGGTATAGTTTATCATGTTAACACCGAGCGATTTTGTCGTATATTAATTACCAAGCGACTTTGTCGCACTCACTAATTACCAAGGGAAATTGACGGACATAATTAATCAGTGATTTTCTGAAAACATTAAATTAATGTTTGAGGGAATATCTAAGGATGATTATGTTAGATTCAAAATCTCAATTAACGCTTGATATTATTACCAAGGTTTGTGAAGGTAAAATTACAATCATTAACGCGGCTAAGCTTCTAAGTTGTTCTAGGAGAACGATAGAACGTTATCTTGCTGATTACCAAAAGGTAGGTATTGCTTTTGTTGTTCATGGTAATACAGGTAAAGTACCGGTTAATAAAAAGCCTAATGATTTAAAAATAAAAGTCCAATCTTTGATTAAAGAAAAATATTATGATGTTAATTTGCAGCATTTATCCGAGTTATTGTTTTTAAATGAAGGGCTTAAAATAAAACGAGAAACATTACGTACGTGGGCGCATCAAATTCATCATGTAAAGCGCGCTAAAAAAAGACGTTCTCAAGTTCGAAAAAGACGTGAGCGAATGGAGTCACCCGGTTTAATGTTGCAAATGGATGGCAGTCCCCATCGTTGGTTTGGCAATAAAAAATCCTGTTTGATTGCCATGATTGATGATGCTACTAGCGAAGTTCACGCTGAATTTTTTGAATCAGAAACAACTCAAGGCTGCTTAAAAGTAATGCAGGCCTATATTCAACAGCATGGTTTGTTTAAAACACTATATGTTGATAAAGCAGGTATCTTTGGTGGTCCCAAACGGTGTCATTTTTCGCAAATGCAAAGAGCTTGTGAGGAGCTTGGCATTGAAATTATCTTTGCTAACTCTCCCCAAGGTAAAGGTCGTATTGAGCGCGCATTCGATACTTTTCAAGATCGTCTTGTCCCAGAGTTACGCTTAAAAAATATTACTGATATGCAAGCTGCGAATGACTATCTACATAACGTATTTATTCCCAATTTTTGGAATAAATCTATGATTGTCAATCCACGAAATACCCTCTCAGAGTTTACGCCCGTCCCTAGCCACATTAAGCTGGATGATGTCTGTATACAAAAAGAATATCGTAAAATACGCAATGATCATACGTTCAGTTTTGGAAACAAATTTTATCAGATAAAATCTCAGTTAAAACATTCCATTGCCAAACAAGAAATCGAGATACGCAAACGCGATCATGATAATTTTACTGCACATTTTGCAGGTCGCCAATTAGATATTACCGAAGTTGTTGAGCCAACAAAACCTTCATTATATGATTTAGAAATCCAGAAAAAACTTGATGCAATCGCTTTGGCAGATAAATTAGGTAATGTCACTGAGGCTGCTCGTATCAGCGGTTGTTCTCGTGAAACTATTTACAAGAATAGACGCTTACTCAAAGAAAAAGGTTCTTTAGCGCTAAAACGTACTTTTAGTGGAAAAAATCATCATAAAAATCGAACAGCGAAAGACATTGAAAAAACTGTCATCAGTTTTTCTCTTGATAATCCTCACTTAGGTCAAGCACAAGTGTCTGCACAACTAAAAGTCGAATACAATATTGACCTTAGCGCTAGTGGCGTGCGAAACATCTGGGTTCGAGAGAATATCCATACCAATGCTTTACGGCTATTTAAAGCGAAATCAATAGAAATAAGTCGTTGATAAAGTTTGATACAGTAGCAATTGAATGGTAGCATACTACGACAAAATCGCTCGGTAATTAGTCCGACAGTTTCCCTCGGTAATGACAGTTTTACAGTTTATCAAAAAAATTATACCATTGCTGCATATAATATAAATTTTTCTTGGTTTTTATGTGGATGGTTTTGCTTATATCCTCACCTATTTTTTTCAACAAACAATGCCACTGAAAAGAAAATTCATGCCAACAACTATCAGTCCAATCCTCGGTATTTTTTTCTCTGCGAAAAATTAAATCTATCCCAATTTTTCCTAATGAATCAATGGCAATTTGGTCATAATAAGATAAATCTTCAAGTGCAAATCCTCGATACAGGGCATTTGTATCAAACGCTTGTTCATATTCTAATTTCTCAACAGACTTATTAAGTCTATTTATTAGCGCTTGTGTGTTAATAACCTTATCTTCCAATACCATTTTATGAGACTTTAGGCTTTCAATACATTGCAATAATGGCTGGTCAAGAATGATTTGTATTTCTTTTAAAGATAAACCTAAGTCACGATAAAAGATAATTTTCTCTGATGTTAGTATTTGTTTTTTATTATAATA
>PAMH01000004.1 GCA_002707205.1 Legionellales bacterium
CGATATCTGTACGCGTTTTTGCGTATAAATCAAAAATTGCTGACATTTTTATACTCCAAAATGTATTTAAAATAACGTGATCTGCGACCGGATCGCGTTGAGAAGCGCAATTATAACGAGGTTAGAAGAAAATTGCTAGCAATTAGGGATTAATACTATGTCTAAATTTTACACAGAAAAAAAATTTAAGGTATAATGAGCAAGTAATAAAGAAAGCTTCGTAAGAGTTTTCCTATAAAAACATTATATTACGTTAATAAAAATTATAACTATAAAATGAGAATACCAATGAATAACAGATATGAAATTGCCCTAAAAGGGGATGAGAAAGCTATTAATGAATTTAATTCTTTATTAAAAGAGAATTTTAAGAAGCATGCTTATTCGATTGATGGTAATTTGGAAATTTCTTTTCAAAACAAGAATAATAGTGATTGTATTAGTTTTGAGATAGTGGGCTTTAAAGAAAAAGAAAAATATAATGCGCAATTCCATCTGATGTATGTTAAGTCCGATGGCGAAGAAGTATTAAGTATTAGTAATAACTCTAGTCAATTAGACAACAATACTTTAGCACTAAATAAGGGAAAAAGCCTTAAAAAAAACATTAGGCAATTTTTCATTCGTTCTGTAATTGAGCAATATCATAAATCTCATGCAGATGGTAGCAAGAGCAAGTCATTAATAAAAAATAGCATTTTTGCTGAGCAGAAAGGCAATGGTACCAGCACCACATTGGATGAACATTATCATTATCATTATCATTATGACCATCACGATAAATCACCAAAGTGTACTATTTTGTAATAACTATTCTAAGAACATTGAGCTAATCGATTCTGACTCGCTCACGCGATAGATTGACTCAGCTAACATGGGGCTTAATGACAGCTGTCTAATTTTTTTAGATAGCTGTGCTTGCTCAGATAATGGAATTGTGTCAGTTACAACTAATTCATCTAGTACGGAAGTTTCAACATTTTCGAGCGCTGGACCTGATAAAACAGGATGCGTGCAGTATGCGCGCACAGTTGCAGCACCATGATCTTTTAGTGCTTGCGCAGCTAAACATAGTGTACCTGCAGTATCAACTATGTCATCAATTAATAAACAGTCGCGCCCTTTAACGTCACCAATAATATGCATGACTTGTGATTGATTGGGACCTTGACGACGTTTATCAATAATAGAAAGATCAGAACCTGGTAATAATTTTGCGGTTGCCCTTGCTCGAACCACACCACCAACATCTGGTGAAACAACCATCAAATCATTTAACTGTTGTTTTTGAATGTCATCTAACATCACAGGTGTACCATAGACATTATCAACTGCCATATCAAAAAAGCCTTGAATTTGATCAGCATGTAAATCAACGGTTAAAAGACGATTAATGCCAACGGATGACATCATATCAGCAACAACTTTAGCTGTAATAGGAACACGCGCTGAGCGAACACGCCTATCTTGTCTTGCATAACCAAAATAGGGAACAACAGCTGTAATGCGTGTTGCTGAGGCTCTACGCAAAGCATCAGCCATAATAATGAGTTCCATTAGGTTGTCATTAGATGGCGCACAAGTTGGCTGGATAATAAAGACATCTTTTCCGCGCACGTTTTCTTTAATTTCAACCATAATTTCACCATCGCTGAAACGTCCAACAACGGCTTTTCCAAGCTGAACTTTAAGGTGGTTTGCAATCTTTTGAGCTAATTGTGGGTTAGCGTTACCGCTAAAAACCATCATGTTTGCCACTGCTGCTATCCTCAGTTTTTGTGTAGATGGCTGGGGTGCTAGGATTCGAACCTAGGTATGCAGAGATCAAAACCCTGTGCCTTACCGCTTGGCGACACCCCAAATACGAGAAATGTAATTATAAACTTTGATTTTACATTCAGCAAGTTAATAAAGCATATAAAATAATTGTCATTGACAACTGGCGCCTATTCTCTAATTTTTTTTCGTGGCTGTCAACCGTAACAATAAAAAAAATTTAGACTCGTATTCATTCCTGAGATTATTTTGGTTTCCACTGACTTATGATAATTTTAATAGTAAAAGGTTTTTTTTGTAATATAAGTTTACTTGGTAAATCTAAGTTATTAACTGCGGTGTAGCGTTGATAATTAATTAACCAACCTTGTTGTTGTAGTGATTGTAAGTGGTGATATTGATCATATTTTTTATTTGCAGGAACGTTAGGAACAGGTAAACCGCGCACCCAATAATAAAGATTGCTAATGGGTAAATACCAGCCAGTTTGCGCCTTGAGTAAAGCTTCTGCAGTAGATGCACTTTGTGGTTGTTTATCAGCTTGCAGTAGCGTAACTTTACCCGGTTGTGCTGTGATTTTCATAGCCCCTGTTCCCAATGGGCCTTGTAAATTAATGGTATAATTGTTCTGCCCTTGTTGAGTCCAATAGAGTGAAGCGCTAGTTGCTTTATTATTTTGTTTAATACTCATAGCGCCATTTGCTTGCCAATGAGTTAAAGTTAATAACTGACTTTCTCTTTTTGTCCAAGTGATTGTTTGATTATTTGCAGATTTAGAGGCTGGCATTGTGGCACATGCAGTGAGCAATAATGCGAGTAACGGAGCAACTATTTTATAGATATGATAAAAAGTCCATTTATTTTTTAGCATTTTTTTCCTTTAAAAAACACATTTGCAACTGACTCTGTTGATTTTATGCATTTATTGTTAAAATAGTCAAATCTTGAAGAGTAGTAGAATTAAATTATTATGTTCATGTTTGAAAATTTTGGCGCAAAAAATTAATACATATGAATTTTATTGTTTGTGGAATTAATCATAAAACGGCACCTGTGGCTTTACGGGAACGGATGACTATTGTGCCAGAAAAACAAGATTTCTTTTTACAGCGACTTAAGCAAGATTTAGATTGCAAAGAAGCAATATTTTTAGCAACATGCAATCGATGTGAATTGTATGTTGTAATGCCATCTTCACAACGTTTGGTTGAATGGTTATGTGCTTTTCATCAAATTTCGTTTGATGAGTTTGCATCACATTTGTATATTCACCAAGATGCGCAGGCTATCTTACATGCCATACGTGTATCTACCGGCATAGATTCTATGGTTTTTGGCGAGCCACAAATTTTTGGTCAAATGAAAGCAGCCGTAACATTTGCTAAAAATTTAGGTATGTTAGGAACTCAGTTACATACTGTTTTTCAACAGGTTTTTTCTGCAGTTAAGCAAGTTAGAACGCAAACAACTATTGGACATGAAACAACGTCTATTGCTGCGGTTGCCATTAACCTTGCTAAACTTATTTACGAAGATTTTAGTCAGTTAAATGTGATGTTAATTGGCGCTGGTGATACCATAGAACAGGTTTTAAAGNAGTTAATGCAGTTAGGAATTAAAAACGCTTATGCTTTTAATCGTAGTATTGAACGCGCAAAAAAGCTTATTGGTAAACAACAGGGAAATGCATTTACGTTAGAACATATTGAGTTTTATCTAGGGCAAGTTGATATTATTATTAGTGCAACGGCATCTGCAGATTTTATTATCGACAAATTTTTAGTTGAAAAGTCACTAAGTAAAAAAAGAATGCGACCGATGTATTTTATTGATTTAGCGATGCCTCGAGATATACATCCTGATGTAGCAAAATTTGAAGGTGTATATCTTTATAATCTTGATGATTTACAAGCAGTTATTGCGAATAATTTGAATAAACGTAAAGAGGCGATTAAAGATGCAGAAGTCATTATTAACAAAGCCTTAAGCCAATGTGTGCAAAAATTAAAGATAAAACAACACCATCAGCTGATTTATAACTATAGGAATGCGGCAGAAGAAATAAAGCAATTTGAGCTTAATAAAGCTATTAGGTTGCTACAGTCAGGCGAAGATCCAGAAATAATCATGAATAAATTAGCCTCTAATCTTACCGGTAAATTAACACATGAGCCAACTCTTATCATTAAGCAGTTATTAACACAACTGAATTAAATTTTAACTCAAAGTAAATATTGACTATTTTACAGTAATCCACACGTATACATCTATACATTATCTGCAACCGGTCGGTCGTCTATGGTTCTATTCGTAAGTAAAAAGTCACTAGAGCAAATGTCAAAGACTAATTGGTACTTAGAAATAGCGGGTTTTAGGTTTATTTTAGATGTGTTCTGGGACTATAGTTGCGGTAAAGGGTTTTGTTATCATTGCTTTGGAACTTATTAAATTATTATTTGTCTGAAGTTAAGCGAGGGTATGATTATACAATTATACTTGTAGTTGTGCTGAGTAAGAGATTAAAAGCAAAAAGGGTTTATAATGAAAGTTTTAATCATTGGGCAAGATGGTAAACAGTCCTCTGAANCTGTAAAGGNGGCTCTGGGCGGGGCAATCAATGTTGAAAACGTTGCTGCACAGTTAGATATTCAAAGTGAAATTATTGGTGTTCTTCCTGCCGAACCCGACCTTTCAATCGTTTTTGCAGATGGTACTATTGTAAAATTGCTTAATGTACTTGGTGCCACCGCTGAAATTGGTACTGGTCAGCAAATCGATATTTCGGGGGAACTTTATACGCTTGCTGACTTTGAAACAACGGTTGCGCCTAGAACGGTATCTTCTTCCGAGATATTTTTGTCATCAGGTGAGATTGATGCAAACTCTCCAGCAAGCATTGCTTTTAATAATCCTTTACCGTCCTCAGTGGGTTTTGGTGATCTCATATCTACAGCACCAATCTTGTATGATAGAGAAGAAGATGCAGCAGCACCTACATCCACAGAAACATCTTCCTCAAACTCAACAACTAGCACTCTCATTGCTAATGCTGACACATTTACAACAACTGAAAGTACGCCCATGGTAGGGAATGTACTTGCTAATGATAGTGGATCTGGTGGCATAACAGTAGCAGCTGGTACTTTCACAAGTACTCAGGGTATGCCGGTGACGATGTTGTCGGATGGTACTTTTTTTTATGATCCTTCAACAAATCCAGTATTTGATAGCCTAGCGCAGGGCGAAAATATTACAGATACTTTTACTTATACAGTAACTGATGGTACTGGAAACACCACTACTGGGCAAGTAACCATTACCATTACCGGTGAGAATGATGCGGCGAGCATTACCGGGACACAAGCGGGCAGTGTGAGTGAAGATAATGTGTTAAATGCGACGGGTAGTTTAACGGTGGTTGATGTTGATGGGGGTCAGGCAAGCTTTGTCAGTCAAACCAATACGCCAAGCCCTTATGGTAGCTTTAGTATCGATGCCAATGGGGATTGGTCTTATGATTTAAATAATAGCGCCGCACAAGTGTTAGCTGCAGGTGAAACGGCAATTGAAACCTTTACGGTNACNACAGCCGGTGGTGATACTGAGACGGTCACGATTACCATTACCGGTGAGAATGATGCGNCNANNNTTACCGNAATGAATCAACAACAATTTTAGAAGACACATCATTAACAAACTTTAATGCACTTGCAAATGATAGTGATATTGAAGGTGATGAAATAAAAATTGTTGGTGCGAATGCAAACAATGGTACTGTAACAGTTAATCCTGATTACACGATTAGTTATACACCAGATAAAGATTATTCTGGCACAGATTATATTACGTATAATGTTATTGACGGCCAAGATGGTAGTACTACAGGTACCTTGACTATAACAGTTACGCCTGATGCTGATGATCCCTATATTTTAGTACCCAAAGATATTTTAAGTTTTAATAATACAACAGGTGATTTTAATTCTAATCTCGGTGAGTGGGATACCGGTGGAGATGTATCACGTGAAACTGCCAATACGGTTTATAATAGTGATCAATATTCAGCTAGACTAACCATGTCTCCTCAAGAAGGTACTGGTATGATGAGCTTAGAATCACGTGGTGCAAACGAGTCTCAAATTGAATCTGCACTTGGATTGAGTAGTGGTACCTTAGATACTTTATCTGCGCAATCACAAGGTGTTGTTGATGGCTCTTATGCACAAACTGCTATTTACCTTGAAGCAGGAGATACGGTAAGTTTTCAGTGGAATTTTGCTTCAGTAGAAAGAACGACATACATTAATCAAGGTTATGATGATATCGCTGTAATTAGTATTAATGGTAATGCAAGCTTGCTTGCAAGGGGCTCAAGTGTTGGTGGCGAACAAACATCGGGATGGAATACCTATACATTCACAGCTTCAGAGTCTGGTTTACTAATGCTTGGATTTGCTATGCTAAATGTCCGAGATAGTAATGCTGACTCAGCCTTAGCAATTGATAATATTCGCGTCAATGGCCAACCTCTGTCTAATGCTAAACCTATTCCATTAAATGTGGAAATTTTCCCATCTGATTATGATGGCTCTGAAATAATTACTTCTATTAAAATTACATTACCTTCTTCCTTGGTGAGTAGTGGCGCATCACTTAGTGCAGGTATTAAAGTTGGAAATACATGGACCTTGACCCAAGCCCAGTTAGATGATCTAGTCATCAATATGCCAGCTTCTTACAATAGTGGAAATTTTGATGTCACGATTGAAGCTGTAGCCATGGAAACAGCAAATGGAGATACTAGCACTGTTAGCACTACGACAAATATCGAAGTTTCCCAAGTGGAAGATATCGATATCGGTACCAATGCTAATAATAACATTTCGGGCAATAGTGATGATGAATTTATCTACGGTTATGGCGGTAATGATACTATTAATGCAAATGGCGGTGATGATCTTATTGATGGTGGCGCAGGCAATGATAATATTAATGCAGGTAGCGGTGATGATTTAGTCTATGGTGGTACTGGTAACGATACTATTGATGGTGAAAGTGGTGAAGATTATATCTACGGTGGTGCTGGCAATGATATTTTAACTGGGGGAAGCAGTAATGATACCTTTGCTTGGGAAGCTGGGGATGAAGGCACAATTGCAACACCTGCGATTGATACTATTACTGACTTTAATTTGACTGGAAATGCAAGTACAGCAGATCAAATTGACTTATCTGACTTATTACAAGGCGCAACACCTGAAACGTTAGATGAGTACTTACATTTTAGTTATAGTAGTGGTAATACAACAATTGAGATAAGCACAACCGGTGATGTTGATTCATCACATAATCAAACAATTATTGTTCAAGGTGTTGATTTAACGGGTGGATTATCTTCAGATGCTGAAATAATAGAAAGCTTATTGGCCGGCAATAAATTAATTGTTGATATGTAATAATGACGTTAATTGATACGCATTGTCATTTAGATTTTCCTGTTCTGTTTAAAAAACACGAATGCCTTATTGAAAATTCTATTAATATAGGTATTCGCGCGATCATAATACCTGCTATTTTAGCAAAACGATGGGATGCGTTAATTAATTTTACAAAAAAATATCCAGATTTTTTGTATTTTGCTTTGGGTTTACATCCTTATTTTATTGCTGAGCATAGTCAGCAGGACTTGATGCTATTGTCTGGCTATTTAAAACAGATAAAACCCATTGCAATTGGAGAAATTGGCTTAGACTATTATGATAATAATTTAGATAAATCTAAGCAGCACCATTTTTTTGAACAACAAATTAATATTGCAAATATGCACCAACTTCCTGTTATTATCCACGCTCGAAAAGCACATCATGATGTTATTGCAATTTTAAAGAAAAATAATTTTAAATATGGTGGTGTGATCCATGCTTTTAATGGGAGTTTTGAACAAGCTAACGAGTATATGAAATTGGATTTTAGATTTGGCGTTGGCGGTATGATTACACATCCTCATGCTAAGCATATTAGAGAATTAGCAGTCAATTTACCCTTGGAAAGTATTGTTTTAGAAACAGATGCACCTGATATGCCAATGTACAATCAAGTTACATCTTATAATTCACCTGAAAACCTCTTGTTGATTGCTCAAAAATTGGCTAAAATGCGCGGTATTTCATTAGAAGAACTAGGTAAACAAACAACATTAAATGTGGTAAGTACTTTTAAAATTAATATTAAAGCTAGTTAGTTATAGTCGATAAAATGCAAAGTTGTTTTAAATTAGTGAATTAGTCTCTTATTGAAGATGCTTAGCTGGAGTTATACATGAGTTCATTATTTGAACGAACAGAAATCATTGCGGGCAAAGGTGGTATTGAAAAATTAAAGTCTGCAAATATCTTAATCGCTGGATTAGGTGGTGTTGGCTCTTTTGCTGCAGAAGCAATCGCGCGTATGGGTATTGGACAGATCACCATAGTCGATCATGATGTTGTTTCAGGTTCTAACCTTAACCGACAATTGGTGGCATTATCCTCTACAATTGGTGAATCTAAAGTATCTGTAATGCAAAAGCGCATATTGGATATTAATTCTGATTGTAATCTCATCGCAAAGAACTTATTTTTACGTGAAGACACTATTGAAAAGTTATTAGCAGAGAATAATTTTGATTATATTATCGATGCAATTGATAGTATTGGTTGTAAAGTAAGCTTATTAAAAGTTGCCTATTATAACAAACATAAAATTATATCTAGTATGGGTGCGGGGAATAAATTAGATCCTACAAAGGTACATATTGCAGATATTCATAAAACTTATGCATGTCCTTTAGCAAAATTTTTACGTAAGCGATTAAAAGAAGTTGGCATCAGAAAAGGTATAAAAACAGTTTTCTCCAGTGAGTTGCCGTCTAAACCCTTGCCGCCAGAGCCAGTGCTTTTTGGGCGTGATCGAGCAGTCAATGGTACAGTTAGTTATATGCCAGCAATATTTGGATTAACAATAGCCGGTTTTATTATTAAAAATTTGTTAAAATAGACCTTAAAAATTGCATTCAGCGGCGGTTTGAGTATAGAGTAATCGCCATACTTTTTTATTTTAGATTTAGTTTTTTTGAATAGTTATAAACTTAAGGTTAATTATGAAAGCTTCTCTACAGCACCGATTAGAATCATTACTTGAACGCCATGAAGAATTGTCAGGAAATTTAAGAGATCCTGAAGTTATTAATGATCAAAATAAATTTCGCGCATATTCAAAAGAATATGCGCAGCTTGAGCCTTTAGTCACTTGTTTTTCTCAATTTAGAGAGACAAAAATTGCAATTGAAAATGCGCAACTAATGGCAAAAGATGAAGATTTGGAATTACGTGAATTAGCAAAAGAAGAATTAAGTGAACTTGAGCAACAATATACACAATTAGAACAAGCGTTAAATATTTTATTATTACCTAAAGATGAAAATGATGATAAAGATATTTATCTTGAAGTTCGTGCGGGTACTGGTGGTGATGAAGCTGCAATTTTTGCGGGTGATTTATTCAAAATGTATGTCAGATATGCTGAGTCTGTTGGTTGGCGAATTGAGATTATTAGTGAAAGCTTGGGTGAGCACGGCGGTTATAAAGAAATCATTGCTAAAATTATTGGTGACGAAGTATATTCAAAATTAAAATTTGAATCAGGCGCCCATCGTGTACAACGTGTTCCAATGACTGAAACGCAAGGGCGTGTGCATACATCTGCATGTACTGTTGCAATTTTACCTGAAGTTGATGAAATTGATACTGTTGAAATTAATCCAGCAGAAATCCGGATTGATACTTTTAGGGCGTCAGGCGCTGGTGGCCAGCATGTAAATAAAACAGATTCTGCTATTCGTATAACACATGCGCCAACAGGTATTGTCGTTGAATGTCAGGATGAAAGGTCTCAACATAAAAACAAAGCCAAGGCAATGGCATTATTAAAAACAAAAATTTTATCTGAACAACAAGCAAAGCAGCAACAAGAGCAAGCTGCAACGAGAAAATCATTAGTTGGCTCTGGCGATAGATCAGAGAGGATTAGAACCTATAATTATCCTCAAGGGCGTGTAACAGATCATCGTATCAATTTAACATTATATAAATTAGATGATGTAATGAATGGCAGTTTAGCTGAAGTCATTGAGCCACTTGTTCGTGAATATCAAGCTGAATTACTGGCTGATATTTCGGCGTACTGATATGTTTTCAATTCAATCATTGATCGAAAATATTAGACAGAAAATCTCTCTTCAGATGGTTAATTCATTTGAGGTTGAAATAATCATATCTCGAGTTACTGGTATTTCTCGCGCAAGTATTAAGGCAAGAATAGAACAGCATATCGATGCAACTCATGCGCAACAAATAATAAAGCTATGCCAACAAAGGGCGGAAGGCGTACCAATTGCATATTTATTTAATGAAAGAGAATTTTGGGGTTTATCATTGTATGTTGATGAGCGTGTGTTGATTCCGCGACACGAAACTGAGCTTATTATTGAATATTGTTTAGAAAAATATGCGCTTGATAGTCTAGTGCGCTGTATCGATTTAGGTACAGGGTCAGGTGCAATCGCATTAGCATTGGCTAAAAATTTTTCTAAATGGGAAATTACAGCAGTTGACCAAAGCAAATCTGCATTAGTCGTGGCAAAAAATAATGCTAATAATTTACAAATAGACAATGTGCAATTTATTCAATCATCATGGTTTCAACAGGTAGAACAGAAGCAATTTGATTTAATTATTAGCAATCCACCTTATATTGCGGAAAATGATCAACATTTACAAAAGGGTGATTTACGTTATGAACCTTACCAAGCACTGGCGGCTAAACATAATGGATTAAAAGCTTTACAGGAGATTATACTTTCATCACCACATTATTTGGTCTTAGGAGGCATGTTAATTTTAGAGCATGGTTATGATCAAGGCGATGCAGTTCAGCAGTTACTCAAAGAGCAGGGCTTTTCTTCTATTTTAACACATCAAGACTATGCAAGCTTAGACCGTTATACAACAGCTATACGCTAAGCATATTAACAGGTATTAAAAAGCTATTTATAATCAATAGGAATTGTTTTTTTCATGTGCTTATGCTATCGTCATTTGTTAATGGTGGATGTCAATTGTTGGCGCATGGAATGGCAAGTTTTTGGAGAGACTAGGAATGGCTAAAGCAACCAAAAAAGTTTCAAGTAAGAAGAGTTCTCGTAAGTCTAGTACAAGTAAATCAATAGATAAAACAAAGATAGTATCTAAGTCAAATACTAAAACTAAAAAAGCAGCAAAATCAGCTGCTAAAACGACAGATAAGCCTAAAGCAAAAACAACGGCAAAGACAAAGTCAAAAACGGCCACTAAAATAAAGCCAAAAACGGTAGCTAAGAGTAAAGCAAAAACTGCCGCTAAGAGTAAAGCAAAAACGGTAGCCAAGAGTAAAGCAAAAACTGCGGCTAAGACAAAGCCAAAAACGGTAGCTAAGAGTAAAGCAAAAACTGCGGCTAAAATAAAGCCAAAAACGGTAGCTAAGAGTAAAGCAAAAACTGCGGCTAAAACAAAGCCAAAAACGGTAGCCAAGAGTAAAGCAAAAACTGCGGCTAAAACAAAGCCAAAAACGGTAGCTAAGAGTAAAGCAAAAACTGTGGCTAAAACAAAGCCAAAAACAGTAGCCAAGAGTAAAGTAAAGACTGTGGCTAAGAACACACCTAAAAAAGTTTTAAAACCTAAATCAAAAGTTGCAGTTAACAAGAAGGGCGATATTCTTTCTAAGAAAGGACTCAAAGCAGTTAAGGAAAATAATATTGTTAAGCCAACATCAAAAAAAGCTTTAAAGACAAAATCTGTTAAATCCAAAAGCGAAATGCTCGCAAATGAAAAAAAATTAGTTGAACTTACCACAGCTAGTGCCAAGGTTGGGGAAAGTAAGCACAATCAAAAATCAAGATTTATTGTTAGTACAAATTTGGCAGACAATTTTTCAGATAAAAAATCTGGTACAGCAATAAAAACTGGGAGTAATACAATGATTAAAACCCAAAAGCCATTAACGCCTAAAAAGGCGGTAGACCTTGTTTCAAAAGAGTCGACGTCATTGACACATGTTATTGCAGGTAATTTAGAGATTGCCCCATATCAACCAAGTCATGATGAAACGTACATGAGTGAACAGCAAAAAGAACATTTTAGAACTATTTTAGATGCAACTAAACAGCAATTAATGGAAGATGTAGATCGCACAGTAACTAATATGCGCGATGATGATAAAACCTTATCTGACTTTACAGATAGAGCAACTAAGGAAGAAGAAATTAACTTTATGCTTAGAACTCGAAATAGAGAAGGTAAGTTATTGCGTAAGATTAATGATGCCCTTGATAGAATCGATGATGATGATTTTGGGTATTGTGAAAGTTGTGGCGTAGAAATTGGTATTCGTCGATTAGAAGCTAGACCAACTGCAACTTTATGTATCGACTGTAAGACATTAGATGAAATTAAAGAAAAACAACGAACATTATAATTAATTAAAAATTATTTCGTTCCCACTCACTGGCGTGGGAACGTATATACCTAAACCATATTTTAAGCGGTGAAAGCTTCATAACACTTATTTTTCTTCTTTTATTTTTTTAAGCCTGATCATAAAAAGCACATATAAATCATTTCTGTCTTATTTTTAGTCACGCCGAGTTTTCTTTATTCATATAATATACTTATCAATCAAGTACTTTCAGAGTTCAAGTGAGCGTTTAAAAGAAATATTTCATTTCATATAGAGAGAAATGTTGTCATTTTCTTGACATTTTATCTATTCATTATCTATAGTGTAAAAACGTGGAGAAAAGTGGTAACAAGTGGGATATTTTGGGAATGTTTAGAGGGATTACACCAATCAATCTAGATGCCAAGGGAAGAATGGCAATTCCTACGCGTCATCGCACGCAATTAATTGAAGATGAAAATCAAATCGTGGTCACTATTGATACAAAAGCGCCTTGTTTACTGTTATACCCATTGCCAGAATGGGAGCTTATAGAACAAAAGCTGGCAGCATTGCCCAGTTTTAATGAAGCGGCTAGACGGATACAACGATTATTAATTGGTCATGCAACGGAACTGGATATCGATAATAATGGCCGAGTTTTATTACCTACTGTATTGCGAACTTATGCCAATTTAGATAAAAAAATTGTTCTCGTTGGTCAAGGAAAGAAGTTTGAAATATGGTGCCATGATGCATGGGAACAGGCAAGAGGGAATTGGTTAGATTTAGCAAAAACGGAAGATAAACTTCCAGATGAATTAACAACTTTGGCTTTATAGTGATGGAATATCAACATTTACCAGTTTTATTTGAAGAAGCATTAACTCAGTTAGCAATTAAAACTGAGGGTGTCTATGTGGATGGTACGTTTGGACGCGGCGGCCATACACAGGGAATTCTCGCGCGTCTAGGAAGGCAAGGCAAGTTGTATGCACTAGATAAAGATACTAGTGCAATACAACATGCCAACTCAATAATTAAGCAAGATAATTTTCAGATAGCACAGGCATCATTTAAAAATATAGATGTGGTGACGCAGCAGTGGGATATCTATGGAAAAGTAGATGGAATTTTATTGGACTTAGGTGTTTCATCACCGCAGTTAGATGAAGCTGAACGTGGCTTCAGTTTTTTACGAGATGGTCCTTTGGATATGCGTATGGATACAACACAAGGAATAAGTGCAAAGCAGTGGATTAACACTGCAGGGGAAAGTGAAATTAGCATGGTTTTAAAAAATTTTGGTGAGGAAAGATTTTCAAGTAGGATCGCTCGCTCAATCGTAAATTATCGTACAGAACAAGCAATCGAAACGACATTGCAATTGGCCAAAATTATTTCCGAGGCAAATCCTGCGTGGGAAAAAAGTAAACATCCTGCAACACGAAGTTTTCAAGCGATTAGAATTTACATTAATCATGAGTTAAATGATTTAGAAATTTTTTTAGATAAGATACTCGATGTTATGGCCGTGGGTGGTCGTATTTGTATTATCAGTTTTCATTCATTAGAAGATAGAATGGTTAAACGTTTTTTTAGAAAAGAGGCAAAAGGTGATGATTATCCAAAACATCTACCTATCAGACAAGCAGAGTTAAATCCTAAACTGCGTATTATTGGCAAAGACATTAGAGCTTCTGCCAAAGAGTATGCACAAAATATTAGATCACGTAGTGCCATCATGAGAGTAGCGGAGAAAATAGCATGAATGCAATTAGTAAGGCAGGAACATCAGGTATCGCTTGGCGTATTAGTTTGCCATATATTTCAAGAGTAAATTTACTTGTAATATCTTTATTGATTTTTTCTGTCATTTCTGCCTTTGCGGTCATTTATTGTCGCGATTTGAGCCGTCAGATGACAAGTGACATGCAAAGTTTACAATATCAAACTGCAAAGCTAACATTACAACACAATCAACTATTAGTTGAACAAAGCTCGTTATCTACAGATCAGCGGGTTGCTATGATTGCTAATAATCAATTAAATATGCAAGCACCTGCTGCGAAAAATGTAGTAATGGTTAGAACGTGAATCTAACGGATAAAAGAAGAATATCGCTACGATATAAGCTATTACTGATGGTATTGTTTCTTTTATTCATTATTTTAACAGGAAGAATGATTCAACTGACACTATTTGATCATACTTTTTTGGAAAAGCAAGGTAATGCTCGCGCTTTACGAGTGGTCTCGTTACCGGCTTATCGTGGTATGATTACAGATAGAAATGGTGAACCATTGGCTGTTAGTGTGCCGGTCAAATCAATTTGGATAAATCCCAAAAATTTTTCTATTAATAGCCAACATGTTAAAGAGCTTTTAACATTATTAAATGAAAATAAAAAAACATTAAAGCATGAAATCGATAAACATAATCAAAAAGAATTTTTATATTTAAAGAGAAATTTATCACCAGATATCGCTAATAAAATTTTAGCGTTAAAAATAAAAGGTGTACATGCAGTTGATGGTTATCAACGCTACTATCCTCAAGCAAATATCATTGCCCCAGTTATAGGTTTTACAAACATAGATGATCAAGGACAGGAAGGAATGGAGTTATTGTATAATCAATGGCTCAATGGTACGCCAGGTAAAGAATTGGTTGTCAAAGATCTTTATGGACACGTGGTTGCAATTAAAGGTGACGTACGTTCTGCAAAACCAGGGAAAAATATTACCTTGAGTATTGATAGTCGATCTCAATATCAAGCTTATAGACAATTAAAAAAGGCAGTTGAATTAAGACAGGCAAAATCAGCAAGCATGGTTGTATTGGATGTAAAAACGGGTGAAGTTTTAGTTATGGCAAATTATCCGTCATATAATCCGAATTCTCATGACAAAAAAAGTACTGCAAATTATAGAAACCGCGCAGTAACAGACGTTTTTGAACCTGGTTCAACGATTAAAACTTTTGCGGTGATTAATGCGTTAGACAGCGGAAAATATCAACCTAATAGTATCATTAATACATCACCAGGATGGATGTATCTTGATGGTAAGCGCGTACATGATGAAATCAATAATGGTAAAATTGATATTACAACCATTTTACAACGTTCGAGTAATATGGGAGTCACTAAGCTAACCCTTTCATTGCCTCCAGATAGTTTATGGCAGCTGCTACGAAAGATGGGTTTTGGGCAACGTACAGATTCAGCATTTCCAGGTGAATCAGATGGTGAATTACCATACTTAAATCCTTGGCCCAAAATTACATTAGCAACCATGTCTTTTGGTTACGGTTTATCTGTAACAACTTTACAATTAGCAGGGGCATATGCAACGATTGCCAATAATGGTATTAAACTACCAATTACATTGCTTAAAAATCCGCAATCTCAAAGTCATTCTGGTAAGCAATTAATTCAGCCGCGAGTTGCACATGAAATTTTAGATATGTTGCAAAGTGTAGTTACTAAAAATGGTACTGGCCGCTTAGCAAAAATTCCGGGTTATAAGGTAAGTGGTAAAACAGGAACAGTGAGAATTGTTGGTTCACATGGATATGAAAAAAATCATCATAATGCAATTTTTGTTGGGATGGTACCTGAGAGCAATCCTCGGTTTGTTGCAGCTATCATTGTACGTGATCCAACTAAAGGCAGTTACTATGGTGGTAGCGTAGCCGCTCCTATATTCTCAACAGTGATGGCAAAAATTTTAAGAGATTATAATATTGCACCTGATAATATTAATATATCAAACGGATAAATTATATGAAATTAAAAACACTTTGTGAAAATTTTATAAAGCTGCGATCAGAAGATGAAAATATTATTGTTAAAGGTCTAGCAATTGACAGTCGCCAAGTCAAACCCGGTGATTTATTTTTTGCAGTACCAGGTTTAAAATATGATGGAATTTCATTTATACCACAAGCTGTTGCAAATGGAGCTGTTGCAATACTTTGTGAAGAATCAATGGATGTATTTAGTCAAGTAGATATAGAAACAACAGCAGGAAGAAAAGTTCCTGTTTATGCAATTTCACACTTATTATTAAAAATTGGTTCTTTTGCCGCATGTTTTTATCATAATCCTTCATCAAAAATTGAATTAATTGGCGTTACGGGTACAAATGGAAAGTCATCGATTGTTTATTTTTTGACAATGGCATTAAATAAATTAAATAAAAAAACGGCAATGTTAGGTACATTAGGCAATGGCTATCAACAAAAATTATTGCAATCTAGCCATACTACATTGGATGCTGTCACGTTACAAAATATCTTACACCAATTTATTGAAGATAAAGTTGCTTGTGTTGCAATGGAAGTATCATCACACGGATTATCGCAGGGACGGGTTAATGGTTGTGATATTGATATTGCTGTTTTTACTAATTTAACACACGAACATCTAGATTATCATGGTGATATGCATCATTATGGCCAAGCTAAACGTAAGCTTTTTCTTATGCCAAAATTACGCCATGCAATTTTTAATATTGATGATGATTTTGGGGCTAATCTTTTTCAAGAGTTTAAATCCAGCTTAACTTGTTATGCTATTAGCTTGCATAGTACGCATATGCAAATAGATAAAAAACAGCTTATCAGTGCTAAAAATATTGAATTATCCAGTGAAGGTTTATTTTTTGATGTTAGTAGCCCATGGGGCGAGGCACGTATACATACTTCACTTTATGGTAAGTTTAATATTTTGAATTTGTTATCAACAATAGCTTGTCTAGGAATCCAAGGTTATACGTGGTCAGAGATTCAAAACGTCATGCATGAACTGAGTGGTGTACCTGGCCGGATGCAAGTTTTACGTCAAGAAAATAAACCTGTAGCTGTTATTGATTATGCACACACGCCTGATGCATTAAAAAATGCATTGCAAGCGCTACGTCAGCATAACTTTGGTAAAATATGGTGTGTTTTTGGATGTGGTGGCGATCGCGATAGCAGTAAAAGGTCAATCATGGGTGAAATTGCAGAACAGTATGCAGATAATGTAATTATTACAAATGATAATCCTCGCACAGAAGATCCAATGATGATTGCTCAGCAAATTAAAGTTAGTATGATTGATCAACAAGTACAAATAATACTAGATAGAAAAGCTGCAATTATAAAGGCATTATCTCAGGCTAAACAAGGTGATGTGGTTTTAATTGCTGGGAAAGGGCATGAGCAATATCAAGAGATAAATCAAGTAAAAAGTGATTTCTCAGATGAGAAAATCGTACAAGATTTTTGGTTCTAAATATTGAGGATATACGATGATAACATCTAAATTGTCTATGGTTTGTAAAACTTTGAATGCTGAATTCTTTGGTAAAGATGTTCAATTTACGGGTGTGAGCATTGATAGTAGAACAATTAACAATAACAATTTATTTTTTGCAATTGTAGGGGAAAATAATGATGGGCATATATTTGTAGAAGATGCTATAAAAAATGGTGCAGCCGCAATTATTGTAAATCGTAGGTTAGATATAAAAATTCCACAATTAATTGTTAAAGATACAAGAATTGCATTAGGCGAATTGGCTCGTGATTATCGTGCACAATTTAAGCAACCCATTATTGCACTAACAGGAAGCTGTGGTAAAACAACAACCAAAATGTTAATTACCCAGATTTTAAAGACACTTGGTTCAGTAAATACTACAGTTGGTAATTTAAATAATGACTATGGCGTACCATTGACACTTCTATCTATGGACTTGCAGGCAAAATTTGCTGTCATTGAAATGGGTGCAAACCATCCCAAAGAAATAGCTTATCTTACACATATTGTTCAACCAGATGTTGCAATGATTACTAATGCTGGCCCTGTGCATTTAGAGGGTTTTAAAAGCATTCAAGGTGTTGCTGAAAGTAAAGGTGAAATTTATCAAGGATTAAATGCAAATGGCATTGCTTTAATTAATTTGGATGATAAATTTTCTGATTATTGGATTTCGATTAATGTTGGAACACGTTATTTAACTTTCGGTTTTAATCCCTCTGCAGATATTTATATTTCTAATATACAGACTTTAACTGAGAATCAGAGTCAGTTTAAATTACATACGCTGCAAGGTGAATGTGAAATTCAATTTAACTTATTAGGTGAGCATAATATTCGAAATGCACTTGCTGCAGCTTGTGCTGGTATTGCATTGAATATACCACTAGAAAAAATTAAACGAGGATTGGAAAGTGCTGTTGCAGTAGATAAAAGATTTGTTGAAAAAATAACCAAGGATGGTGGGAAAATTATTGATGACACCTATAATGCGAATCCTCTTGCAATGGAAATGGCACTTAAGTTTTTAAGTCAAAAATCTGGCGAACGTTTGTTGATTGTAGGCGATATGGGAGAATTGGGAGACGAAAGTATTTATTATCACCAAGAATTGGGGCGACAAGCTAAGGAATATGGCATAAATAAGTTATATGCTATTGGTGAATTTACGCAGCATACGGTAAAATCGTTCGGTGAACAGGGTTTTCACTTTATTGATCATAATGCAATGCTTAAGGCATTAGAGCAACAAGTGAATAAAAATACAACGGTTTTAGTCAAAGGCTCTCGTAGTGCACGCATGGAAAGAATTGTGGATGCATTATTAGCCTAGGGGTTTATATTTATGCTTTATTGGTTAATGCAACTTCTTGAAAAAGTGCATCATAATTTTGCTGTCTTTCACTACATTAGTCTCCGCGCTATTTTTGCTGCATTAACCGCATTGATTGTTTCATTGCTTTTTGGCCCTAAAATGATTCGTTATTTAACACGGTTAAAAGTCGGGCAAACCGTTAGAGATGATGGACCTCAAACACATTTAATCAAATCTGGCACGCCGACAATGGGCGGAATCTTAATTTTATTTTCTATTATTGTTAGTGTGTTACTTTGGGGTGATTTAACTAATCAGTATGTTTGGTTAATCTTGTTGGTTACAACGAGTTTTGGTGCGATAGGATTAGTTGATGATTACCGAAAACTTGTTTTAAAAGATCCTAAAGGTCTTCCAGCACACTGGAAATACTTTTGGCAATCTGTTGTAGGATTAATGGCAGCTTGTTATTTGTATTTTTCAGCGGGTTCTATCGTGGATACACAATTAATTGTTCCTTTTTTTAAAAATATTAATATTAATTTGGGCGTAGGTTTTATTGTTTTATCCTATTTTGTAATTGTTGGAGCAAGTAATGCCGTAAATTTAACCGATGGGTTAGATGGTTTAGCAACCTTACCCACGGTTTTAGTTGGTGGTGCACTTGGGATTTTTGCTTACGTAACAGGTAATTTTAATTTTGCAAAATATTTAATTATTCCCTATGTACCAGGTGTTGGGGAAGTTGCTGTATTTTGTTCTGCTTTAGTGGGTGCCGGTTTAGGATTTCTTTGGTTCAATACATATCCAGCACAAGTTTTTATGGGAGATGTCGGTTCATTAGCATTAGGCGCTGCACTTGGTATTGTTGCAATTATTGTTCGACAAGAACTGATATTATTTATCATGGGTGGTATTTTTGTTGCAGAAACAGTCTCAGTGATAATACAAGTTTTTTACTATAAATTGACCAAGAAGCGTATTTTTAAAATGGCGCCGCTTCATCATCATTTTGAATTATCGGGTTGGGCTGAACCAAAAGTCATTGTGCGATTTTGGATTATTACTTTTATTCTTGTTTTACTTGGATTATCAACGCTAAAGCTACGGTAGAGGTAATAATCAAATGCAATTAAATCAATATAAAAATATCGTTATTCTGGGTATGGGAAAAACAGGATTTTCATGCGCTAAATTTTTAGTGCAACAGCATATTGATTTTGTTATTAATGATAGCCGCGAGCAGCCGCCAATGTTATCAGATTTATTAGCTATTCAAAAAGCTGAACATATATATACGGGTGGTTTTAAGCGAGAATTGATTTTAAATGCTGATTTAATTATTTTGAGTCAAGGTATATCGTTACAAACTGCTTTATTGATAGAAGCAAGAAAAAATAATATTAAAATGATCAATGAGGTTGATTTATTTACTACTTATGCAACAGCACCAATTATTGCAATTACTGGCTCTAATGCTAAGAGTACTGTTACGACGTTAGTTGGACATATATTAAAACATGCAGGGCTAAAAGTACTCGTTGGTGGAAATATTGGTATTCCGTTACTGGAGCTTCTGGCGCAACCTGAACCTGACTATTATGTATTAGAACTATCAAATTTTCAGTTAGAATTGACGCATAACTTAAATGCAAAAATTGCTTGCGTTTTAAATTTATCACCTGATCACTTAGATCGTTATGAAAATTATGCTGCTTATGTTGCAGCAAAAAAACGTATTTATTGTGAAGCTGAAATTGCTGTTTATAATTTAGATGATAAGTTAACTTATCCCGAATACCCATGCCGCACTCAAACATTTTCATTAACACAAAATACAATGGGATTTCATTTGTTAGAAACAAAAAGTGGGATCTATTTAGCTAAAGATAAAGAAGTTTATATATTAGCAACAATATTAAAACTCAAAGGAAAACATAATTGGGAAAATGCTTTATCGGCATCAGCAATTGCTTATGAAGTGGGAATATCATTGAAAATTATTGGACAGGCATTAATAAATTTTACTGGTTTATTTCATCGTTGTCAGTGGGTTGCGACACACCGAGGTATAGAATGGTTTAATGATTCAAAAGGGACTAATATTGGTGCAACACATGCTGCTATTTTAGGGTTAGGATCTTGTTGTCAAGGGAAATTAATTCTCATTCTTGGCGGTCAAAGTAAGGGCGCTGATTTTCAGCCATTAATCTCGCCAATTAAAAAATACGTAAAGCAGGTGATAATTTTGGGAGAAGATGCCTTAAAAATTAATAATACACTAAAATCACACACAATCATTACCTTAGTTTCAGATCTTGAAGAAGCTGTTTCATTTGCACTAAAGTTGAGTGAGGCTGGCGATATTGTTTTATTTTCTCCTGCGTGTGCGAGTTTTGATATGTTTAATAATTTTGAACATCGAGGACAAGTATATATGGATAGGGTCAAGGAGTTAATTGCGCATGACTGTTGTAGCGATGTCTAATGTAAAAGCAAATACAATTAAGCTTGATAAATGGCTGATAGGAAGTACACTTACGATTTTAATTCTTGGCTTACTCATGTTAACTTCAGCATCAATGGTGGTGTCTGAGCGTACTTACCACACTGCTTTTCATTTTTTATGGCGACAATTGATGTTCTTAGGGTTAGGCATTTTTACCAGTATTTTTATCATTAGAATGCCAGTTAAGTTTTTTGCTAAGTTAAGTCCAATACTATTAATCTTCACTTTAGTACTATTGATTTTAGTTTTAATTCCAGGTCTAGGTCGTGACGTTAATGGTAGCTCAAGATGGTTAGGCATCGGTGGATTCGGTTTTCAGGTATCTGAATTAGCAAAATTGAGTTTTTTATTATACCTGTGTGGTTATATTGCACGCCACCAACATAGTGTACAAACAACATTTATTGGCTTTGTAAAGCCATTAATCGTTTTAGGTGTATTGGGCATCTTATTATTATTGGAACCTGATTTTGGTACCACTGTGGTTATGGCAGCTATGAGCTTAGGTGTCTTATTTATTGCAGGTGTACGTATTCGTTATTTCTTTGGCATCGTACTGCTTGCATTGCTTGGTTTTGCCGGCTTAGCAGTGACTTCTCCTTATCGTTTGCAACGCCTCACGACTTTTTTAGATCCATGGCAGCATCAATATGGTAGTGGCTATCAATTAATTCAATCATTAATAGCTTTTGGACGTAGTGGACTTACCGGCGTTGGCTTAGGTAATAGTATTCAAAAATTATTTTATTTACCTGAAGCACATACAGATTTTTTATTTGCGGTACTTGCTGAGGAAATGGGACTTTTAGGTATTTTAGCCGTAATCGTTTTATTTATTATTTTGGTTTATCGTGCAATTCGTATCGGAAAAAAATCCCTAGATAAGCAGCAATTTTTTAATGGATATTTAGCAATAGGTCTAGGACTTTGGATCGGTCTACAAGCAATGATTAACATGGGAGTCAATGCAGGATTATTACCAACAAAAGGACTAACTTTACCCTTAATGAGTTACGGAGGAAGTAGTTTATTAATTATGTGCTGTGCTATTGCTTTTCTGATCCGTATTGATTTTGAAGAAAAAGCAAATATCACATAATAATCAATGCTTTTATAATTGAATGAACTTAAAAATTTGATTAGCTAGCTTTGTTTTCTTTTAGCTGAGGTAACCATTGGAATTTTAATAAGTTTAGTTAATAATGTCTTAAATACGGCAAGATCGTGAATTTCCACGGTAACATCAATTTTTGCTGAATTATCTAAACTGGTTGTATTGGAATTTAAAGCTAATAACTTAATTTTTTCGTTTGCAATTGCGGTTGTTATATCACGAATTAAGCCTTCTCGATCATAAGCGACAATTTCTACGTCTACAGGATAAACTGAGGTTGACTGTGCTTCCCAAGACATGGGTAGAAGACGTTCAGGGAATGGTGTATTGATAATATTTTTACAATCAGTACGATGAATAGTTATACCTCGTCCTCGAGTGATAAATCCTGATATTTTGTCACCAGGTAAGGGTTTACAGCATTTTGCCGTCATTGTCATTAAATGACTAATATTACCGAGTTTAACGGCATGACTTGAGTCAACAACAGATTCTTTTGCAAGTGTTGGTTGCTCATCTATAGTCTCAGGTGCATCTTGTTGAAGAAGATATTTAATTGTATTTGTTAGCTGTGTAGATTTTAATTCACCGTGACTAATTGCTGCAAACATATCATCAACTGTTTTGTAGTTTAATTGCTTGGCAATTTTAGCTTGCTCAATAACAGGTAATTTATTTTGTTTAATTTCTTTTTCAAATAATTGGCGACCATCAGCTACGTGTTTACTATAATCTAATTTTTTAAACCAATGAAATACTTTAGATCGTGCTTTACTGGTTGTAATATAACCGCTATGTTTATTTAGCCAGTCACGACTTGGACTAGGTTCTTTACTGGTTAAAATATCTAACTTATCACCTGTTTGCAGTTGGTAGGTTAAGGGGACAATTTTATCATTAACTTTTGCACCTTTGCAGCGATGTCCAAGTTGGGTATGGATAGTATAAGCAAAATCTAAAGGCGTTGCATTTTTTGGCAAGTCAATCACGTCACCAGCAGGTGTGAAAATATACACTCTATCTGAAAATAAGTTTTTGATATCAGCTTGAACTTCACTTTTGCCAGATAAATCATTTTGCCATTCAATTAGCTGTCTGAGCCATGCAATTTTTTCTTCATAATTATTTTCAGTTTGCGCACCTTCTTTATATTTCCAGTGCGCAGCCACACCCAGCTCAGATTCTTGATGCATCGTTAATGTTCGAATTTGTACTTCCACATTTTTTTCTTCTGGCCCAATAATTGCGGTATGAATTGAGCGGTAACCATTGGGCTTGGGGTGTGCGACATAGTCGTCAAATTCTTCTGGAATATGTATATACGTTGCATGGATACAACTTAGCACAGCATAGCAATCTTCAATATTTTTAGTTAGCACACGAACCGCCGTTGCATCATAAATTTGTGCATATGTGACAGCTTTGCGCTTCATTTTTTTATGTATACTATAAATGTGTTTTGCTCTACCCGTCAATTCAAAGTTTGTTATATTATTGTTTGTTAATAATGTTGATAAATGTTGAGTGACTTTTTCAACATATTGTTCACGGTCAATACGTTTTGAGTCTAATGATTTTGCAATATTTTTATAAGTTTCTGGTTCTTGATATCTAAATGCAAGATCTTCTAATTCCCACTTTAAATGACCAATGCCTAGACGGTTAGCGAGAGGGGCATATATGTCAAAAGTCAATTTGGCAAGTTTCTCTCGTTGACTTTGTTCAAGTTGCTTTGCATTACGCATTAAAAAGGTTTGTTCAGCAAGTTTGATGAATACAATTCGAATATCTTCAACCATCGCTAATAACATTTTGCGTAAATTATCAACATCTGGCAGATGATGATGTGACAACGAAATTGCTGACATACGCATTGCACCAATAATAAGCTTACAAGTCGTTGTATCAAAGGTCTCAATAATGTCCTCTTGATTGAGCTCATTAGCTTCAACAAAATACATGAGAAAAGTTGCCGCCATGGTGGTCGCATCTAAATTTAATTCAGAGAGGATTTCAGCAATATTTAAACTTTGAGTAAAAAAACTAAAGCCAGATTTAAGTTGATGCTCATGTTGTAGATGTTCGGCAAAATCAAAGGCTTTTTGTAGTTTAGCAAATTCTTTCGCTGTAAAGCGCTGTTTCATATTAGCAAGCCATATACTCGCTTTGATTTCGCCCTGTGCTGTTTGATATTCAGTTTTTTTTCTGCTGACCATTAGTTTATCTTTTTGTAAAAAGCGCAATTGTTTCAACATGCGCTGTTTGTGGAAACATATTAATAATACCTAACTTTGTCAAAGTATAGCCATTTTTTAAAAGCTCATGTGTATCTCTTGCTAATGTTGCAGGGTTACATGAGATATAAACAATATCTGAAGCAGAAAAAACATTGATATTTTTGCAGATTTCTTCAGCGCCTGCTCGTGGAGGATCTAATAAAATTTTATGATATTTTTGTTTGGCCCATGAATGTTTTGTACAATCTTCAAATAAATTAGCAGCATAAAATTTTGCATTATTTCTTTGGTTGTAAGCTGCATTTTCCTCTGCTTTTTTAACCATCTGTATATCGCCTTCAACACCTATAACTTGGCCAGCATGTTGGCTGATAGGTAACGTAAAGTTGCCTAATCCACAAAAAAGGTCAAGAATTACGTCATCTTTTTGTGGTGATAATAAATATAGGGCTTGATCAATCATCGCTAAATTAACAGGATAATTTACTTGTGTAAAATCACTAGGATGAAAATTAATACAAAGATTAGCGTTAGGAATTTTATATTGTAATTCTGGTGTTGATTGTTCTGGGTAGATTTGATGAATAGATTCATAATTACCTGGTTGTAAGCAGATCATAAATTCATGTTGTTCGCCAAAAATTTTTAACAATTTAATGTCATCATCAGAAAACGGCTCTAGATGTCTAAAAATTAATGTACAGGTATTATCAGAAGCCGCAACTTCAATCTGTGGTATTTTTTCTTTTTGTGACAATTGTTCAATAAGAGAGGCTATTTCAGATAAGTGGTTACCAACAGCCGGGATTAAAATGGGACAACATTCTATATCAGCAATATAACGCCCATTAAGTTCTCTGAACCCTACTAGAACACGTTCTTTTTTGTGTACATATCGAACACCAAGCCGAGCTTTTGTTCTATAAGAATAGGTATCGAGAGAGATTGGCGGTAAAACTTCAATAGGTTGTGTTTTACCAATGTGCTGTATGAGTTCTAATACGGCGTTTTGTTTATAGTGTAATTGATAATCTGGAGACATATGTTGAATCTGACAGCCGCCACACTGTGTAAAATGTTTACATTTTGGTGTGACTCTGTGTTTTGAAATATTAATAATTTCATTTGCGATGACTTCATTAAATTTTTTATGTTTTTTTAAAAAACTGAACTTAACTGTTTCGCCAGGTAAAGCATTAGCTACAAAGTATGTTTTCCCGTCAATATGGCCGATACCACGTCCTTCATGGCTAAGTTGCGTAATTTCAATGGTTTGATTATTTTCTTTCTTCATTTTCTTCCCACTGCTTTAAAAATTCATTCAGGTGAGGTTGTGCTAGATTTTTAAGCATGTCTTTTACAGCATCACAGCTTTGATTATATTCATTTAGGTTTAAATTACCACGAAATAATTCAAAGCGTAAATAAACAAGATAAGTATTTAAAACATCGGTTTCACAGTAATCTCTAATAGATTTGATATTGCCTGCCGCATAATTTTCCCATACTTTGGCTCCACTCATGCCCATTTTTCCAGGAAAATCTAATAAACTTGCAATTTTATCTAGAGGTGCATTAGCTTTAGGTTGATAAGCTGCAAGTATGTCCATAATATCCGTGTGTCTATCATGGTAACGGCTGGTATAATTATTCCATTTAAAGGCATTATTGTTATCGCCTTTTTCCCAATATAGCGGTGCTGATATTTTATTAATTAATCCACGATAATGAAGTACAGGTAGGTCAAAGCCTGTACCATTCCAACTGACTAATCTTGGCTGAAAACGATTTAAACCCTCAAAAAATCGTGAAATCAATTCAGCTTCAGTTGAATCTTCATCACCAAGCGACCATACTGTTATTTTGTCAGATGTTTTTAGTACGGCAGATATTGCAACAACTTTTTGTAAGTAATGTTGAAGAAACTCGTGCCCAGCTTCTTGACGACGTTGGTTAAACATTGCTTCTGCAATTTCATTATCGGATAAGTTGGTTTGCACAAATGGAAGTAATTTTCTTCCTGCATCAACATCAGGAATAGTTTCAATATCAAATACAAAAATATTCATCAGTATTTGTTTCTCGTATTTTTCAATGCAATGATTATAACAAATTTAAGTTATCATAGGGAAAATACTTTGTGATAAATTTTATAATTTGAGTATAGGGGAAAAATATGAAAAAATATAGGGTGTTTATAAAAGGATATTAAATGAATGTTTAAGGATGTAGATAAAAAAAAACTGCGTAAGCGCAGGTTATTAAAAAATAGTTTTTGGTTCGTTATTCTTACTATAATGGCCTGTGTCGCTTATTATCTTTTTATACCATTTATTCAGCAAGTTAAACAAGCTGAAACTGATAATAAAGATTCTAAAACATTAACAAATATTTCACAGTCAGCACATACTTATTTTGCTCAGAATACACAAGCTTGGTTTAAACCAGGAAAAATGGCAAATGCATATCATTTAGTAAATGATATCAGCAAAGTTCCAGCACAAGGTGGCTGGTTTAATACGGCGCCTCTGGATATTAATTATCTGTTGACTCAAGGACATTTTGTTTTACTTTATTTTTGGTCATCTTCCAATCTTGAAAGTATTCGCGCTAATCAATACATTGAATGGTTATGGAAAACCTTTAAAGACAGCGGACTAATTATTATTGGTGTACACACCCCTAGTTTTTCAGCTGACCGTGATCCAAAAGAAGTACAAGCACTAATAAAAAAACAACACTTAACTTTTCCAATTTTATTGGATGGAGATAAAAAAATTTGGAATAAGTTACATGTTTACAGTGCGCCAACACAATATTTATTAAATGCTAAAGGAAAAGTTGTTTATTCTTATGTTGGTGAGGGAAACTATCAACAAGAAACGACAATTATTCGCGATAGCTTACTACAGGCGGGATGGTTACAAGCACCTCAGAAATCACAGCCAAAGTTTTCGGTTAACAGTCGATTAACAACAACTCAAACATTATACACTGGATATGATTATAAACGTCGTTTATTTGGTAATAAACAACAAGGTATTCGTAATAAACCAGTTGAATTTATTATTGAGGGAGGGATTGAACCAGATAGAATATATTTAAATGGTAATTGGACAGTTAAATCATCCTATATTCAAAGTAATTCATCCGGTGAAATGATTATTAATTTTTTAGGCACACAAGTATATGCTTACTTAGAAGCAATGAGTAAGCAAAGATTGCCGCTACAAATAAGTATCGATGGGCAAAAGCTATCAAAGCTAAAGATTACCGATATTGGCAAGTTATATCCATTGACGGCTAAGCCCTTAATTTATGCGCGGCATGAATTGATCCTTCAAGTTTCAAAAGGCGTGCGAATTTATTCTGTGAATTTTCCAAGCAAATAATATAGTTATATTTTATAACCATTAAAAATTAATAAGCATGAGGAATTTAGATGCAACCTGTGGATAGAATACAAGTACTATTAAGGTTAATTGATGCTGGTGCATTTTCTCAAGCCTATAAGATACTCAAGCAGCTGCACTCAATCCACATCAATGACAAAAATACTATTTATCAAATTGCTAAATGTCTGCTTGCATTAAACAAAAGTTAGGATTTGAAACAATTAATTAAAATTTTAAAAAAAATAGCTCCAAATGATCCTAATATTTATGTAATACCAGCAATTGAAGCAATGAATCATCAGGCTTATAGGTTAGCTGTAGGCTATCTTCGTCAAGCAAAAAAATTAGCACCACAAGATCCAAGTATTGATGTTAATATGGGCTTAGTTTTAAAACGCTGTTGCAAATATCGTTGGTCTAAACATTTTTATCAGCAAGCAATTAACAAAGCACCTGAAAGATTAGATGCATATATTGGCTTGGGAATGAACGCCAAAATTTTAGGCGAATATGCATTGAGTGAAGGCGCATATAAAAAAGTATTGAACTTAAAATCTAATTATGTTTCTGGCCATATTAACTTAGGGATTTGTTATTTGGAACAAGAGAAGTATCAGCAAGGATGGATTGAATATGAATGGCGATTAAAGTTAAATGCATTAAAAGAGATAGAAAAACATTATGAAAAGCCACGTTGGCAAGGCGAATCCTTACAAAATAAATGTTTAATTATTTATGCAGAGCAAGGTTTTGGTGATGCCATACAATTCATTAGATTTGTAAAGAAAATACAAAAAATGGGTGGTAAAGTAATTGTAGAGTGTCAATCAACTTTATGTTCTTTATTACAAACAATGAAAGGCGTAGATGATACTTTTCCACGCTTTAAATCGCTGCCACAATATGATTATTACTTGCCATTACTTTCATTACCTTATTTGTTGAATTTAGAAAAGACAGATTTACATGTTGAAACGCCATACTTACAATTAAGTACTAAAGCAAGAAAGCAATGGGCAGATATTTTCTCTGTATATAGTAATAATTATAAAATTGGAATTTGTTGGGCAGGGAATCCACAACATAAATATGATCAATATCGTTCTATTTCACCATTATTATTTAAAACATTATCAAAAGTAAATAATAAAATTAAATTATTTAGTTTACAAAAAGGATTAGCGCAAAAAGACTGCAATGTATTTGAGTTTATTGCTGTTGGTGATAAATTTGAGACTTTTATGGATACAGCGGCATGTATGGCGCAATTAGATCTTATTATTAGCATAGATAGTTCAGTTTTGCATTTAAGTGCTGCTTTAGATAAACCAACTTGGGGATTAATTGCTTATTTACATGATTGGCGTTGGGGTAAGCATGATAGAAATACAACCATTTGGTATCCTTCGATGCGTTTATATCGCCAAAAGCAATACCAAAAATGGGAAGATGTTTTTAACATGATTAAATTGGATTTGGCTGGAATGATTTTAGATGGTCAGTAAAAACGTGTTTAAGGAACAGGGCATCGCATTTTTTTAGGGGTGAGTTTTAAGTTAATTATCGCTTAGATATAAAAAAGCCTTGTATAACAAGGCTTTTTTAAGAGTGCTTCGTGGCATATTCTTTCTGAACCCACTCTAATAAGGTGGATTCGAATCGTAACACTTAAGGCTTCCTATTCAAGATAGGCTTGCACACCGCGCTAGCAAATTCTTAAGATCCCTTCTGAAATCATCGGCTCAGAAGTACTATGCCAAAAGCGATAACACTCATTTATAATTATAGTAGAAAATAAAAAGAGTGCAAGCATATTTTATAATTTTTCAAATTTCGAGAGCAATGACATGAGTTCTCCTGGTACAGGAAAAACAATAATTTTAGCATTAGTCTCGCCTATTGCTGATAGTGTTTGTAAATAGCGTAATTGCAAAGACTCCGGTTTTTTGGCGAGTACTTGAGCCGCTTCTTGTAATTTATGGGAAGCTTGTAATTCGCCTTCTGCTAAGATAATTTTAGCTCTACGTTCACGCTCAGCTTCTGCTTGTCTTGCTATTGCGCGAATCATGCTTTCATCAATATCAACATGTTTAATTTCCACATTGGCAACTTTGATACCCCATGCATTTGTTTGTTCGTCAAGAATGGCTTGGATGTCAGAATTAAGCTTTTCCCTTTCTGCGAGCATTTCGTCAAGCTCATGTTGCCCTAATACTGATCGCAGCGTTGTTTGTGCTAACTGGCTAATCGCTTCATAGTAATTTTCAACTTGAATAATAGCTTTATCAGGCTCAACAACACGAAAGTAAACTACAGCATTGACTTTTACTGAGACGTTATCTAGAGAAATTACATCTTGACTTGGAACATCCATAACAATTGTACGAAGATCTACTTTTACCATTTGTTGAATAAAAGGAATAAGGATAATAAGTCCTGGCCCTTTAACCTTCCAAAACCTTCCCAGCATGAAAACAACACCTCGCTCATATTCACGTAGTATTTTTATCATGGCAAATAGTAGAATAAGAAGAAAAATAAAACTGCCAAGCACAATATTGTTCATTATTTATACTCCAAGTGGGTTATCTAAATCATTGTAAGTTTAGCACTGGCTTGGTAAATCAGGTATAATTTATTTATTATCGGTTTGGAGAAAAATGATGAAATTAATGTTATTGGGTTGTCCGGGAGCGGGAAAGGGCACACAAGCGCAATATATAATTGATGCTTTTAATATTCCCCAAATATCAACAGGCGAAATGTTAAGAAATGCGATTCAAAATAAAACGGCGCTTGGAGAAAAAGTTAAATTAATTATGGATAAAGGAGAGCTTGTTCCTGATGATATTATTATTGACTTGGTAAAAGCTAGAATTTCTGAACCTGATTGTCTCAATGGCTTTATTCTTGATGGATTTCCACGAACACTTAAGCAAGCTAACGCACTGGAGCAGCAGGGTATCAATTTAGACTTGGTCATTGAGATTGCTGTTCCTGATCAAGTTATCATTGAGCGTATGAGTGGTCGATTAATTCATCCAGCATCCGGGCGAGTGTTTCATAAAGTTTATAATCCACCTAAAGAAGCCAATACTGATGACATCACAGGTGAACCTTTAATTCAGAGAAGTGATGACAACGAAGAAACAGTAAGACAAAGATTAAGTATTTATCATGAACAAACAGAACCGCTAGTAACTTTTTATCAGCATAAGTCAACGTCAGATATCAATTCGATATTTAAAAAAATCGATGGTACTCAAACTGTCGCAGAGATTCAAAAGCAAATCCATGATTTAATTTTGTATATAAAAAAGGAGAAAATAGCGTGAGTATCATAAAACTCAATGAAGAAAACATCTCTGATATTCTTGAAGCAAAGGGCATCACACTTATTAAATTTACTGCAAGTTGGTGTGGACCATGTCAAAATTTTGCACCAATATTTCAGCAAGTAGCTGAGAAATATTCAACAATAACGTTTGCTGAAGTTGACACGGAAGCTCAGCCGGCGCTGGCGGCTGAATTTGCTGTACGCTCAGTACCATATTTGATGATTTTAAAAGATAAAGTTGTTATTTATTCTGACTCAGGCACTTTACCAGCTTCAGCATTAGAAGATTTAATAGAACAAGCAAAAGCCGTTGATTTGTCAAAAATAACACCACATGATAACAATGACTAATTCAGATGATATAAATAATAAAATTGGTGTATTGTTGGTAAATCTTGGTACGCCTGAACAACCCACTGCAAAAGCCGTAAGAAAATTCTTACGGCAGTTTTTGTCTGATACTAGAGTTATTGATTTACCAAAAGTACCATGGCAGATTTTGCTAAATGCTGTTATTCTTCCCTTGCGATGTAAGCGAGTCGCGAAAAGCTACCAAAAAGTATGGATGAAAAAAGGTTCTCCATTATTGCTTTATTCTCAAGCAATAGTTGATGCTTTACGCCAAGGTATGGATGAAAGTAAATATTGTTTTGCTTTAGGGATGACATATGGAAGTCCAAATCTTACCGATGCATTATTAAGTTTGCGTGCCCAAGGCGCTAAAAAACTTTTAGTTATACCTTTGTACCCGCAATATTCATCAACAACTAGCGCAAGTGTTTTTGATCGTGTAACCAACGCATTGCAACGATGCCCACATCTACCAGATTTTAATTTTATTAGTAATTATGCAATACATAGGCACTATATAAATGCATTAGCACAGTCTATTAAACCATTAATTGTTGATAAACAAACTGACGCACATATTTTGTTTTCTTTTCATGGGTTACCTATAAGATACTGTGAAAATGGAGATCCCTATGCCAAACAGTGTCATGAAACTGTTGATGCTTTGGTCAAATATCTTAACTTGAAAGATGGGAGTTATACACTCTGTTATCAATCACAATTTGGTAAAGCAAAATGGTTAGCACCAAGTACAGAATCCACCATTATTTCATTAGCAAAGAGAGGATGTAAATCAGTTATTATTTTATGTCCGGGATTTGCCGCTGATTGTTTAGAAACTCTAGAAGAAGTTGCAATAGGATTGAAAGCGACTTTTTTAAAACATGGAGGTGAAGCATTTACCTATATTCCCGCATTAAATGATTCGGTTTTGCATATTGAGTTATTCAAATCTTTAGTGGTAACTCATTCTCAAGCATGGTTTTGATATATGACTATTCTTAACGATAAGGCTGAGAATGAGAGAGAAGCTATAAAATTACCTATAAATTTTAAATTGCAAACTTTTGATGAAGCGCAACAGGTTGCAAAACAAATCTTGAAAATATTGGCGCTTCCAGAACAAGTTTATGTTGGGTTAAATGAATTGCTAATAAATGCTATCGAGCATGGTAATTTAGAAATAGATTTTAATAAAAAAACACAATTAATAAATGCGGGTAGTTTAACTAAAGAAATTACTCGTAGATTACAACAGCCTCAATATAAAAATCGATTTGTATTTGTAAAAATAACAGAGGATAAAACACATTTTATTATTACAATTACTGACCAAGGTTCTGGATTTGATTGGCTAGAACGCACAGATAGTTTTATGCAAACAGATTTAAGTAAACATGGTCGAGGGATTATCATTGCTCAACTAATTAGTTTTGAAAAAATTCAATATCTAGGGCAAGGTAATAGTGTGCGGTGTTATGTACCAAAATCAAATAGATAAAATAAAGTGAGGTCTCTTTATCATTAGCGAAAAATAATATTTTAGATTAATGATAAAGAGACCTCACTTTTACATGATTATTATTTTTGATTTTTCTTAATGTTTTTTTTAACTGTTGGTTTTTTTGCAGCTTTTTTAACAGTCTTTTTAGCTGCTGTTTTTTTTGCAGCTGGTTTAACAGTCTTTTTAGCTGCTGTTTTTTTTGCAGCTGGTTTAACAGTCTTTTTAGCCGTTGTTTTTTTTGCCGCTTTTTTGACAGTGTTTTTAGCTGTTGGTTTTTTTGCAGCTTTTTTGACAGTCTTTTTAGCCGTTGGTTTTTTTGCCGCTTTTTTAACAGTCTTTTTAGCAGCAGATTTTTTTGCCGCTTTTTTGACAGTCTTTTTAGCTGTTGGTTTTTTTGCCGCTTTTTTAACAGTCTTTTTAGCAGCAGATTTTTTTGCCGCTTTTTTAACGGTCTTTTTAGCAGCAGATTTTTTTGCCGCTTTTTTAACTGTCTTTTTAGCTGTTGTTTTTTTTACAGCTTTTTTAACAGTCTTTTTAGCTGTTGTTTTTTTTGCAGCTTTTTTAACAGTCTTTTTAGCAGCAGGTTTTTTTACAGCTTTTTTGACAGTCTTTTTAGCAGCAGATTTTTTTGCCGCTTTTTTGACAGTCTTTTTAGTGGTTGCTTTCGCCATAGCATTAACTCCTTGATCGAGTCCCATTGACTCATTAATAAAAATAGCACATTTTTTTTATATCTACTAATTTTTATTTTATTTCACTTATTTTATTTTCGCATTTAAGCATAATCTATTTTTTTTTATTTAGGTAATAAACAAATCATTACGATTATCATTTTATAACTGGTGTAAAAATTAAATTAAATAATAAATAAGGTAACATGTTTAAAATAGACATTTATAAATAAATGACATAGCATTTAATATTAGTTACATTTGATATAAAGGAAAATTTCGATATGAAAACTCATTGCAGTAAAAAGGTAAACTTAGGTTTGATAGGACTTATTGTTTATTTGTTCACGCTTTCTATTTATGCTGCTAATTTATCACCTCAGGGCTCATGGTTAACTATCGATGATGTCACTAAGAAACCAAGAAGCATTGTCAAAATTACGGAAAACAATGGACACTTATACGGCAATATCACTAAAGTTTATTATCGTAAAGGTGAAGGACCAAATGATGTGTGTGAAAAGTGTAGTGGCGCTAGAAAAAATCAGAAGTTTTTAGGTATGAATATTCTTTGGGGTATGAAAAAAACAGGAAAATATAGTTGGTCTGGTGGGAAAATTCTAGATCCAGAAAACGGCAAAACATACAAATGTATTGTTACACTTTCGCAAGACGGACAGCAATTAAATGTTAGAGGTTATATTGGCATATCATTATTGGGTCGAACACAAATGTGGATTAGGCAATAATAAATTTGATCAATGCTCAAACTATCTCAAATTTTACGATGGTTTGGGTATCAATATAGCTATGATAAACTGACTTTGTATTCATTCTGTTTTGATGTCTGTTAAATAGGGTTGTTTTGAATAGCACCACAAAGTTATAAGATTTAAGCATGTGAGGCAATATGTTTTTAACGATTGATCAGGGAACGACAAGTACACGCTGTATTATCTTTGATAAAAATGCCAATGTGCAGGGTTCAGTACAGCAAGAAATTAAACAATTTTTTCCTCAAGAAGCTTGGGTTGAACATGATCCTGAAAATATTTGGGAAACAACTTTAATTACAATGCAGCAAGCAATTGCAGATGCGAATATCAATCCGAAGCAAATTAATGGTATTGGTATATCAAACCAAAGAGAAACAACGATTCTATGGAATAAAAAAACAGGTAAAGCTATTTATCCAGCCATCGTTTGGCAGGATAGACGAACTTATCACTATTGTGAGCAGTTAATCAGAAATGGTTTGACTGATATGATTCATCAAAAAACAGGTCTTATAATAGATCCTTATTTTTCTGCTAGCAAAATTAATTGGATTTTAGAAAATGTATCAGAGGCAAAAAATTTATTAAAAGAAAATAATTTGTTATTTGGAACAGTAGAAACATATTTAATTTGGCGTTTAACTGGTGGAAAGCGACATGTTACCGATATGACTAATGCCTCTAGAACCATGTTATTTAATATTGTTGATCAAACTTGGGATGCTGCCTTATTAGATTTATTTAACATTCCTGAACAAATATTGCCTGAGGTTTTAGAGAATGTTTCCTTTTTTGGTGAGACTGCATATGCACTTTTTAATTGTCATATTCCGATATTAGGTAGCGCAGGAGATCAACAAGCTGCGGCAATAGGACAATGTTGTTTTTCCAGAGGAATGTTAAAAACCACATACGGCACAGGTTGTTTTGCATTATTAAATTTAGGTGATGTGCCAGCATATTCAAAGCATCGTTTATTAACAACTATTGCTTATAGTATTGCGGGCAAGACTACCTTTGGACTAGAGGGCAGTATTTTTGTAGCAGGTGCTGCGGTGCAATGGCTTCGTGATGCAATGAGTTTAATTTCCCATGCCAAAGAAAGTGAAAAACTAGCATTAGCATTACAAGAGAATGATAATGTTTATTTGGTTCCCGCTTTTACGGGTTTGGGTGCGCCCTATTGGGACCCATTAGCACGCGGCGCAATTTTTGGATTAACACGTAATACAGGTGTGAAACATATTGTACGGGCGGCTTTAGAATCGGTTTGTTATCAAACACGTGATCTACTTCATGCTATGCAAGAAGATGGGCTGGATATTAATGTACTACGAGTTGATGGCCGAATGGTTGAAAATAATTGGTTAATGCAATTTTTAGCTGATATTATTCAGTTAGAAATTAAGAGGCCTAATAATATTGAGACCAGTGCGCTAGGCGTTTTTTTTCTTGCAGCATTAGGCAGCGGCGCATACAGTAGTATTAATGATATTGCACAATTATGGCAGTTAGAGAAAAGTTTTTTACCATCCATGTCTACGAAGAAAAGTAATCAACTTTACGATGGTTGGCTGAATGCAGTAAAACGTGTTTTGTAAAGAGAGTATGAAGACTTGAATAAATAATAAAAATAAGGGCTGTTTTACAGCCCTTGGGTTTTCGTGAGTGACAGAACTAAACGGGTTTTCGATTATTTTGTAGTTTCTTATTTAAAAATTTGATAGGTGATAAAAATAGTTTAACACCAAAAGCAATAGCAGATAATCCACCCAGTAATAATAATGCATTTGGTAAGACTAACGTCCAGTATGCGATACCAAAAAGTCCAAGCGCGTAAGAAAGTAGGCCTAATGAATAGCTAATATTTTCTATGGTTTCATCATGCGCTAAGATTTCTGAATTATTTAACTCAGCTGCGTTAAGTATCGGTTGACCATTTTCAATTAAATAACGTAAGTCTAAATCTTGTAGTAGTTCAAATTGTTCTGTTGATGTTTGTTTAGCATCTGATTTCATGGGTGATTTTTGTAGCGAATCACGGCGTAATTGTGCAGTAATCATTGTTGTCATCCTTTTCATATGGTTAAAATGTATTTATAAATACATACTATTCTTATCTGCTGCACCCTTATCCTTAGGGTAATATCCAGTATAGACAGCTTTTCTAAAAAATAAAGCAATCTAGACTATAAATTTATTGTAAAAAAATAGATGTGTAGATTGTAAGAGATTACTTACAAGTATTGATGAAAATATATCAATATTAATAAGTTAGCAATTAATTATGTAGCAAAACATGATTTCGTGCTGTCAGTAATCATTTACAGCACGAAATCAGCAAACTTGCGATAGGAAGGTTTATCGTTTTGATATTGTTTGGTAATCTCTAATATCACTACCAGTGTATAATTGTCTTGGGCGACCAATTTTGAAACTTGGTTGACTAACCATTTCATTCCAATGCGATATCCAACCAACAGTTCGTGCTAACGCAAAAATGACTGTGAACATGTTTGATGGAATACCTAGGGCACTTAACGTTAAACCAGAATAAAAATCCACATTTGGATAAAGTTTTTTATCAACGAAGTATTCATCTTCTAAAGCAATTTTTTCTAATTCCATTGCCAGTTGAAATAGAGGTTGTTCTTTTGCATCAAGGCTTGATAAAACTTCATGACAAGTTTCTCGCATTACTGTTGCACGCGGATCATAGTTTTTATAGACACGATGCCCAAATCCCATCAGACGAAATGGATCATTTTTATCTCTTGCACGTTTGACGTATTCCCCAACTTTTGATACATCGCCAATCTCTCTTAGCATGTTTAGGACGGCTTCATTAGCGCCACCATGAGCAGGTCCCCACAAAGCAGTAATGCCTGAGCTAATGCAGGCAAAGGGATTTGCGCCGGTTGATCCTGCTAATCTCACAGTAGAGGTTGATGCATTTTGTTCATGATCTGCATGTAAGATAAATATTCTATCAATCGCTTTTGCTAACACAGGATTAATATCGTAGGGTTCAGACGGAACACTAAACATCATGTTTAAGAAATTTTCTGCATAATTGAGTGAATTATCAGGGCAAACAAAAGGTTGTCCGATTGAATATTTATAGCACATTGCTGCAATTGTTGGCATTTTTGCAATTAAGCGATACGCAGAGATCATTCGATCCTCAGCATTTTTAATATCCAATGAATCATGATAAAAAGCAGATAAAGCACCTACAACACCAACCATAACAGCCATGGGATGTGCATCACGTCTAAATCCATTGAAAAACTGGTTTATTTGTTGATGAACCATTGTATGTTGTTTAATGTTTTTCTCAAATGCGACAAATTCAGTTTGAGTCGGCAATTCACCGTTGAGCAAGAGGTAGCTAGACTCTAAGAAATTAGACTTTTCAGCGAGTTGATCTATTGGATAACCTCTATAGAGTAAAGTGCCTTTTTCACCATCAATAAAAGTTATTTTAGATTCGCATGAAGCAGTAGCAACAAAGCCTGGATCAAATGTAAAGTGTCCATGGCTTGCAATCGGTGCTACATCAATGACTTCTTTGCCTAACGTTGGTGTATAAATGGGTAAGTCAATGCTTTCACCATTATCCAATTTTATGTTTGCTTTTTTATCTGCCATAATCACTCCTGTTCTTATATACCCAATTGCTTTAAAAGCATTGTTGATTTGAGCCTTGTTCTGTCTATCAGAAAACGAACTTTATTTGTTAAAATTGTTATTACAAATAAATCTCAAAATCTTACATAGTAAAGCTATTTTGAGTATAGGCGTATAGTGTATGACACTATAGCGATGCAGATTGAAGGTGTCAAATTTAGAACCGAGATTAAGTACATAGTTGTCGATTGATAGGTGTCAAAAATGCCTACATATTAATCAGTAGTTTTAGTGTTGTATTTAGTGTTGTATAGTAAGTAAACATAATGTTAACTTGTGCTTTTTGGGAACCTTAAAAATGAACAGCATATTTATCGTTAAATCATAAATGCATAAGTTTTTGACATGTTTTACGTAGGTACTGATGGGCTTGATAAAGCCCTATTGATAATGTGCTAGTTTATACTATGAATTTGTTTTCTGATGGATTTATCGTTATACTTTCGCTGGAGAATTTTGTGTGAAAACAAGTTCTCGTGGTATTTTTGGCTTAACTTTAAAATAAGCGAGAAGGAAAATAGCGTGAATAAAAAAAGACCGGTTAATTTGGATTTAATGACTGTCCGTTTTCCAATTACGGCAATTACTTCAATATTGCATCGTATTTCGGGGGTTATTTTATTTTTTTGTATTCCCATTTTATTGTATTTTTTAAGCTGCTCTTTATCGGATCAAATTTCATATGATGCTATTTCAGCTGTCTTTGAATCTTTTCCGATTAAATTGCTAAATTTCCTAATACTATCTGCACTAATATACCATTTTGTGGCGGGTATTCGTCATCTAATTATGGATGTGGGTATTGGCGAAACCAAAATGGGTGGAAAGCTAGGTGCTAAAGTGATGCTTTTCATGAGTATTCTGCTAATTGTCATTTTAGGAGTATGGTTATGGGTTCTGTAAGAAATATTACAAGTTATAGTGGCAATGGTTTACGTGATTGGTTAGTTCAGCGTGTGAGCGCTATTATTCTTGCTGTTTACATATTGACCTTAGTCGCATTTATGATTTGTCACCAAAATTTAACTTATGGTGATTGGTCTACTTTATTTTCTAATTTATTTTTTAAAATTTTTACAGTGATTGCGCTGTTTAGTTTGATATTACATGCTTGGGTTGGCATTTGGACCGTATTAACAGACTATGTCAAACCTACTTGGTTGCGTGGTTTAATTGAAATTGCCGTGATCATTAGCTTGATTGGTTATTTCATTTGGGGCGTTGAAATACTCTGGAATATCCAAGGGGTTTTATTTTAATCATTTAATAATTTTGGAGTTTATCCATGTCATTACCAACTTACGAATTTGATGCAGTTATTATTGGCGCAGGTGGTGCAGGTATGCGTGCGGCGCTGGCGCTGGCTCAATCAGGTTATAAAACAGCGTTAGTCTCAAAGGTTTTTCCAACACGATCACATACAGTTTCTGCACAGGGTGGAATTACTTGTGCGGTTGGGAATACGCATGAAGATGATTGGCGCTGGCATATGTACGATACTGTTAAAGGTTCTGATTATATCGGTGATCAGGCATCTATCGAGTACATGTGTAAAACAGGACCAGAGTGCGTATATGAGCTAGAACATATGGGACTTCCATTTTCTCGTTTAGATAATGGTAAAATTTATCAAAGACCTTTTGGTGGTCAATCAAAAAATTTTGGTGGTGAACAAGCTGCTAGAACCTGTGCTGCAGCGGATAGAACTGGCCATGCTTTATTGCATACGTTATATCAACAAAATCTACAAGCAAAAACGCATGTCTTTTCAGAATGGTATGCGATTGATTTAGTTAAAGCTTCTGATGATAGTGGTTTTGCTGGTGTGATGGTAATGAGCATTGAAACGGGTGAGCTTGCATTCATGAGTGCGCGAGCAATTATTTTTGCAACCGGCGGAGCAGGTCGAATATTTCAGTCAACAACTAACGCACATATAAATACAGGTGATGGGGTTGGTATGATTGCGAGAGCAGGATTAGTGTTGCAAGATATGGAAATGTGGCAATTTCATCCAACAGGTATTGCTGGTGCGGGTTGTCTTGTCACAGAAGGTTGCCGCGGAGAAGGTGGCTACCTCATTAATAAAGATGGTGAGCGTTTTATGGAACGTTATGCACCACATGCAAAAGATTTAGCATCACGTGACGTTGTTGCGCGTGCAATGGCATTAGAAATGCGAGCGGGTAATGGTTTTGCTCCGAATGGTATTGACCATGTTAAATTAAAATTAGATCACTTAGGTGCAGATATTATTAAATCGCGTTTACCAGGTATTCGTGAATTATCAATGACATTTGCTGGTGTTGATCCTATTTACGAACCTATTCCAGTAGTTCCAACATGTCATTATATGATGGGTGGTATTCCAACAAATGTTCATGGTCAAGTTATTACAAAAGACACAAACAACCAAGATAAAATTGTTGATGGTCTGTATGCTGCGGGCGAATGTGCTTGTGTGTCTGTTCATGGTGCAAATCGCTTGGGCGGTAACTCCTTATTAGACCTTGTTGTTTTTGGTCGTGCATCTGGTTTACACGTGCAGGAGCAATTAAACAGTTATCTACCAAGAAAAAATGCAAGTGAAGCTGATCTTGAAGCTGCAATGTCTCGACATCAACGCTGGATGACTGATAAAAATGGTGAACATGTCTCTGATATTCGTGCTGAAATGCAAAAAATTATGCAAAGTGATTTTGGTGTGTTCAGAACAGGCGAGTTTATGGAAGAAGGTGTTGAAAAGTTAAAAACACTTGTAGAAAGGATGAAACATGCAACGATTGATGATCACAGCAAGGTGTTTAATACCTCTTTGGTTGAAGCAATGGAAGCAGAAAATTTATTAGTTACAGCTATGGCAACAGCTGTTTCTGCATTGCATCGCACAGAAAGTCGTGGCGCCCATAGTCGTGAAGACTTTCCTAAACGTGATGATGAAAATTGGTTAGTACACTCTACCTACCAACAAGAAAATCATGTAATGGGTACGCGAGAGGTAAATCGAGCGCCAAAATTTATTGAACCATTTGAGCCTAAAGAGCGCGTTTATTAAGAGAGGTTGTTATGTCTGATTTAACCAAAAAAGTACATTTTAAAATCTATCGCTACAACCCTGATGTAGATCAAGCGCCTTATATGAAAGACTATCATATTGATGTGCCGGCTGACAGGGATATCATGTTGTTAAATGCATTATTTTTAATTAAAAATGAAGATGATGGATTTGGCTATAGACGCTCCTGTGCTGAGGGTGTATGTGGTTCTGATGGTATGAATATAAACGGGCGTAATGGTTTAGCGTGTATTACACCATTGTCGTCATTAAAAGAACCTATTGTAGTAAGACCACTACCTGGTTTTCCAGTGATACGTGATCTTGTTGTAGATATGGATCAATTTTATAAGCAATATGAAAAAATAAAACCCTATTTACAAAATTCTAATCCAGCACCGGCACAAGAAAGATTGCAATCACCAAAAGCAAGATTAAAACTTGATGGTTTGTATGAATGTATTTTATGCGCATGTTGTTCGAGTTCTTGTCCTTCTTTTTGGTGGAACCCAGAGAAATTTATTGGCCCGGCTGGACTGTTGCAAGCGTATCGTTTTTTAGCAGATTCGCGTGATGATCACACAGAGGAACGTTTAGCAGAGCTGCAAGATCCATTTAGTGTCTTTAGGTGTCGGGGCATTATGAACTGTGTTGATGTGTGTCCAAAAGGATTAAATCCAACACGAGCTATTGGAAAAATTCGTTCTTTATTATTGCAGGAAGCATTGTAATAAGTTCATTTCATAGGTAGTCGTAATGTTTAAATAACGATTCTTTAGACTTTACGACTACAGATTTAATAAAATATGTCAACATTTTCAATTTGTTAGTTGGAAATGGTAATAAAATCAAAAATCACCTTTGAGCTGGTTTGAGTATATAAATTATTGAGAGGTAAAAAATGTCTAGTAAAAATGACATGCAAGCCTTTTGGGATAATTCTTATCTATTTGGTGGTAACACGCCTTATTTAGAAGAAATGTATGAAAGTTATTTAGTTGACCCTACAAGTATCCCTGAAAGTTGGCAAAATTATTTTAAGAATCTTCCTAACATTGCTGAATATTCAGGCGAAGACTTTTCTCATGAAGCGATTAAAGAACATTTTATATCAATTGCAAAGCAGCCAAATATTGCATCTGCTTCATGTGATGTACAATCACAAAAGCAAGCTAATGTGAGTAAGTTAATTGAGGCATTTCGTTCACATGGGCATCATCATGCAAAACTTGATCCTTTAGAGTTGCGTCAGCGTCAATTAGTTGCTGATTTGGATTTGGGACATCATGGGTTTTCTCAAGCTGATATGCAAGAGACTTTTTTTACAGATTCTTTTGCTGGCATTGATGCACCACAGGCTAAATTATCTGAAATTTATCAAGCATTAGAAAAAATATATTGTGGCTCAATTGGCATAGAGTTTATGCATATCAGTGATCATGAACAAACACAATGGCTACAAACTTATGTGGAAAAAGCCAAAGGTAAACCCTTATTTAATCAAGATGAAAAGCTAACAATTTTAAATCATTTATGTTCAGCAGAAGGGCTAGAAACTTATCTTGGCAAGAAATATGTTGGACAGAAACGCTTTTCTGTTGAAGGAAGCGATAGTTTAATTCCTATGCTTAATGCAATGGTTAGTCATGCTGCAAAAACAGGCGCAAAAGAATTAGTTGTGGGTATGGCGCATCGGGGCAGATTAAATGTTTTAGTTAATATGTTAGGTAAATCGCCCTCCATGCTATTTCAAGAATTTGAAGGTGTTTATCATGATGAAGACCGATCTGGCGATGTGAAATATCATTTGGGTTTTTCAAGTAATGTTAAAACTAAACATGGCACAATACATTTAGCACTAGGTTTTAACCCGTCACACTTAGAGATTATCTCTCCTGTTGTCGAGGGCGCAGTTCGAGCCAGACAAGATCGTCGTAAAGATACCAATCGAGATCAAGTTATCCCTATTAGTATTCATGGCGATGCAGCTTTTGCTGGCCAAGGCGTTGTGATGGAAACATTTAATATGTCCCAAGCACGCGGATATTCAACTGGCGGAACAGTACATATTGTTATTAACAACCAAATTGGTTTTACTACGAGTAACCCATTAGACTCTCGTTCAACATTGTATTGTACCGACGTTGCTAAAATGGTTCAGGCACCAATCATACATGTTAATGGAGATGATGTTGAGTCTGTTGTTTTTGCAAGTTTAATGGCATTTGATTTTCGAAATAAATTTAAAAAAGATATCGTTATTGATTTAGTAAGTTATCGTCGACATGGGCATAATGAATCTGATGAACCGACAATCACTCAACCTGTGATGTATCAAAAAGTTAAAGCGCATCCAACTCCCTTAACAATTTATGCAAATAAATTAATGGCAGAGGGGATACTTAACCAAGAGTCATTTGATAAGTTGGTTAAAGATTATCGTGATATTTTAGATGCGGGCAAAAATGTTGTTGAATTAGAGCAAACAAATGAGTTAGTTAAAAAGGGTTCTCCTTGGAAAAAATACGGACATACAACTCAGTCATCAAAAGTGATTAAAACTGGCGTGACGATGGAGAAATTAACCACTTACGGTCAAAAATTGACAACCATCCCTGACAATTTTACGATACAGCCATTGGTTAAGCGTGAGTATGCAAATCGTGAAAAAATGATGGCTGGGGAGCAGCCTTTGTTTTGGGGAATGGCAGAAACTTTAGCTTATGCGAGTTTAGTTGATGAAGGTTATGCTGTTAGACTTTCTGGACAAGATTCTGGTCGTGGCACTTTTTCACATCGACATGCTGTTTTACATGATTATAAAAATGCAGATATTTATACGCCTTTATCTCATATCAGTGATACGCAGGCAGACTTTACTGTCATTGACTCAGTTTTATCTGAAGAAGCTGTTTTAGCTTTTGAGTATGGCTATGCGGGTAGTTATCCTGATCAATTAGTTATTTGGGAAGCACAATTTGGTGATTTCTTTAATGGCGCACAAGTTGTTATTGATCAGTTTATTAGTTCAGGTGAACAAAAATGGGGACGTCTATCATCACTGGTTTTATTCCTTCCGCACGGCTATGAAGGTATGGGCCCAGAGCATTCGTCAGCAAGACTGGAACGTTTTTTACAATTGTGTGCCCAAGAAAATATGCAAGTATGTGTTCCAACAACACCTGCACAAGCGTTTCATATGATTAGACGACAAATGATTGCTGAGTATCGTAAGCCACTAGTCGTAATGACGCCAAAAAGTCTACTTAGACATAAGCTTGCTGTTTCAACGTTAGAAGACTTAGAAACAGGTTATTTTATGGAATTAATTCCAGAACAAAATGAACATAATACCAAAGATATTAGGCACGTTATTGTCTGTTCCGGTAAAGTTTATTATGACTTGATACAATACCGTGAAACAAATAAACGTAATGACGTTGCAATCATTCGAGTGGAGCAATTATATCCATTTCCCGAAGATTTATTAGCAACCGAACTTGCACGTTATAAAAATGCAAAAAGTATTGTTTGGTGCCAAGAAGAACCAAAAAATCAAGGCGCTTGGTATAATGTGCAGCACCATATTCAAAGCTGTTTGTATGATGGGCAACAACTTAGTTATGCGGGACGTTTAGCGTCAGCTGCGCCAGCTGTTGGTTATCAAACTTTACATGCAAAACAACAAACTGCATTAGTTGAAGAAGCTTTTGCATCAGTTAAATCGAAGTAATGAAGGAAAAAAAATGAGTATTGAAGTAAAAGTTCCAATGTTACCTGAGTCTGTTGCTGACGCAACTATCGCAACATGGCATAAAAAAGTGGGTGATGCTGTTCAACGTGATGAGAATATTGTTGATCTTGAAACAGACAAAGTTGTCTTAGAAGTGCCAGCGCCAGAAGCCGGCATTATTGAAGAAATTATCTGTATAGAAGGTGACACAGTTAATGCTGAGCAAGTGATTGCTAGAATTAAAGCTGGTGCTGTCGCAGCCGATACAGCAGCTGAGCCGAAATCAACGACTGAGTCTACAGACAAACCAGCAGGTAAAGATAGTAAAAAAGCACAAGATGATAGTTTATCACCATCTGTACGACGGATAGTTGCAGAGCATGATGTTGATGTTAGTCAAGTTTCTGGTTCAGGTAAAGGTGGACGCATCACAAAAGCTGATGTAAAAGCGGCAATGTCATCAACAGCAATGGGTTTACGTGCTGAAGAACGTGTTCCAATGTCGCGTTTACGCGCTAGGATTGCAGAACGTTTACTTGAAGCGCAACAAAATGCAGCAATATTAACAACTTTTAACGAAGTAAATATGCAACCTGTTATGGAGCTACGTAAGAAATACAAAGATTTATTCGAGAAAAAGCATGGCGTTAGATTAGGTTTTATGTCTTTTTTTGCTAAAGCAGTTATCGAAGCGTTACAGCGTTTTCCTGCCGTTAATGCTTCTATTGATGGCAATGATGTTGTTTATCATGGTTACTGTGATATCGGTGTTGCTGTTTCTTCTCCACGAGGGCTTGTGGTTCCAATTTTAAGAAATGCTGAGAATATGTCTATGGCTGAAATTGAAGCGCAAATTTCTGCGTATGGTCAAAAAGCAAAAGAAGGAAAATTAACGGTTGAAGATATGACTGGTGGTACTTTTACATTATCTAATGGTGGTGTTTTTGGCTCTTTACTTTCAACGCCTATCATTAATCCACCACAGAGTGCTATTTTAGGTATGCATAAAATAGAAGATCGTCCTGTAGTTGAGAACGGCGAAATTGTTATTCGCCCAATGATGTATTTAGCATTATCTTATGATCACCGTATAATTGACGGTAAAGAATCTGTTTCTTTCTTGGTTGCAATCAAAGAAGCCTTAGAAGATCCAGCGAGATTATTACTTGGCGTGTAATTAAACTTTTTAAGCTTGGCGTCCCAAGTACTGTATTAATTTACCTTTATATGAAAGGCAGTTCATTTTTTGAACTGCCTTTTATTTTGTATTTCGACACTTTCGGGTATAAAAAAAGAAATTGATGCGGTATAATGGCCGCCGTTATGAATACGTAAGTGCTAGTTGATTTATATAGGATTTGCGCAAAGTTTAGGCTGAAAAGAAATTATTTATTTTTTAAATCTCCTAAGCTTTTAAACGCAAGGCTTGTCACTAACTCTAATTATTGGGACAAAAACATGAATTTACATGAATATCAAGCAAAACAATTATTAAGCAAATACGGTGTTTCCGTACCAAGAAACGGCGTTGCATCAAATGCGGAAGAGGCTGTGCAAGTTGCAAAAACCCTTGGCGGTAATCGTTGGGTTGTCAAAGCACAAGTACATGCTGGCGGGCGTGGTAAAGCTGGTGGCGTTAAGATCGTTTCTAACTTAGAAGATCTAAAACAAGCCGTGCAAGGTATGATTGGTACACGTTTGGTGACCTATCAAACTGACGAGCATGGTCAACCTGTTAATCAAGTAATGATTGAAGAACCGTCTGATATTCAACAAGAGCTTTATTTGGGTGCAGTTATTGACCGTGCGACAAAGCGCGTTATTTTTATGGCTTCAACAGAAGGCGGTGTTGAAATTGAAAAAGTTGCAGAAGAAACACCGGAGAAAATTTTACAATTTGCTGTTGATCCAATGCTAGGTGTTGAGCCATTTCAATGTCGTGATATTGGTTTTCAATTGGGGTTAGACGCAAAGCAAATTAAACAGTTTACCCAACTGGTAATGGGGTTAGGTAAAATGTTTGTTGAATGTGACTTGGCTTTATTAGAGATAAATCCCCTAGTCATTACGGGTGAAGGAAACTTAATTTGTCTTGATGGCAAAATTAGCTTAGACAGTAATGCATTATATCGCCAACCAGAATTACGTGGCATGCGCGATACAACACAAGAAGATGAGCGGGAAAATAGAGCGCATAATTGGGAATTAAATTATATCGCGCTTGATGGCGATATCGGCTGTATGGTTAATGGTGCAGGTCTAGCAATGGCAACTATGGACTTAATTAAATTACACGGCGGCAATCCAGCAAACTTTTTAGATGTTGGTGGCGGCGCGACTAAAGAGCGTGTAACTGAAGCATTTAAAATTATTTTGTCTGATGATAAAGTTAAAGGCATTTTAATTAATATTTTCGGTGGTATTGTACGTTGTGACATGATTGCTGAAGGTATTATAAGCGCTGTTGAAGGTGTTGGTGTAAGTGTCCCTGTCGTTGTTCGATTAGAAGGTAATAATGCTGAATTAGCTTCTAAAATATTACAAGAAAGCGGATTAAATATTATTGCTGCTGATGGCTTTGATGATGCAGCACAACGAATTGTTAAAGCGGTGGAGGCTGTCTAATGAGTATTCTAATTAACAAAGATACAAAAGTAATTTGTCAAGGATTTACCGGTAATCAAGGTACAATGCACTCTCAACAAGCCTTAAATTATGGTACGAAACTAGTTGGTGGTGTAACACCAGGAAAAGGTGGCCAAGAACACTTAGGCTTACCTGTATTTAATACAGTAAAAGATGCAGTTGCTGCGACTGAAGCTGATGCATCAGTTATTTACGTTCCTGCACCATTTTGTAAAGATTCAATTATTGAAGCAGCAGATGCAGGTATTAAATTAATTATTTGTATTACTGAGGGCATTCCTACTTTAGATATGCTTCAAGTGAAAGCATATTTAGAAAGTAATACCGATGCACGTTTGATTGGCCCAAACTGTCCAGGCGTTATCACACCTGGTGAATGTAAGATTGGTATTATGCCAGGCCATATTCATATGCCAGGACGTGTAGGCATTGTTTCTCGCTCAGGTACTTTAACTTATGAAGCCGTTAATCAAACAACTGCATTAGGTTTTGGGCAAAGTAGTTGTGTTGGTATCGGTGGAGACCCAATACCAGGTACGAATTTTATAGATGTTCTAGCAATGTTTGAGAAAGATCCTCAAACTGAAGCTATTGTTATGGTTGGTGAAATAGGTGGCACTGCTGAAGAAGAAGCCGCTGAATTTATTAAACATAATGTTACCAAACCTGTTATTTCTTATATTGCTGGTGTTACGGCACCTGAAGGAAAAAGAATGGGACATGCGGGTGCAATTATTGCTGGAGGTAAAGGTACTGCTGCTGAGAAATTTGCGGTATTAGAGTCTGCTGGTGTGCATACTGTACGTTCACCTGCCGCTATTGGAGAAGCAGTAGCTGCAGCAACAAAATGGGAAGTCACTTTATAAATACCTGCCTATAATTTTAACTTTTTGTCCCCATGCTATGCATCTAGTGAGACATGGCATGGAGATGAACTGTTTTTTGTGTTTATATAATCTATTGAAACTCACTTGGTATATCCAATATATTTAAAACTATAATTTTTACTTCTACGCTACATGTGCTTGAAGGCTTTTCTTTGATGATATCTATTCGAATATTGTATAATTTGTGTAAAAATTTAAGTAGTCATGACGAGTGATAAATTTTCTACGCTTTGATTTTTTATTGTTTTTTACTTTTATCATTTATGATCGTATAATCAATAAAGTTATGCGCCCCGAGCCATTTTTGGTTATTTTTTCGGCAAGTAATGGATGTAAAGACTAGTCATTAGCAAAGGAGTTGCAATGAATCACTTTATAGAATCATGCACAGCTTGTGCAGGTAGAATGGCATGCGAAAAAGTCGCATCTTGGAGTAATACAGGATTTATTGACAAATATTTTATGATTTGTTCAATATGTGGTTATGGCCCTAGTCGTGCCTACCCTCAAAAACAACTAGCGATTTCCGCTTGGAATGCCCATGTATTGGAAGATTTAGCTGAGTTTGCGGATTAAGTCTATGATAAAAATGGTTGTATCAATTCTATTAGCGAGTTTATTTGTGTTGCTCTTTGAGCCTTATCTTATTATTTTGCTAGAATGGCTCACGACTTTGCAACATGAGATTTATCGCTTGTTAGAGGTTGTTTTTTCATCTGGTAAAATTGGTACTATATTACGTAATCTTGTTACGATGCTTGTTATTCCCCTCATTGCTGTAGGTTTACCTAGTTTAATTTACTATTTAATTTACCGTAAAAAAATGCCGTATGTGAATGAAGCTATTTGGGGTGTTTGGATCGTCATCGCGACAATTATTATCCTAAATAAGTTGATAGTTTATTAATAATCGCTTAATTTTTAATTAGTATTATTCTTGTAATTCAATTATAAAGATAAATACTTATGCCTTACTCACCTTATAAGTTTTTTGAGACGCATGATGGAACAACCAAACCATTTAACCAGCGGGACATCAGGAACAATAATCTTATTACTAGGCCTTCATGTAACGGTTTTTTGCTTAAATGGATTAAGATGAATTTAAATGGAGAAAAGAGTTATTTTGATAGTAGTTTCTTAAACAATTCTAATTTAATTTTTAGTCAACAACATATCGATTTTAAGAAACAAATAGGTGACGCTGAACAGTTTCAGAAATTAGCGCCTACAGATATTGAGCTAAGAAAGTGTTTGCAAGCTATGGCCTTCCAGCCTCAACTTTTTAAGAACAAACTAGACGGTAACAATTTAATTAAATTTGTTGTTGAATGGATTGAGTCGATTGAAAAAGTCACTCAGCAGAAAGCTTCTTCTCAATTGATGTATATCGTTGGTGAATGTAGAACTACAACGAAAGATCGAGATGAACATCCAGGTGTACATGCGTTTGGTATCTATTTTGATGTTGACGTTAATGAAATTAAATGGTTTGAGGCGAATCGTGGTGAAGTTGCATTCAAACACCCTAAGAATTTTATAGCGTGGTTGCAACACGAGTTCGACCAGGGAGAATTAAAGGTTTTGAATAAACGACACAAAATTCAAGAAGATGAGTATCGTCAATATATAAGTTTTGAGGCATATACTTTTATAGGTATTCCGCATTGCCAACCCGAGCGCCAGCTTGAACATTTACCTCAAGCAAGACTGTAACCAGTGATAAAAAATATGATTGAGGCTTTTGTTTCGCTTTTCATAGCAAATAATTTTTGTCGTGGCCAGAGAAGATAAATATCAATATGACAAAAAGAAGTAGAACGACAAGCCTTGAAGAAGGGGCGCCGAAGGCGAAACGTCAAAAAGTTGACCATCCATCTCAAGAATATATCCCAAATACGATGCTTGAAGAATCTCTATCGGGTTTAATAAGTGAAGGCTCATCTGGTTTAATAAGTGAATATCCACCTGATTTACTACCCGAGTTAGAAGTAGGTTCTCCCGTTAAAAAAGGGCACAAGATAATAAGCAAGATGCAAACGCAAGCTCAAAAAAATGAACAGGTCATTGAAGAATTTGATGAATGCTGTACAAATATGAAAGAGACGGTAAGTTATAAATATGATGTTGTATCAAAAGCAGGACTTGGCGAATTTATTTTTTTTATACGAGGCCTTAATGATAATGAAGAAAACACCGATGAGACGCTAACCTTTAAATTGTAAAAAATAATAAATCTAAGCTATGATTAAATGAATTTAATTGACAGATGAGAGGGAGCTGGCATGGCTGAACAAAAAAGAGAAACATTAACAACCACTGCAGGTAATCCTGTAGGCGATAACCAAAATTCAATGACAATAGGTTCTCGAGGGCCTCTTTTATTACAGGATGTTCATTTAATTGAAAAATTAGCGCATCAAAATCGTGAACGGATACCTGAGCGTGTTGTCCACGCAAAAGGGTGGGGTGCATTTGGTACATTAGAAGTAACACATGACATCTCACAATATACAAAAGCCAAAGCGCTTCAGCTTGGTGCGCGTTGTGAAATGTTAGCACGGTTTTCAACAGTTGCTGGTGAATTGGGTGCAGCAGACACTGAACGTGATGTTCGAGGTTTCGCTTTAAAATTCTATACTGAGGAAGGCAATTGGGATTTAGTTGGAAATAATACGCCTGTATTTTTTGTTCGTGATCCTCTAAAATTTCCTGATTTTATTCATACACAAAAACGGCATCCAAAAACAAATTTACGCAGTCCAACTGCTATGTGGGACTTTTGGTCATTAAGTCCAGAGAGTTTGCATCAAGTAACCATTTTGATGAGTGATCGAGGCATTCCACAAGCTCCAATGTTTATGAATGGGTATGGTTCTCATACCTATAGTATGATTAATAACAATGGTGAGCGCGTTTGGGTTAAGTTTCATTTTAAAACCAAGCAAGGGCATAAATTTTATACTAATGCACAAAGTAAGGAAGTGATTGGTGAAACACGAGAAGCTTATCAAGAAGCTTTATTTGGTGCAATTGAACAGGGTGAATATCCACAATGGGAAATGAAAATTCAAGTTATGACCGATGAGCAAGCTAAAGCATTTAAATATAACCCTTTTGACCTGACTAAAGTTTGGCCGCATGGTGACTTTCCATTAATAGATGTTGGTATTATTACACTCAATAGAAATGCTGAAAACTATTTTTCAGAAATTGAGAATGCAGCTTTTTCTCCTTCAAATATTATTCCTGGCATTAGTTTTTCACCCGACAAAATGTTACAAGCACGAATTTTCGCTTATGCTGATGCGCATCGTTATCGTTTAGGTACACATTATGAATCATTACCTGTAAATAAACCAAAATGTCCAATACATCATTATCATAAAGATGGTGCAATGCGCACATTTAGAAATGATAGCGGTAATCCTGATGCATATTATGAGCCAAATAGTTTTAATGGGCCAGTAGAGGATTCAAGTTATAGAGAGCCAGCACAAAGCTTAGATGATTGTACTATTGATCGTTACAATCATCGTGATGGTAATGATGATTATACGCAAGCAGGGGATTTGTTTCGTTTATTTGATGATGAGCAAAAGCAACGTTTATTTAACAACATCGCTGAAGCTATGCAAGGCGTGCCTCAAGCTATTATTGATAGACAGATAGTGCATTTTGAAAAAGCTGATCCTGATTATGCGGCTGGTGTCAAAGCAGCACTCGCGGCGATCTAGCTCTAATTTGTGTGAATCAATTTAACAATTAATATAAGTTAGAATGACTTACGTAAAGCCCTTAGTTGGTATTACGTAAGTCATGTAAATTGTTATTTAGCCGATGCAGACTGTATGATTTTTGTTAATTCCTCTTTAGATGGTAAACCAAAAGATGCTTCAGCTTGGCCTTTATTGTCTTGATAGATAATTACTGGTGTGCCTGGAAATTGATACTTATTCATAAAAGCCATATTTTTATCAAAATCAGCCATCACTTTTTTACTTGGTTTTTCTACTGGTTTTAAACCACCTTGCTCAGTGGCTTCATTAAACTTTATTTCGTTAGTATCAATTGCTTTCATCGGATCTTTAGCAGACATGATTGCTAATGCTAAATCTTTACTATTCGGTTTTAAAAATCCAACCCATATCCAACGAATGGTTAAATCGCCATTTTTAACAGCCGTGCGTGTTTGTTCGAATAACTTATGACAGTAGATACAATTAGGATCTGCAACGGCATAAATTACATGCTTAGCGTCTTTATTACCATCTTCAATCCAAGCTGTATTTTTTATATCATGGTAGGCTTTAGTTGCTATTTTTGAACCAATATATTTTTTACCATCAATTTGTGTTTGGTTTTGGCCATCAGGAGTAATTAATGCGCCTGAAATGATATATTTACCTGTTTTATCAACATATAAAATAGATTCTTGGGCATTGTCGCTATCTTTAGGCTTGATAACGACACCAATTAAGTTGCCTAGAGAGGGAAATGTGTTGATAATTTCAACCTGATCATTAGTAAGTTTTTTAATAAGTTTTGTTGTATTGGTTTGTTCTATTTTATTTTCTGCAAAAACAGTTGTGTTTAGCATGCCTGTAAATAATAAACTGCTGGCTAGGGTTGTAAGGGTTAACTTAAATTTCATGGTTTAATCCAATTGGTTGTAAAACTATGATATTAGATATTATCACTACAGATTGCAACTTGTATAAGAATTGAAGCACTTGGTTTTGTTATATATACTAATACTATTATCGCTTAACATTGAGTATTTCATGAATTGGCCAACTTTAATTGCACATCGCGGAGCAAGCGCAATTGCACCGGAAAATACCTTCGCTGCATTTGAATTAGTAAATAAGGCTTGTACGACATGGATTGAATGTGATGTTACTTTGTCTAAGGATAACAAAGCAATAATTTTTCATGATAAAACGCTCAAACGTCAATTTGGGATTAACAAAAAAATTAATCAATTAACCATTGCAGAAATTAGTAGTTTAGATGCAGGTTTATGGTTTGATAAAAAGTTTCAGGATGAGCCAATTCCCACGTTGGAGAAGCTTTTAGTCTGGGCTAAAAAAAATAAAATTTCACTTAATTTAGAAATCAAAGCAAATGGGTATAGGTTAAAAAAACTGATTGAAGTTCTAAAAGAACTGATCATCAAGATAAAGTTTCCATTAAACCAATTGCTCCTATCAAGTTTTGAAATCAAAGCTTTAAAATATGCCAAAATATTATTGCCAGCAATAAAGCGTGGATTGTTAATGCATAGATGGCGTAGACGTTGGAAGTTTGTATGTAAAAATTTAGAAGTGAGCTCTGTTCATTGCCATTATAAATTACTCAACTTAGAGAGAGTGAAAAAGATTAAACATCAGGGATATCAACTGTATGCGTATACGATTAATCATGAACAATTAGCGGAGCAACTATTTACAAAAGGCGTTGATGGTGTTTTTTCAGACAGAATTGATTTATTTAAGGCATCTAAGTAAATGATTTACGACCTTTTTATTATTGGCGGTGGTATTAATGGTGCGGGCATTGCGTGTGATGCTGCGGGGCGTGGATTATCCGTTTATTTGTGTGAAAAAGATGATTTTGCGAGTGGTACATCTTCAAAAAGCAGTAAGTTAATACATGGTGGCTTGCGTTATTTAGAAACATTTGACTTTAAATTAGTGCGTAAAGCTTTAAAGGAAAGAGAGATATTATCCTTTAAAGCGCCTCATTTGATAAAGCCTGTGCCATTTATTATGCCATTTAATGTTAATATACATGCGCCATGGTTAATACGCTTAGGCATCTGGTTTTATGATCATTTAGCTAAAAAAAGTTTACCATCCTCCACATCAACATTAAGTAGATTAGAATATAAATCGTTAAAATTGAAATATCAAAAAGGTATTAAATATTATGATTGTTGGGTTGATGATGCGCGATTGGTTATTTGTAATTTACAGCATGCTCAAAAACTAGGGGCACATATTCAAAACTATCATCAATGTATTTCAATTAAATCTGAACAAAAATATTGGGTTATTTCAGTTTTGAATGTGCTTACGCATGAAGTGATAGAAATTAAAGCTAAAGCACTGGTAAATGCGACAGGTATTTGGGCTGATCAAACCAATGCCTTAATAAATCCTAAGCATTTTAGAAAGCGATTATCCTTAGTTCAAGGTAGTCATATTATGGTGCCGAAATGGTATTTAGGACAGCATGCTTATATATTGCAAACAAATGATAAACGCGTTGTTTTTGTTATTCCCGATGGTAAAAATGCTATTATTGGAACAACTGATATTGCTTATGAGGGTAGTCTCGAGGATATTCAAATATCAGCGCTAGAAAAAGAATATCTTATATCTGTTATTAATGTTTATTTTAATATTGCACTTAATAAATCTGATATCATCCATTGCTATAGCGGCGTTAGGCCACTGGTAAAGGATGGGCATAATAGGCTTTCAAAAATTTCAAGGGAATATGTTATTGAAAAAGAGATTCATCATGAATTAAATCTTGTGAATATTTATGGTGGTAAATTAACAACCTATCGACAATTAGCTGAAGATGTTTTAAAACAGTTGCAAACAGTTTTTCCAAACATGAAGCCAGCATGGACAAAAAAAGAAAAATTTCCAAGTGCAAGTTTCGATACACTTAAACAATACTATTATGATCTGCGAAGACAAAAAAGTTGGCTACCTAAAGATTTATTATTGATGTATACACGAAAATATGGCACTTTTACATCAGTTTTACTGGGAGAAGCACAGAGCACGGATGATTTAGGTATAGATTTTGGGCACGGGCTCTTTCAAATAGAAATAGACTATTTATTAAAGTATGAATGGGTGAAAACTATAGATGATATACTGTGGCGTCGCACAAAATTTGGAATTTCAATGAGTGAAGATGACAAAAGTCGATTAAACCAGTATATTAGTGAATATAAATAATAGCTAAGATGAGGAATATTTTTTATGATTACACTTAAAACAAATTATGGTGATATTAAGCTTACCTTGCACAAAGATGCGACGCCTAATACTGTTGAAAATTTTTTGAGTTATATTAAAGAAGGTTTTTATAGCGATACCTTATTTCACCGTGTTATTCCTGGGTTTATGATTCAAGGTGGCGGATTTGAATCTGGTTTAGTTTCTAAAAAAACTAATGCTCCGATTGAAAATGAAGCAGCAAAAGGTCATAAAAATATGCGTGGAACAGTTGCTATGGCTAGAACGAGTGATCCTCATTCAGCAACTTCTCAGTTTTTTATTAATGTTGCAGATAATAATTTTCTAGACTATAAGTCTGATTCAGTACAAGGTTATGGCTATTGTGTTTTTGCTGAGGTTGCAGAGGGTATGGAGATCGTGGATAAAATTGCAACGGTAAAAACTACAAGTATGGCTGGTCATCAAGATGTTCCATCACATGATGTTATCATTGAGTCAGTTGTATTAAATGACTAATTTTATGTGTTTAAACTTAACATTAGTTTAAGCGTAATATTTTATTTGTGACATTTAGAGAGGAAAACCTATGGCACGAAAAAAAATAGAAAAAGATGAATTACTTGATCGAACAGAATATTTATTTAGAACAAGAGGCTATGCAAATACCTCTATTGCAGATATTGCGCAAGCCTGCGGTCTAAGTAAAGCGAGTATATATCATCATATTGCCAGTAAAGAAGAATTAGCCATTAAAGTAATTCAGAGATTGCATGAACAAATGCAATTAGTTATTTTTGATATTGCTTATGACTCACAGTTATCAGCAACAGAGCGAGCGCATGCATTTGTTGATGCGATACATATGTTTTATCAAGAACGCGTTGGTGGTTGTTTAATTGCAAGTTTTATTGCTGAAACTTCTGAAACACATGCACAAATTCATTCCTATTGTAAAAAAGTATTTGAGGCATGGCTTACTGCAATTGTGGATCTATTATCAAATAAATATTCTGATGCTCAGGCGAAATTAATTGCAGAAGATATATTAGCGCATGTGCAAGGCGCTGTTTTATTAATGCAGCTTAATAAAAACTCTGCATTACTTGCACGTACAATGCAATCAATAAAAAAACAACTTTGTAATGAGAGAGTTGAAAATTTATCAGAGCCAAAAGATACGCAATATATTGATGAAACAGTATAAATATCATGTGATTTAATATGAATGGGTATTTTTAATAAATTATAATGTGCTTATTGTCAGTTTTAATAATGTCACGTCTCGTCACTTAGTCGTGGAGTTATCAGTGAGTTTTGATTATACGAGGCAAATAAATGAATAATAAAAATAAGAATAAAGATGATAATTGGAAAGTTTTTTTCGCATTATTTTTTGTGATTTTCGTTGATGTTATTGGATTATGCATTGTTTTTCCAATTATCGCGCCTTTGGTTTATGATGTGCACTCAAGTCTATTACCTGCAGGTTTATCTTTAACTGCTAAAAACTGGATTTACGCGCTTTTATTAGCTTTGTGGCCATTGTGTTTATTTTTTAGCGCACCAATTCTTGGTGATCTATCAGATAAATTTGGACGTAAAAAAGTCTTATTAAGTTGTTTGTTTGGTGAGGCAATTGCTTATAGCATTGGTGCAGCAGCAATCAGTATGCAAAGCTTAAGTCTTATGGTGATCTCAAGAATTATTGCGGGTATTTTTGCTGGAAGTCAACCTATTGCGCAAGCAGCAATTGCGGATATCAGTACCGTTGAAAATAAAACGCGTAATATGAGTAAAATTGTATTAGCAACAACCTTAGGCGTGGTATTAGGCCCCTTAATTGGTGGTTTCACGGCAAACTCTCATTTATTTTCATTTTTTTCTTATGCAACGCCATTTCAAGTTGCGACGGTAATTGCATTATTAAATGCGATCTTACTGCTAGTAACTTTTAAAGAAACGCATATTGTGCAGCATAAATTGAAAGTTAAATGGATGAAATCTATTCGCTTATTTACCGATGCATTTAAAAGTGAAAAAATTCGAGTTATTTCTTTTATTTTCTTTTTGATTATGATCTCGTGGTCGATATATTTTCAAGGCTTAGCATTCTTTTTAATAAAAGAATATGCATTTAATACCAGTAAAATCGGATTTTTCTATGGTCTGATTGGCATTGCTTCAGCAATGACTTTAACGTTTGGTATGAATTTGTTGGCAAAAAAAATAAAACAAGAACCTATTCTTTTTCTTCTTGGGTTAATTGCAATGATTATATGTGGAATTTTATCATCATTTTCAACGGCAATTTATTTGCAATGTATTGCTGCAGTATTGGGCGCATTTGGTGTTGCAATTACTTACACGCTTAGTTTATCTTTTTATTCTAATTCAGTGGGTGAGGGTAAACAAGGTTGGATTATGGGGATATCTGGTTCATTATCTGGTGCAGGTTGGGCGATAACGGCACTTGCCATCGGTCCAATGAGTGGTATTCGTGATAATCTATCTTTTGTAACCATGCTAATTTCGGCAGTTGCTTGTACTATTATTTTGTTATTTTCAATGAAAAAAATTCAACGCAAAATTGATTCATGAAGCCATTAATTAAAACGGACGTTATTATTGTTGGCGCAGGTGCTGCTGGATTAATGTGCGCTATTGAGTCGGGGAAACGTCATCGTAAAGTCATTGTTATTGATCATGCGAATAAAGCAGGTAAGAAAATTCTTATGTCTGGAGGTGGGCGTTGTAACTTTACTAATTATTATATTGATTATTCAAAATATTTATCGAGTAATCCTCATTTCTTTAAATCTGCTTTGAGTCGATACACACAATGGGATTTTATCGATTTAGTAAAAAGTCATCATATTCCATTCCATGAAAAAAGCGATGGTCAATTATTTTGTGATAACAAAGCGAAAGAATTACTAGGCATGTTATTAAGCTGTTGTGATAATCAGTATACTGAAATTAAACTAGATACGGTGATTGAATCAATACAACATGTTGGGGAGCATCAATATTTTATTACAACTCAGCATGCTACTATTCAATGTGAGTCTTTAGTTATTGCAACAGGTGGATTATCAATTCCAACGATGGGAGCAAGTCCTTTTGGCTATCAAATTGCACAGCAATTTAATCTTAAAGTTTTACCAACACGCGCTGGTTTGGTGCCTTTTACGTTATATCCGGATGATAAATTAAAATATACTGAATTAACAGGCGTTTCAGTAGAGAGTGAAGTATCTCATAAGAATATAACATTTCATGAAAATATATTGTTTACTCATCGTGGATTAAGTGGACCAGCAATTTTACAAATCTCATCTTATTGGCAAGGTGGCGATGCTGTTGATATTAATTTATTACCTAATCATGATTTACTTTTTGAATTGCATGAAGCCTCTAGACATAATCCAGATCAACAAGTTAAAACTGTACTCTCCAAATTGTTACCAAAACGTTTAGTGATGACTTATCTCTCAGAAGCATTATTACACCGAGCGCTGAAGTCATTAACGCCAAGCGAAATAACAACCATTGTAAAGCAATTTCAGGCTTGGCAAATTAAACCTAGTGGTACTGAAGGTTATCGTACAGCTGAAGTAACTTTGGGTGGTGTTGATTGCTGTGAAATATCTTCTAAAACAATGGAAGTGAGAGATAGACCTGGTTTATATTTTATTGGTGAAGTTTTAGATGTTACTGGCTGGTTGGGCGGTTATAATTTTCAATGGGCATGGTCATCAGGCTGGGTTGCTGGACAAGAAGTTTAAATGCTTGAAATATCGAACTGTTCAAGTTGTGTGTGTGGTTGGCTATGATAAAATTGATGTAGTGCAGTTTTGAAGATTTTTGCCCGTGGCGGTAGTCCTGTTTCAATATATTCTTTAACTTGCTTAAAAACCGCTAATTTAAATGGTAGATTATCATGAGCGATACCATTTAAATTATCAAGACTCACCCGAAAATTAAAATTAGCTGCCACTGATAATATCCATTCAATTGCCTGCGGTTTAATCTCAACTTTTTCAAATAAGCTTTGTTGCTCAGTTGTTCTTCCATCAGGATTATACCAGTATCCAAAATCAATGAGTTGACGGCGTTTTTCACCGGCAATAAACCAATGCGCACATTCGTGTAAAGCACTACTAAAAAAACCATTTGCAAAATAAATGGCATTGTAGGGCAATGTTTCATTTGCGGGTAGGTAAATAGGTTCATTTCCACCTTTCACAAGACGGGTATTATAGGGTTTTGCAAAACAAGTATTAAAAAGGTCAATAAGTTCTTGATAATGATGTTGCATATTTTCAATCAATTTGTTTACCATCAACATAGAACCATCGTTGATTGATTTTATGAAACTCACTGATTTCACTCATACGATGTTGCTGAGCATATATGTCAGAATATTGAGCAGTAAATTGCACAAAGCCAATAGTTTGTGATGATTGATTGCATTTGTGCACGATTAATCCATTCCATGTCGCACTTTTAGCAAAATGTAATGTGTCATTAGTATCAAAGTTTTCAGCTGCTTTACCACACATTGTATTTGCAATATAGTCAACATTAGCCATTGTAAATGCGGTATAACGTGAGCGCATTAATGCCTCAGGTGTTGGTGCATGTTGTCCTTGATTTAAATAGCGATCACAGCATTGCGTAAAAAGTTTGTTTGAACCACAGGGACAAGTTATCATTGTTTTAACTTTTCGTTTAAAACATAATTATCCGTCAAATAACACAAGGTGTAAACATGCCACAAGTAGAAATTCGTTATAGTTCAGACTTAAGTGATATTCATTTAGCTGAATTATTTAATAAAATAGAGCAAGAAATTAATTTAATTGATGATTCTGCAGGATTATGTAAAAGTCGCGCTTATATGTCAGATCAATTTAGGCATAGTCATATTTTTGTTGAGATATTGGTAATGAACAAACCTCATAGAGATCAAGCATTTATGGAAAAATTACAGCAAAAATTATCTCAATTAATTATCCCATTTGTTCCTAAAAATTGTCATTATTCTATTAAGTTAGATTTTTTGGGACAATATTACCTTACTGGTTTAAAGCTATGATTGTAAAAACCTTAAAAAAGGTGGTTCAATCATATTAAGAGAAATTAGCAAAATATTAAGGGTGTAATGTGGCAAAAACAATATTTATATTAGCTGGAGGAACAGGCGGGCATGTATATCCAGCTCTTGCGGTTGCGATGCAATTACGTGCACAAGGGTTTGAGCCTGTTTGGCTTGGCACAACGCAAGGTTTGGAAGCAAAAGTTGTTCCAAATGAAGGGATTAAATTTGAGGCAATTAATATTTCAGGTTTACGTGGTAAAAAATTTGCAAAAATATTTAATTTACCTTTACAGCTTTTTAGTGCGATTAGGCAGTCCATGAAACTTATTAAGCAACATAAGCCGGTACTTGTGATTGGTTTTGGTGGATATGTAGCAGGCCCTGGGTGTATAGCAGCGGTTTTGAAAAAAATACCATTGGTATTGCATGAACAAAATACACGTCCGGGTATGACTAATAAGTATATGGCAAAATTTGCAAAAAAAGTTTGTGCATCCTTTCCTAACAGTTTTCCTGGCAAAAATGTGATTATCACGGGTAATCCAGTGCGCGAAGATATTTTAGCTATTAATAAGGTAAAGGCAGCTGAACAGGATAAACCGCTCAAAATTTTAGTATTGGGCGGGAGTCAAGGAGCACAAGCGATTAATGCGATAATGCCTGAAGTTATTGCTAAATTACCTGAACCAGTGAAAGTTTGGCATCAAGCAGGACTTAAAAATTTTAAACAGACAAGCAAATTGTATCAGGATTTAAATATTACAGTGAGAGTAGTGCCTTTTATTAAGACAATGTCCAAAGCTTATGAATGGGCTGATTTGGTGATTGCGCGTGCAGGGGCGACTACTGTAGCAGAGCTCGCTATAGCGAGATGCCCTAGTATTCTGATTCCATATCCACATGCAACTGATGATCATCAAACAACAAATGCAAAATATCTCGCAAATCAGCATGGGGCTGTTATAATGCCACAGGTAACACTTCAAGTTAGCGATTTAACTGAAAAAATTTCGAGTTTTTTGAAAAATCGTACATACTTAAGTGAAATGACTGAAAATTTAACATCATTAGGAATGCGTAATGCGACAAGGGATATTGTCAAAATTTGCTTGGAAAATGCCAAGTAAGCGAGAAAATTTAATTCTTATAAGAAATTTAAGTATGGAACGAATTAATCATATACATCTAATTGGTATTGGTGGCTCGGGCATGGCGGGTATTGCCGAGGTGCTATTAAACCAAGGCTTTAAGGTTTCTGGGTCGGATATTAATATTAGTGCTAATATTGAAAGATTACAAACTTTAGGCGCAACTATTACTTTATCTCACCACGCACAAAATATTGAAAATGCAGATGCGGTAGTTATTTCTACGGCAATTGATGCGAAAAATCCTGAGTTAATTGCTGCAAAGGCAGCAAGAATTCCTGTCGTGCCACGCGCAGAAATGTTAGCTGAATTAATGCGATTTAGGCACGGTATTGCAATTGCTGGAACACATGGTAAGACAACAACAACAAGTCTTGTTGCATCTATTCTTGCCGAAGGCGGTTTAGATCCCACTTTTGTTATTGGTGGGAAGCTAAATAGTGCTGGCACAAATGCAAGAATGGGTGCAAGTCGCTATTTTGTTGCTGAAGCTGATGAAAGTGATGCTTCATTTTTATATTTAAAACCGATGATGTCAGTGGTGACAAATATTGATGCTGATCATATGAGTACCTATGACGGTGATTTTGAAAAATTAAAACACACTTTCATTCGTTTTTTACATCATTTGCCTTTTTATGGTTTAGCGGTTTTATGTGTTGATGACCCTGTCATTTGTGAAATTCTGCCTGAAATTTCACGTCCGATGCTTACTTATGGTTTTAGTGAAAAAGCAAGCGTATATGCTAGAAATATTGTATCACAGGGGCTTAAAACACAGTTTGAAGTTATCCGAGAGGGGCAACAAAAACCATTAATGGTTACTCTAAATTTGCCGGGACGACATAATGTATTAAACGCCTTAGCAGCTATAGCCATTGCAACAGAAGTGGGTGTTGCGGATGATGCCATACAAAAAGCGCTAAATGCATTTGAAGGGGTTGGGCGTCGTTTTCAAATCCATGGTGAATATCAATTACCGGTGGGTGCTGTCACCTTAGTTGATGATTATGGACATCATCCTAGAGAGGTTGCAGCAACCATTGAAGCCGCGCGACAAGCTTGGCCTGACAGACGTTTAGTTATGGTCTATCAACCACATCGATACACGCGCACGCGAGATTTATTTGAAGATTTTACGCAAGTTCTTTCTGAAGTTGATATGTTATTAATGTTAGATGTTTATGCTGCTGGGGAAGCTGCAATTAAAGGTGCCGATAGTCGTAATTTGTGTGGTAGCATACGTCAACGAGGCAAAGTGGATCCGATCTTTATTGGTAAATCAGAAAATCTTATGGATAGTTTAGCAAGTGTGCTTCAAGCAAATGATGTTTTATTATTACAAGGAGCAGGTAACATTGGTAGCGAAGCTGGAAAATTAGCACAATCTCAATTATCACCTGAGAAATATAAGGCGTTGTAAATCATGAATGATAGACTCGCACAAACAGCAATCTTTGAAGGCCAACTATTTAAAAATATTTCGCTCGCTGATTATACCTCTTGGCGTGTTGGCGGAAACGTCAAACAACTTTATTTACCTAAAAATTTAGATGATTTAATATTATTTTTACAATCTTTGTCTAGCGATGAAAAAATTATATTTTTAGGGTTAGGCAGTAATGTTTTAGTGCGCGATACAGGCTTGGATGCAACGGTTATCGTAACGCAAGGTTGTTTGACTGACTTAAAATTGATTGGGGAGAATAGCGTTTATGCTCAAGCTGGTATTTCTTGTGCTCAAGCTGCGCGTTTTAGCGCACGTCAAAGCTTAACCGGCATTGAATTTTTAGCGGGTGTTCCTGGTACAATTGGTGGCGCTTTAGCAATGAATGCTGGTTGTTTTGGTGGTGAAACATGGAATCATGTACAATCGGTCATTACGATTAACAGACAAGGCCAGTTAAAAGAAAGAAAGCCTAACGATTTTATTATTGCTTATCGTGAAGTGCAACAGGTAGAAGATGAATGGTTTATTGCGGGCATTTTTAGTTTAAGTGCTGGAGATAAAAAACAATCTTTGATGATGATTCGTGAGTTACTGGATAAACGTAGTTGTAGTCAGCCAACGAATGAGCCTAGTTGTGGATCTGTATTTAGAAATCCACCCGGAAATTATTCTGCGCAACTGATTGAAGGCTGTGGCTTAAAAGGTTTTGCCATTGGTGGTGCTGAGGTATCAAGAAAACATGCAAACTTTATTGTGAATAAAGGCAATGCCACGGCAGCTGATATTGAGCAATTGATTGCTTATGTACAGAAGCAAGTTAAAGATAAACACAATATCTCATTGATACAAGAAGTGCATATATTGGGGCAATAATTCTTATGTTATGTAATGTAAATTGTAAATATAAAGGCTTGAAGATTGTATGTGTAGTTATTATACACAGCGGCTTCAAGGTGTAATTTTTAAATTTATCTTTGTATGTTTAAAGCTTGCCTATCGCACACAATAACTGATTATTTGTTACATCAGAAGGTCTAGTGATAAGAGATAACTTATTAAGATTTTATTCTCAGAAATTGTATGAACACTTCTTAAGTGAGTCGTTATCTCTCGTTAAAGGTTTGTGGACATCCAAGTCCCTAAAATCGACTCAATAAAGCAACCGGCACTGTTGCCTTGCGGCCTTCCTCGTCACCAGCGCTTAATTGCGTCCGCATTCTGCGGTCACTTTAGCTGATGCCGTCTCTCAAGTGATTGACGGTGACATAAAGGTTTTTAAACTCGCTTTGTTCCTTAAAAAATTCATCACCAACTGCCAACTCTTCGCAACGGGGTATTCTGACTACCTGGTTGTGCAGCATTTGTTTGAGTTGTTTTTTTCTTAGAATTTATTAATATTGAAGTATTCTTATGGTTTGATAACTTTGTTTCACGATAATTTTTAATTTTATTTTTGGTTTGCTCAATTGCCTTAGTGCAATCTGCATGGAATTCCATTTCATTTAAAAGAGAGGCGCTTTTCAGAAGGTTGTTAGCTTTCTCTATATCAGATTTCTGTATTAAGAACAACTCAGCAAGTTCGAGAATATCTTGAATAGCCGTGGGGTAAACTATAAATAATTCCTGATTTATAAATACGCGAGGACTTTCTGGATTGCGATGTATTAATTGTTGACTATCTAATTTTGAAAGTTGATTTTTTATTATTTGTGATGTTACGTCATTCTCAGGCAAGTTACTTATATTTCGATTTAATATATATTTTTGTAAATATTCGTTAACCCTTTTGTTGATAACATCACTAGCTCTCGAACCATTTTTTTTTAAGGCAATAAAAGAAGTAGAAAATTGTAAAAAAAAACTTTTTCCATAATCTGCGACCAAAAGTTCTCCTTTATTTATTTTCCTATTGGTAGTTAGTAAAGTTTGGGGGATATTATTGATATAAATACTAGTTGCGTTAAAGTTACTACTTGCTAAATTATTTATTTCATCTTTAGGGATGCTGCCATCGTCTATATTTTCAATGATCTCACTGGGCACAGATGCAAGTATGAGACTTGAAAAGCCACCAGTGTTTTCTGCATTAATGTAATAATCATTAGAATCCAATCCATTTTTAGGAAAAGAAATATAACAATTATGTGGTATAATAGGATCTTCGCTATCCGTCTTTTTGATAGATTTAGTTACTCCATTAAACAGTATCCAAGCGCCCTCTGGAATGTCGCTATTGGCGACAACAGCGTAACCAATTGATTCATCAATAAAACAGATTGCAAGGTGGTCAAGGTTAATTTTACCTTCATTAGAGTAATTAGAGTAATTTGAGAAGATATGAAATTCATTACTTTCATTGTCATCTGTAAGATAAGGATTATTCGTCCATTCAAAATTTTCAAGATTACGTCTTATTGCAAATTTTTCTTCGATTTCTTTGATTTTTAAATCTATAGGTTCTTCATTGCTATGTAAATGTTCAAGAGTTGGATAATATTTTACTGTTAGAGTATTGTCGAATATTGGGACAGCGGTTTTCTTTTTATTTGGCATAATTTTAATCCTGTATTATTGCATATTATTGAGTAATTGGTATCGTGTTGGATTGAACCAACAAAATGGTTCAAATTTTGAGCAGCCCAATACTAAGTTATTCTTGACCTTTTGTCAAACCAAATTTAAAATGTCCCCTTAAATTAGCGTAATAAAAATTTTTTTTCTTAAACTTGGTTTGACATAACTTGTTCAGCTAATTGCCAATTATAAGGAAACTGCGTATAATAGCTTTCAATAAGGACAGAAATTGAATTTAACATTCAATTTTCATTGAAGCTGGATGCGACAAGAGTAAGTTAATGTTAGGAACATTTACATCAAAACCAAGCCGTATGACCCCAAGAAATCGAATGCAAAAGCGTGATTTTTTCGCAACTTTTTGGCCTAAATTTAAACGTTTTGCTTTAATTCCCATGATTGTCTTGCTACTTTTTATTATTGTTCTACAAATTTTACATCATATTTTTTTTCCAATCACAAAAGTTGAAGTGATCGATTCAGTCGGAAATGTTGATCAAACAGCATTACAATCCGTAGTTAGTACGGATGTACAAAAAGGATTTTTTCATTTAAACCTAGCAGGAATCAAAAAAGATGTGTTAACCCTACCTTGGGTGAAAGATGCACAGGTCGTTCGTGAATGGCCGGATGGTATTCAAATTGACATTATTGAGCGTAAGCCCATTGCGTTTTGGGATACAGATTCATTAGTTGATGCACAGGGCACTATATTTACACCCACTAACAAGAACACCTTGCCTCAGCAATTGCCCATGTTTAGCGGTTCTGCAGATGCATTAAGTGTCATGTTGCAAAATTATAGCTTATTTAACCAAATATTAGGGACAAAAGATTTGTCTGTCAGTGCAATTCATGTGAGTCAGCGTATGTCTTGGTCAATTATTGATAATCAAGGCACTGAAATTATATTAGGTCGTAAAAAAATACAACAAAGACTGCATCGTTTTGTGCAAATTTATGATACAATTTTTGCATCTACCAATGTAAGAGCACAGTCCGTAGATATGCGATATCCAAATGCAATGGCTGTGCATTGGCAACAAAGTTAAAGGAAAGGGAAAAGTTTATGGCTAAACGCTCAAACCGTAATTTAATCGTTGGGTTAGATATCGGTACTTCTAAGATTGTTGTGTTAGTCGCCGAAGAAGGTCTAGATGGCCAATTGGATATAGTTGGCTTTGGGTCGCATCCTTCACGCGGACTTAAAAAAGGCGTTGTTGTTAACATTGACGCAACGGTACAATCTATTCAACGTGCAGTTGAAGAAGCTGAATTGATGGCTGATTGTCAAATTCATTCTGCTTTTATTGGTATTGCGGGTAATCATATTCGTAGTTTAAACTCACATGGCATTGTTGCGATACGCAATCAACAAGTTAATGAACATGATATCGAACGAGTAATTGACGCCGCTAAAGCTGTCGCAATTCCAGCAGATCAACAGATGTTACATGTCTTACCTCAAGAGTTTATTATTGATATGCAAGAAGGCATCAAAGAACCTATTGGTATGTCAGGTGTGCGTTTAGAATCGCGTGTGCATATTGTAACTGGGGCTGTAAGTGCTATACAAAATATTATTAATTGTGTTCAACAATGTGGTTTACAATGTTCAGATATTATATTAGAGCAACTAGCTTCAAGTCATGCAGTTTTGACTGAAGATGAAAAGAACTTAGGTGTTTGTGTGATTGACATTGGCGCGGGTACAACGGACATTGCGGTGTTTACTGACGGCGCAATCCAGCATACGGCAGTAATTCCGATTGCAGGTTCACAAGTAACAAGTGATATTGCCGTTGCCCTACGTACATCAACACAAGTTGCTGAAGATATTAAATTACAATACGGTACGGTGAAACATGATAAAGTTTCGCGTAATAATATGATTGCTGTACCTGCTGTGGGTGAACAAGCAGAAAAAGAAGTTTCTTTACAACTATTAACGCATGTGCTTGAGGCACGTTATGAAGAGTTATTTTCACTGATTAGTGCTGAGTTACGACGTAGTGGTTTTGAACAATTAATTTCTTCAGGTATTGTTTTAACCGGTGGTGCATCCAAAATAGCAGGGCTATCTCGTTTGGCTGAAAGTGTATTTCAAACGTCAGTACGTATTGGGACACCTCAGCATATTTCAGGGATGTCTGAAATTATCGATAACCCAATTCATGCTACTGGCGTTGGCCTGTTGATTTCTGGACAAAAGCAAGCAGAGCAACCGCGCATCAATATGCCTATGCAGCAAAGCGTGAAAACAGTAATGGGTAGAATAAAAAGCTGGTTTCAAGGTAACTTTTAATTGCACATCTGCAGTGGAGTTTGCTTTGTACCGCATTTTTTTATATTTTGTCGAAAAAGTTTTAATTTATTAAAGTGACTCAATTAACTTTAATATTTAGAACTGAAGACATTAGGTTTTGAAATTTTTAACAAAAGGAGCAAGCCATGTTTGAGATCATGGATAATCATATGCAGCAGGCCGTTATTAAAGTATTAGGCGTTGGCGGCGGCGGCGGAAATGCTGTTGAACATATGATTTCGAATAATTTTGACGGCGTTGAGTTTTTGGTAACAAACACAGATGCTCAAGTATTAAAGAAAATTACTGCGCCAACAATGCAATTAGGCGAGCAAATGACAAAAGGATTGGGTGCGGGCGCGAATCCTGAAATTGGTCGACAAGCAGCAGAAGAAGACATTGAAAATATCCGTGAATATTTAACGGGTTCTGACATGATTTTTATCACAGCTGGTATGGGAGGGGGCACTGGAACAGGTGCCGCCCCAGTAATTGCAAAACTCGCTAAAGAAATGGGGATTTTGACTGTTGCAGTTGTGACGAAGCCATTTTCATTTGAAGGTAAAATGCGAATGCAAATTGCTGAAGAGGGTATTCGTGAATTAAGTGAACATGTTGATTCATTAATTACTATACCAAACAATAAGTTGTTAAGTGTCCTAGGTAAAAATATGACACTAGTCAATGCATTTAAAGCTGCAAATAATGTCTTAAATGGAGCAGTTCAAGGTATTTCAGAGCTCATTACTTGTCCAGGTTTAATTAACGTAGATTTCGCAGATGTACGTACGGTTATGTCTGAAATGGGTATGGCAATGATGGGAACGGGTGTCGCCTCCGGAGAAAATAGAGCGCGCCAAGCTGCAGAGGCTGCAATAAGTAGCCCATTATTGGAAGATGTGAATTTATCTGGTGCTAAAGGGGTGCTAGTTAATATTACTGCTGGCATGAATCTTTCTATTGGTGAATTTGAAGAAGTTGGCGAATCTGTCAAATCTTTTACGTCTGAGAATGCAACAGTTGTTGTTGGTACCGTTATTGATCCAAGCATGGAAGATGATATGCGAGTAACAGTTGTTGCAACAGGTTTAGGTACAATAGATAAACTCGCTGCTGGAATGAGTGCTCGAACTGCTCATACTGATGGGGCGATTGATTATCAAAAGTTACAACGTCCCACAGTTATGCGTCAACAAAGTAGTACACCAAAGCCTGCTTCTCAATCAGTCAGTGAGCAAGATATGGATTATTTAGATATACCAGCTTTCTTGCGTCGACAAGAAGAAGTTTCTTAACTTAAGGCTACATGCTTTAGTTGCTTAATGTTATAAATACCAGGCAATGCCTGGTATTTGATTTTTTAGTGTATAAATTGTTCAGATTGATAATCTTTCATAAAAAAAACGTTTAAAAACAGTATTTTCCTTGATTTTTGAAAGAAAATGTTACATAAATAATATAATTGTGATAAAATTTCGCACTTTTGTAAATTTATGTATGCTTTTATGGCTTACTTAATATTATGAAAAACAAATTAATTAATATTGTTGTATTGAACGAGTTTATTGCTCTATGTGTGTGAGATGGGATAAGAGGTTACTTGATTTATGGTGAGACAGCGTACACTTAAAAATGTTATTCGAGCGACAGGTGTTGGTCTGCACAGTGGTGAGAAAGTTTTAATTGCTTTACGTCCCGCACCTGTTAATACAGGTATTGTTTTTTGTAGAACTGATGTTGAAAATACTATATCGGAAATTCCTGCAAAAGCTGATAAAGTAACAGATACCACAATGGCCACAACAATAGGTAATGGCGATATTAAGATCGCGACTGTTGAGCATTTGATGTCGGCTTTTGCTGGACTCGGTATTGATAATGCTTATGTTGATGTGAATGCACCTGAATTACCGATTATGGATGGGAGTTCTGCGCCTTTTGTCTTTTTAATTCAATCTGCTGGCATTGAAGAGCAAAATGCCTTGAAGCGATTTATTCGCATCAAAAAACCTATTCTTGTAGAGGAAGGTGAAAAAGGCGAGGCAAATTATAAAACTGCTGAGTTTTTACCTTATGATGGATATAAAGTGGATTTTACAATTGATTTTGATCATCCGGTTTTTCATGATCGCGCTTCTCAGTTAGTCATGGACTTTTCAAATGACTCATATGCTAAAGAAGTGAGTCGTGCGAGAACTTTTGGTTTTAAAGTTGAATACGAATGGTTAAGAGCACGTAATTTGGCACTTGGTGGAAGCTTAGATAATGCTATTGTTGTTGATGATTATCGTATACTCAATGAAGATGGTTTACGTTATGATGATGAATTTGTTCGTCATAAAATTTTAGATGCTGTCGGTGACTTATATTTATTAGGTCATGGATTAATAGGTGAGTTCAAAGGTTATAAGTCCGGACATGGACTTAATAACAAGCTCGTTCGTACGCTTTTAGAGACTAAAGATGCATGGGAGTATGTGACCTATGATGATGAATCAAAAGCACCTATTCTTTTTAAAGAAGCTGAATTTCTCACAGCATAGCTAAGTTTTGTGTTAGCTGGCTAGGCTATATTTTAGGCAAAATATGCAAAAATTAGATCCTTCTTATGAGTTGTTGAGTAGTGTAGATAAAGATATAATAAATTATATCAGCGATGAAATAATGCTGTATAATGCGACAAAAGTGCCATTTACACAATAAGAAACGCCTATTTTTAAAAATTATATTATTAAAAAAGACGAAACTATTATCGCCGGTATAAATGCAGTGATATACCACTGGGGTATCTTGTCAATTGAAGAGCTTTTTGTTAACAAATTTTTTAGGCATAAGCAGCTTGGTAGCTATTTGTTAAGTAAAGTTGAAAATGAGGCAAAAGCATTGGGCGCAACTTTATCTCATTTGGATACATTTGATTTTCAAGCTAAAGATTTTTATTTAAAACATGGCTATATTATTTTTGGTATTCTCAATGATTGTCCACCTGACCATGAGCGATTTTATTTGAAAAAAGTACTTTAAAAATGCTCTTTAATATAGGCTTTACGTTAAGTGCTTTTATTATAACTTTCTTAATTGAAAATTTCTAAAGCTTTTCGCGATAAGTAAATGCATGTGCTAATGTGCCGCCATCTAAGTATTCTAATTCACCGCCTAAAGGTACGCCATGGGCAATTCGAGTGCAGGGAATTTGATATTGTTTGGCTAATTCAGATAAGTAATGTGATGTTGCTTCACCTTCAATAGTAGGGTTCGTGGCAAGAATAATTTCTTGGAGTGTTTTTTGTTCAATATTTCTTCTGAGTGTAGGTATGGCAAGTTGTTCTGGACCAATACCATCTATTGGTGATAATTTGCCATGTAGTACGAAATAAAGTCCTGTATATCCAGTATTTTCAATGGCATATAAGTCTGCTGGTGTTTCAACAATGCACAATAGGCTTTTATCTCTTCTCGTGTTTTCACAGATATGACAATAAACAGTTTCAGAAAAAGTTCGACAAGATTGGCAGTAGTCAATATGCTCCATTGCTTTAGATAAGATTTGAGCAAGATGCTTGCCAGCATCTCGTTGACGGGAAAGTAGTGAAAAGGCCATGCGCTGCGCTGACTTCTGGCCAATACCTGGTAGGCAGCACATAGCTGATATTAGTTGTTCTAATAAAGATTTTTCCATGCTTTATTTACATCAAGTCGCTCATATCGCCGGGTAGTCCTAGACTTGAACCCATAGAGCCCATTTTTTCTTCATGATATTTTTGAATTTTACGGATAACATCGTTGTATGCTGCAGTGATTAAATCTTCAATAACATCACGATCTTCACCTTTAAGTTGAGGCGATAAAGTTGTGCTGATGGCTCTAAAATCGCCTTTCATTACAACAGTAACAGCGCCGCCGCCTGATTGACCTGTAGCTTCAAACTTCTTTAGTTCTTCTTGAGTTTTTTTAAGCATTTCCTGCATTTGCTGTGCTTGTTTCATTAATTGGCTAAAGTCTTGTTTTCCACTCATAATTTACCTCTTTTTTTATGTTTAGAACTTATGCGATAGTTTAAGGCCTCGCAAAATGGTTAAAATATTAAGCGTTTTAGGCGTAAAGCCTAATGCTATTCTTTTGCTTTTATAGCGTTAATGTCTATTGTAGCATTAAATTCCTTAAGAATAGATTGTACATTTTGATCTTTTTCGATATTTTTATGCGCTTGTTCATTTTTTAATTGTATTTTTTGTTTTAATAGCGTTGCTGGTGAGGCAATTTCATCTGCTGTTATGTCTATCTTTAACGATAGTGATTTGTTGAAATATGTTGTTAATGCTTCATTTAATCGCATTTTATTACGCTCAGTGAGTAATGGCGCTTGGCTTGTTTCTAGTATTAGATGTATCGATGAGTCAGTAATTTCTTTTGCAATACAGTGAGTCGCTAAAATTTTAAGTGGACCAGATAGTTGAATTTGATTAATTATGGTTTCCCAGTCTTGGGCTACTGGAGATAATGTTTCTACGGCTGGTTTTTGTTGTTTTGGTGGGTTTTGAATGATCTTACCTAATTTTTCGGCAGATAATTTTGATGCCCGATTTTTAGATGTTTGATCGGTGGTTTTTAAAATAACATTTGACGGCTGAGTAGATTTTGACTGAGGTGTAAAATTAAGCATGCGTAACATCAACATCATAAAGCCAGTATTTGCTGATGGGGCATAAGCGATATCTTTATTGCCCAATAGTGCAATTTGATAATATAACTGTACAGTTTCTTTGTTGATGCATTCACCTAGTTGTAAAAGTACACCTCGTTGAGTCTCATCCCTGAGAGTTGCACTTGGTAATGTTTGCAATAATGCAATTTCAGTTAATATATGTAGAATATCGCTGATAACTTGTTGATAGTCTGCAGCAAGCTCTGCTATTTTTTGACAAATTTCAAATAATTTTTCTGGACTGTTTGCTGCGAGTGCTTGAATGAGGGCAATAGTATGCTGTTGGTCAATGCATCCAAGCATGGCTAAGACTTTATCCAGGATGACGTTACCTTGACCATGGGATATTGCTTGGTCAAGTAAGCTAAGGGCATCACGCATACTGCCTTTTGCCGCTTGAGCGATATAGGGTAAAGCTTCTGATTCGAAAGCAATTTTTTCTTGAGATAAGATACTAGCGAGATGTTGATTAATTAACATTTCAGGCATATTTTTTAAGTGAAACTGTAAGCATCTTGAAAGCACCGTTACTGGGAGCTTTTGTGGATCCGTAGTGGCTAACAGGAACATAACATGAGAGGGCGGCTCTTCTAGTGTTTTCAATAGCGCGTTAAAACTGTGCCCTGAAAGCATGTGTACTTCGTCAATGAGATAAACTTTGTAGCGGCCGCGCGTAGGTGCATATTGTACATTATCTAAAAGTTCACGAGTATCCTCAACTTTGGTACGTGATGCGGCATCAACCTCAATCAGATCAACAAACCGACCTTGACTGATTTCAATACAGCTTGTGCATTGCTCACAAGGCGTTGTCGTAATACCTTGTTCGCAGTTGACAGCCTTTGCAAGTAATCTCGCTAGACTGGTTTTACCAACACCACGTGTTCCTGTAAATAAATAGGCATGATGAAGACGTTGCGTGTTTAGTGCATGGGTCAGTGCATCAACAATATGAGATTGACCCATAACTTCATTAAATTGCTTAGGGCGCCACTTGCGTGCTAAAACTTGATGGCTCATATGATCCTTGAATGATATCATTTATAAATATTAAATTTATTATACAAAATTTATAGCAGATAATAAAACAGCAAATATTAGTAATAAAATTTTTAAAAAGTAAGGAAGTTATAAAAAGATAGATTAAGAAGGGTAGCTCCACTAGCAACATCTTACGCCTGCATCTATTGCTGCCGCTGCTTCCTTCCGGACCTGACGGAATTCACGATATAGCATCGTAAGCGTACCAGTAGCGCTACCAAGCGAATAATATAGCATCTGTATCAATGATGCAATAGTCTCGAGCAGATTAGCGTATTTTTACGTAAAAAAATAAATTTGCTAAACTGTCTTTAAGTGTTTTGAAAATAAGCAATTAAATAGCAGGTGTAAAAAATGGTTAGAGTTATAGTTTTCATTTCAATGGTATTTTTCGTACTTACCTCAATCTATGCAACTGAACAAAGCTGTATGTCCGAGGCTCAACTGTCTAAATTTTTACAAGAGAGTATCAAACATAACTCGGTATTAAAGGATTTTCCTCTTTCCGTAAGTGTGGCTAATTATGATGTTGAAATAAAAGGTACGGTTGAAAGTAAAACAGATTTGGGTATTTTAATATTACTGGCCATGAAGCAAAACTGCGTTAAAGCAGTTAATATTACTAACGTTAAAGTAACTAATGCTAAGAAAGAATCCTTGTCGGACGTGGTTGTTTCAGCCACTATCATGGGTAAACTCATGCAAAATAATTTTATGAGTAGCAATACTAAAACATGGACAATTGGTATTGATACTAACAATGGTATCGTAAATTTAACCGGTAATGTCAAAACTCAGGCAAAGAAAGATAAAATTATCAAAATTATTAATTCTGTTGATGGTGTAAAAAGTATCAACGATACTTTGACAGTGAAAAGTACCTAAATCAGGGCATTGCGTTTATAATGCGTTAGCATTGCTTAAATCATTATTTAACATAAAGTTTTTCGTTGATTCAAAGAGAGTATGAATTAATCACTGTAAACTTTAAATAGGTTAACTATGAAGCGTAAAAAAATTTTTTTTCCTCCCAAAGGGGAGTCAGCACAACATGCGTATCATTCAATTTTAGAAAAGAAAATTAAAGAGATTAATTATCCTTTTAAAGAATTTATTAATCATCAAATATTAGGCAGTAGTTTATTAATCTTAGCAACTATTATTGCCGTAACATGGGCTTCATTGCCTGAATTTTCCGCATCTTATTTAAATTTTGTTAAGGGCACATTTGGCATACATGTGTTTGAAATAGATTATATAAAACCAATAACTTTCTGGGTAAATGATATATTTTTAACCGTATTTTTTTTCTTTATTGGTTTAGAGGTAAAAAAGGAATTTATTGGTGGGGAAACAGCTAATTATAAAAAAGTTTTTTTAATTGGTTTCTCGGCTGTCGGCGGCGTTTTATTACCTTTAGCAATTTTTACAATATTGAATCTAGATTCAAATATGTTACAGGCATGGGGGATTGTTATACCTACAGATACGGCTTTTGCATTAGGTATTTTATGTTTATTTAAAAAGGTGCTTCCCAAACAAGCTTTTGTTTTTTTAGCATTATTAGCAGTGTTTGATGATCTTATTGCGATTATTGTTATTGCATTATTTTATTCTAACAGTGTAAATCTATTATGGCTACTACCGGCTATGGGGACACTAATAGTCTTATTATTTTTAAATTATATTGGTTATCGTAAGTTTTCCTTATATTTAATTTTAGGGGTATTGCTATGGGTTTTTGTTGAGCAAGCTAATATCCATGGTAGTATTGCCGGTATTCTTATGGCTTGTTTAATCCCTTCACGCCCTGAAGTCGGTCCTAATTTTTTTATATCAACAATGAAAAAAGTGATTAAAAAGTTTGAAATACGTAAAGAGCAAATTCCTAAAATTATTGAAGATCCTTCACAGTTTGAAATTTTGATGACAGCAAAAAAAGCAGTGGATAAAACAACCACACCTGTACAGAAGTGGTCTAGAAATTTAGACTTACCAGTCACGTTAGTTGTCTTACCTATTTTTGCATTGGTGAATTCAGGAGTAAATCTCAAGCAAGATTTATCAACTAATGTAATTTCTTCTACGTTATTTATTAGCATAATAGTAGCATTATCTATTGGAAAACCAGTTGGCATAACTTTATTTGGTTTTCTTGCACTAAAACTAAAATGGGGAGTGATGTTAAATAAAATGAATTTACGTCTTATCTTCTTTATTGGTATTTTTGCAGGAATTGGTTTTACTATGTCACTTTTTATTACATCTTTGAGCTTTACTCAACAGCTTAATAATTTAGCAATAGCAAAAACGGCTATTTTAACGAGTACTAGTTTATCTATTTTTGCAGGATTGTTATTTTTTATGATTGATAATTTTTGTAGAAAAACTATTAAGACCTTTGAGAATAATAAATTAAAGAAACATACTGTTACCACGGAGTTACAAAATAACTAAGTTAAAATATTTTTTTTATTAATTTTTTTGCTACACTCAATACTGTAACAGTAAATATGAGAGGAAATAACATGAAAAATTTAACTGGAAAAATAATGTTAGCAATACCCTTAACATTAGGTGTGTGTAGTATACCTGCAACATATGCTGATAGTAATGTCGCTAAGGTTCAACAAAATGTATCTGATACAGCAATTACCACACAAGTTAAAGCTAAAATTGCTGCTGATAAAATTCTTAATCCTTTAGATGTTTCTGTTGCAACACACAATGGTAATGTTGCGTTAAAAGGAACTGTTAATTCGGATACTGAGTATGAGCAAGCTGTTAGCCTTGCACAATCAGTCGATGGCGTTAAAGATGTTGACGTTGATGATTTAAAGGTTAAAGACAGTGAGTCCCCTTTAACTGATTTAGCGATTACAGCAAAAGTTAATGGTAAGTTAATTCAAGATAATTTATTTTCAAGTAAAGAATTAGCTTATATGGGATTTGATGTGGAAACAAAAAATCAAGTTGTTTATTTGAAGGGTAAAGTCAAATCTGAAGCAATTAAAAACAATATTGAACAAATTGCTAAATCAATCAGTGGTGTGAAATCAGTAGATTCTGCGCTTAACGTTAGTCAGTAATCTTGTAGAAAGTTAGGAGTGCTATATGAGTGTCAAAAAACAAGATCCACTTGATAAATTGATCGATGATGATACCTTAAGTTTGCTTGAAGAAAAGTTATCAGAAATAGTAGAAAGTCATTTAAACCGTTCAGGGTTGCATGTTGACGATGTTAAGAAATATGCAAATGACTTAAAAGAAAAAACAGTTCATTCAATGCAAGATACGAGAGATAAAACGGAGCAGTGTATCACTGAGAATCCATTTAAGTCGATGGGTATTGCATTGCTAACTGGTGCAGTCTTAGGTTTTTTATTAAAAAGGTAACACATGAATAATAAAGCTTCAAAATCATCGTTTTATATGAAAGTATTGAGGCTTAACTTAATATTACTGGGTTTGGCCATATTGGCCTTGCCCAGTAGTTTTCTTCTACTCTTAGTACTTACTCAAATCCTAACCGTGTCAACTGTTAAATGGTTAACTTTGCTTATTTGTGTTTTTTGGGTAGTCATATTTTTGGGGTTAATAGCAAGACTCATTTTTATTAAAAATAAGCTTTCAAAATATGAGGCTGTCAAAGCACTCACATCTTCACCTAGTGCATTGAGTTCAATAAGTTCACTCGTATTAATTGCAACTGCAAAATATTTTTTTCAAAAAAAGTTTGGAAAAAGTAACTAAGAAATATTTAACACATAAAGTGTGTTTTTAAATCTCCGTTTTATCCATGGCTAGATACTTGATGTAATTAATAATTGTTAATATTAGTCTCTTATTTTTACTTCACCTTAATAAAGCGCGTTTTATCTCACTTTATTTTTACAGGCTACAGCTCCGGAAGGTACACTTAGTTCGGTGTTTTTGCCCCAAGAACGAAGAACTTAGGGTGGCGGAGAGAGAGGGATTCGAACCCTCGATACGGGTTAACGTATACACACTTTCCAGGCGTGCTCCTTCAACCACTCGGACATCTCTCCCAAAGTTAGGCAATATTAGCAAAAAATCACAATAAAATCCATGACTTTGATGGCGTATCTCAATACAAACTTTTAATAATAATTATGGCGTTTTTTGTAGAAGCGCTTATGATGGGAAAAAAATTTAAAAATCAAATTTAGCATGTGGTTTTGTATATTTATGTAATAATGATCAATGCTAAAGCTAGTATTTTGTTGAATTTTTTATTTAAGGAAATGAGTTTTTATTAAAAAAACATTGTAGAATCTTATAATTGGAGATGATTTGGTGCAAGAAATTGGAGATGATGTGGTGCAAGAAAAGGAACTTGAAATTAGATTTGAAGAAACAAGGGATGGTAGAGCCGAAAATATTCTAAGCTGGCGGTTAGTGCTGCAATTTTTAAAAGCAGCTGCGCAGCGTGGGGCAAGTTTTTCAGTCACTTTTAAATTGATAACGTTACGTTGGCTACTCAATGTTATGTGTAAAACTTCAGACTTAATCTGACACTCACGTCAAATTAGCGTAAAATCTTTTTTGACAATTTCATTTAACAAAAATCTGAAGGAGTGTCAGAAATGACAAGTTTATCTCAAAAAATCATCAAACCCAAACTTGGCTTGCTAGAATTGGCGAAACAATTAGGTAATGTATCTCAGGCCTGTAAGGTTATGGGATATTCTCGTGATACTTTTTATCGTTACCAGGAGCTTTATGATAATGGTGGAGAAGAAGCGTTACAAGAAATTAGTCGTAAAAAACCAATTGAAAAGAATCGAGTACCTGATTACATTGAAGACGCTGTTGTGTCTCTTGCCATCGAAAATCCAGCGTTAGGTCAAAAAAGAGCCTCTAATGAACTACAACAGCGCGGCATTATGATTTCTTCAAGCGGCGTGCGCTCTGTGTGGCTACGCCATGATTTAGAAACATTTAATAAAAGACTGAAAGCACTCGAAGCAAAATCAGCACAAGATGGTATATTGTTAACTGAAGAGCAATTACAATGCCTTGAAAAAGCCAAACAAGAAAAAGAGGCTCATGGTGAAATAGAAACACAGTGCCCTGGCTATCTTGGCTCACAAGATACCTATTTTGTTGGCACAATGAAAGGAGTTGGGCGCATTTATCAACAAACATTTGTTGATACTTATAGTCGAGTCGCTTTTGCTAAACTTTACACTGAAAAAACGGCACTCGTGGCAGCTCATGCGCTTAATGAGACGGTAATACCTTGGTTCCAAGCACAAGAAGTACCTTTGCTTCGCATATTAACCGACCGTGGTACGGAGTATTGCGGCAAGATTGATGAGCATGCTTATCAATTATTTCTAGCAGTCGAAGACATTGACCACAGTAAAACAAAAGCTCGCTCACCTCAGACCAATGGAATTTGTGAGCGCTTTCATAAAACAATGAAACATGAGTTTTATGATATTGCATTTCGTAAGAAAATATATCATTCAGTTGAAGAGCTTCAAGCTGATGTGAATGGATGGTTGAAAAATTACAATGAACTTCGTCCACACTCGGGTTCACGTTGTTATGGCAAAACCCCTTTGCAGACTTTTCAGGATGCCAAAAAGCTTGCAAAAGAAATTCAACTTGAAAATCAATTTGAAAACAAGGACAATGAAGCTGAACTTTTAACAAAGAACATGAGCCATGCAGAGGTTCAAAATAATTTAGACTTAACTGACAGCTCAAGCGTCAGTTAAACCTAAAGCTGTCAGATTAAGTTGCGAGTTTTACATTTTTCTATATTCAACAAAAGGATTTTTTGCAAAAGTGTATTTAATATTTTCTCTGTCTTTAGATCTAGCAGTGAAGATAATACATGCTTATATGGTAGTGAGAAGTATAAACAGACTAATATAGTTAATTCGTGTATCAATATATAAATTTAGGTAACCATTTATGATAAATTTAATTTCTCGATTTTTTAGTATGTTATGTTTAATTATTGGAATTATACTTCTTATATCCGCAACACATGGATTTTACACAACACATTATTTTTTAAAAANTAGTGTTGTGGTTGATGGAAAAATTATTGGTTATCAAACACGCTTTAGTGACATACATCGCACAAATCATCGAGGCCGCTCAAGTAGTACTTATAGTTATTATCCAGAAATTGCTTTTGAAAATCAGCAGGGTAATATTATACGATTTATTAGCCGAACAGGTTCTAATCATCAATCTTATGCAATGAATGAAACTGTACAGGTACGTTACGAACTTGGTCATCCTCAGTCTGCTGAACTTGATTATTTTTCTAATATTTGGTTAGGTGATATTATTTTATTAGTTTTTGGTATTGGCTTGACAAGCTTTGGTAGTTTGAAATTTTACTTTGACCAAAAAAAGAAAGCTTTATATGCCGAGTTGAAACGTACAGGTAAAAAAATACCGGTTAAATTTGAACGTGTTGAGCAAATGGAAAATACTGTAAAAATTAATAATCGTTCACCTTACCGTATTGTTGCCTATATTGAGAAAAAGGCTGGTGTAAAAGGAAAAACGTTTTATAGTCATAAGTTGTGGAAAGATCCTACCTTGCTTTTAGAAGGTAGACAGCTTTATGTTTACATTGATAAAAATGACTTAAACCGTTATGTCATGGATTTAGATTTTTTGCAATGATTATTTTCAGGGCTACAACTTTTATTGCCCACCTTGATATTTTATAAATAGATATTCTTAATTCAACTCATTTGAATTAATTATTATCGATTTTGATGTTATAAACTAAGTAAAAAATACTTTATGAGCTGCTCGCATTTCAAGCATGATTGGATATACTTATATTATGACCTCGACAAATTACATGAAAATTAAATTTTAAAGTGATTTTAGAAGCTAGGTGGAGGTGTAAACAATGCATATTCAAACGTTGCTTGATAAATTGTGGCAGCAATATTGCCATGATACGCCGATGGTTGAAACAATTTATAAATTGTTTTTAGCCAGAGAGAAAAAAATTGTTAATGATCATATTGCGTTAAGGACGTTTAACGATCCTCGTGTCAGTATTTCAGTGCTTGCAAAACCTTTTCTTGATGCTGGTTATATTGAAGGTGGCGAATACCACTTTGAAATAAAAAAATTATTTGCTAAACATTATGAGCATGAAAATCCTGCCTATCCCAAAGTTTTTATTAGCGAGCTATTAACAGAAAAATTTAGTATTGATTTGCAAGATACAGTACAAAATATTTTAAATACAATATCAGAAGAGTATTTAGAAAATCCAGAAAAGTTATTAACTCGCGGTGTTAGTTGGACACCAGTTCGATATAAAACTTATCAAGCCTTATTAGCAGAATCTGAATATGCAGCATGGCTATATGCTTTTGGATTTAGAGCTAATCATTTTACTGTCAATGTCAATCAGTTAACAAACATGAAAACTATTGAAGATGTTAATGAATTTTTAATACAGCATAAAATTCCACTTAATACATCTGGTGGAGCGATTAAAGGCACACCAGATGAGTTGTTAGAACAGTCTAGTACTAAAGCTTTTCCAGTGAAACGTGAGTTTGAAGAGGGGTTTTATTCAATTCCTTTAGCTTATTATGAATTTGCATTACGGTATCCTAAGCCAAATGGTGAGTTATATAGTGGATTTGTTACAGCGAGCGCAGATAAAATTTTTGAAAGTACTGATAATTCATGACGTTGGTAGCGTGTTATCTTGATAAGTTAAAAGTTTTAGGATTTGAAGGTGATATTTGTCAGGACATTGCAAGTCGCTCGGTAATGTCAACCGATAATAGCGTTTATCAATTAATGCCTACAACGGTGTTGTATCCGAAGCATCATGATGATGTCGTTAAAATATTCCAGCTAGCAACTCAAGAAGCGTTTAAGCAATTAACTTTCTCTGCCAGAGGCGGTGGCACAGGTACTAATGGTCAATCATTAACGACAGGCATTATGATTGTTTTTACCAAATATATGAATAATATTATAAATATTAATCTAGCGGAACAATCTGTAACTGTTCAACCTGGTGTGATTTTAGATCAACTTAATAATTATTTAAAACCCTATGGTTATTTTTTTGCACCTAATCTTTCTCCCAGTAATAGAGCAACACTAGGCGGGATGTTAAGCACAGATGCTTCTGGCAAGGGTTCATGTCTCTATGGTAAAACAAGTCAACATATTTTAGCTTTAAAACAAGTTACCGTAGATGGGAAAGTATTAAATACATTTTTAAAATCAACAAATGACATCTCAGATATTACCGAATTAAACATAACTAAATCAATTACAAATATTTGTACACAATATAAAAATCAAGTTGCAACTATTTATCCAAAATTACTACGCTACATGACTGGTTATGATTTAGCTCATGTTTGTCAAGGTGAGCAAATAGATATATCTCGTATTGTAACTGGTGCAGAAGGCACTTTAACTGTCGTAACTGAGCTAAAACTAAAAATTACTAAAATTCCGAGCTTTAAAGTATTGTTTGTTTTAAAGCATCAGAGCTTTGAAGAGGCATTAGCCGCTGCTGAATGGATTAATCAACAAAAACCTTCTGCTGTAGAAGTGGTTGATGAAACCGTGATGCAATTAGCGCAGAAAGACATGAGTTTTGGTCAGGTACGCTCCATATTATTAACAAACAATAATATGGTTCCAAATGCGATTAGTTTAGTTGAATTCATTGCTAAAGATGAAAAAGATTTGGATTTAAAGAAAAAATTATTCACACAATGCTTATTAGCACATATGCAGATTAGTTCTTTAGGTTATCATTTGACAGATATACAAAAAGATATGCAAGCATTATGGCTTTTGCGAAAACGTAGTGTTGAGTTAATTGGAAAATTACCAGAAGCGAGAAGACCAGTTTCAGGGATTGAAGATACAGTTGTTGATCCTAAATACTTAAAAAATTATATTATGGATTTAAAAAAATTGCTTGATCATTATGGATTAAAGTATGCAATGTATGGTCATATTGATGCAGGTTGTATTCATGTGCGGCCAGCATTGGATTTAACTAATGCTGAAGATAAAAAAATCTATCATCAATTGTCTAATCAAGTTGCTCAATTAGTTCAGTCTTACCATGGTTTAATCTGGGGTGAGCATGGGAAAGGCTTTAGAAGTGAATATATCAAACAGTTTGTAGGTGAAGAAATATATCAAGCCTTTAAGGAGGTTAAAACAATTTTTGATCCATATAATCGTTTAAATCCAGGAAAAATTGTTGCGCCAAAAAATATTCAGACGTCAATACTAACTATCGATGCCATTAAAAAAGCAGATTTTATAAACCAAATTTCTATGCAGGATAAACGACATTATGTAAGTGCTTTATTATGTAATGGCAATGCAGCATGTCTACAATATAATCCAAATGAAGTTATTTGTCCGTCATATAAAGTAACTAAAAATCCAGTACATTCGCCTAAAGGTCGTGCCAGTATATTAAATAATTGGCTTTTACACAAAAATGATAAGAACCGTCATGACTCAAAGAAAATTGCACAGGAATGTCTGGGTGCTTTTGAAAGCTGTTTAGGTTGTAAAGCCTGTATTCAACAATGTCCTGTTGCTGTAAATATTCCTCAATTAAAATCTAAATTTTATCAAGATTTTTTTAAAAAAAACAAAAGGAAATTAAAACATTACTGCATTTTATATGCTGAAAAAATTCATCTTTGGTTGGCAAGAATACCTAGAGTGATGAATTATATTTTTCATTTAAAAATTTCTCAATATGTATTTAATAAGATTGGCTTTGTTTCAATGCCTTGTTATTCAATTGAGACATGGCAGCGAATTAAAAACAACCACCAGCTAACTGTATTTGATAAACAAAAACATCTCCATCCATCACGGGATTCAAAATGCTTATATTTGTTAGTGGATTGGTTATGTGCATGTTATAACCCGAATATTGTTTTACAGGCTTATGAGCTTTTTCAAGCCTTAGGCTATAAAGTTTACTTATTAGAAGGGATTGAAAATGGTAAAGCGTTCTACAATCTGGGTATGCGGAATAAATTTGAAAAAATTGTCAATAAAAATAGTCGATTGTTTAATTTACTAAATAAAACAACGGGTATGATTGTTGGTTTTGACCCGAGTCTAACATTACTATATCGTGATGAATATGCTGAAATTTCACAAGAAAATAGCCGATTAAACATTCTATTATTACAAGAATTATTAATGCAAATATTTTGCATGAAAAAACAAGAAAGTACGTATTTATCTGTTGTGCTGAGAAAAAAGAAAATGAATTTACATTATTACCTTTTTTTGCACTGTACTGAATGCACCAATGAAACAATACAATCAACACAATGGCAATCTATTTTTGAACAAATAGGACTTTCTTTGACAGTGGTAAAAGTTGGCTGTTGTGGAATGGCAGGAAGTTATGGATATGAATTATCTCATGTAAACCATTCAAAAAAATTATTTGAAATGAGCTGGCAGCGCGCAATGCGTGAATACAGTGTTCACCAAGATAATATGCTAGTGACAGGATTTTCATGTAGAGAGCAAGTTAAGCGATTGATGGGTTTTACGCCAAAGCATCCAATTCAAGTTTTACATGATTTATTTTTGTCATAAATTTCGTATTTCGAACGCCTTTGGGTATAATCACACTACTATGATGAAAGCGAATGAAAAAATTCCAGTTATTACTATCGATGGACCCAGTGGTTCAGGTAAGGGAACATTGTGTCAAATTTTAGCGCGTAAGTTAAATTGGCACTTGTTGGATTCTGGGGCAATTTACCGTGTGCTAGCTTTTGCAGCATTTCAAGCGAATATCCCCCTAATGCAAGATGATTTACTTGTACAAATTGCAGGCGACATGAAATTGCAATTTAAGCCTCAATCTGATAACACTTTGAAAGTTTTATTGAATAATCAAGATGTTAGCAAAGAAATTCGTACTGAAGCTAACGGACAGCGTGCATCTGTTGTGTCAACATCTGCGCAAGTTAGAGAGGCATTATTACAAAAACAGAGAGATTTTCGTCAATTTCCGGGCTTGGTGACGGATGGGCGAGATATGGGAACTACTGTTTTTCCTAATGCTGGGTTAAAGTTATTTTTGTCTGCAAGCGCTGAAGAAAGGGCAAAAAGACGTTATGAACAGTTGATAAATCAAGGAATTAATGCTAATCTTGCGCAAGTTTTAGACGAGCTTTTAGTGCGAGATCAGCGCGATACTGCGCGTTCAGCTTCCCCGTTACAAGTGGCAGCTGATGCCATTTCAATTGATACAACAAAATTGTCTATTGAACAAGTTGTTGAACAAGTGATGGGTTTAGCAAAAGCGCGTTTTACTTAGGGTGTGTTTATAAGATTTTTTATTATAAACACAAAGTACAACAAACTAGTAAATGAATTTCATTTACTATACAAAATGCATATTTAAATAACGATAAATAAGTTATTTAAATATATAAGCCTTTAGGCTTAAGGTGAAAACATAATGAATGAAAATTTTGCGGAATTATTTCAAGAAAGTTTAAAAACCATGAATATGGAAGTTGGAACAATTATTCCAGCAACTGTTGTTCGTGTCGAAAAAGACTACGTCATTGTTGATGCTGGTTTTAAATCTGAAGGGGTTATTCCTGTTGAGCAATTCCAAAAAGAAGGCGACTCAGAACTTGAAGTTCAAGTAGGAGATGTCGTTGATGTTTCTTTAGAAGCTATTGAAGATGGTTTTGGTGAAACACGTTTATCTCGTGAAAAAGCAAAACGTGCTGAAACTTGGATTAAGCTAGAAAAAGCTATTGAGAATAGTGAGACTGTTCTTGGTGTGATGACAGGTAAAGTGAAAGGTGGTTTCACCGTCGAAATTGGTAATATTCGCGCATTTTTACCAGGCTCATTAGTTGATGTGAGACCTGTACGTGATTCATCTTATCTTGAAGGTAAAGAGCTAGAATTTAAAGTAATTAAAATGGATCCACGACGCAATAATGTTGTTGTATCACGAAGAGCTGTTGTTGAAGAAGAAAATAGCAGTGAACGTCAAGCTTTACTTGAAAACTTAGGCGAAGGTAAAGAGCTTAAAGGTGTCGTTAAAAACCTTACTGATTATGGTGCATTTATTGACCTTGGCGGTATTGATGGCTTATTACATATTACAGACATGTCTTGGAAAAGAATTAAACATCCAAGTGAACTATTAAATGTTGGTGATGAAATTCCTGTTGTTATCTTGAAATATGATCAAGACCGTCAGCGTGTATCTTTAGGTATGAAACAGCTAGGTGATGATCCTTGGGTTTCAATTAAAGAACGTTATCCAGAAGACTTACGTTTACGTGGTAAAGTAACAAATATTGCTGATTATGGTTGTTTTGTTGAGCTAGAAGAAGGTGTTGAAGGTTTAGTACACGTATCTGAAATGTCTTGGACAAATAAAAATATTCATCCAAGTAAAGTTGTACAGTTAGGTGATGAAGTTGAAGTGATGGTACTTGAAATTGATCAAGAACGTCGTCGTATTTCACTTGGCTTGAAGCAGTGCTCAATGAATCCATGGGAAGAGTTCTCAAGTGTACACCATAAAGACGAAATTATTACTGGTAAGATTAAGTCAATTACAGACTTTGGTATCTTCATCGGTTTAGATGGAAGTATTGATGGTTTAGTGCATGTTAATGATATTTCTTGGACAGAAGCGGGTGAAGAAGCAATTAAAAACTTCAAGAAAGGTGATGAAGTTACTGCCATTATTTTAGCAATTGATGCAGAGCGCGAAAGAATATCTCTAGGCATTAAGCAATTAGAAAAAGATAATTTTTCTAGCTATGCGGATACCCATGCTAAAAATGCTATTGTGACTGGTACTGTTTCTGAAGTTGATGCTAAAGGTGCAACTATTGATTTGGCAGATGATATCAAGGGCTATTTGAAAGCAAGTGAAATCTCGTCGGATAAAGTCAATGATGCTTCTGAAGTATTAAAAGTTGGCGACCAAGTGGAAGCGAAAGTGACCAACATTGATCGTAAAAATCGTATGATTCAATTGTCAATTAAGGCAAAAGAATCTCAAGAGCAGAAAGATACTTTACGTCAGTTAAATAAAGATGCTGATGCTACTTCTGCAACGCTTGGCGATTTGATCAAAGAGCAAATTGGTTCTAAAGATTCAGAGTAATTTTTACTTAGAATCATAAAAGGCCAGTTTACTAAAATCTAATGCAATTGCTTATATAAATAAGTTTTATTTTGCTAGATTGAGGTAAGCTGGCTTTTTTTATGCATATTCATTTTTTATAGAAAAAGCATTTGTTTTTATATTTTTTAATATGAGTTGCATAACTTCGCATTTAGAAGTCATTTAGGTATAATATTACTTACTATTTTATGGAAATGAAGGCAGCATATTACTCAATTGGCGTTTATACTGTGTAAGTACAACTTAGAAAGGAACCTGTACGAATGAGAATTTTTACTTATTTAATTGTATTTATTTTAGTTATTATAGGATTTACCTTTGCCTGCCTTAATGCTGAATCTGTCACTATTAATTATTATTTAGGCCAACGAGAGATTCCATTATCGCTATTATTGGCAGCAGGTCTTTTTATAGGTGGATTTTTAGGATGGTTAAGTTGCTTAATTACTGTCCTCAAATTAAAAAAAGATAAGTTTAAATTAAATCAGCGTTTAAAAACAGCAGAAAAAGAAATTAATAATCTTCGACATATACCACTCGAGGATCAGCGGTAATGTTCTGGCTGAAAATTAGCCCACTGTTTATTTTTACATTATTTATTGGTTGGGCGCTTGGGCGAAAATCTCGCAAACGAAAAAAACACACTGTTAATGATAGCTTATCTCGAGATTATTTAATCGGTTTAAATTATTTGCTTAATGAACAAGCTGATAAAGCTGTTGATATTTTTATCAAGATGCTGCAGGTTGATAGTGATACAGTTGAAACGCACCTTGCCTTGGGGCATTTATTTCGTCGACGTGGTGAAGTTGATCGCGCTATTCGCATACATCAAAATTTAATTGCAAGACCACATTTAAGTAAAGCAAATCGAGTGCAAGCATTATTAGCTTTAGGGCAAGATTATTTAAAAGCAGGCGTTTTTGATCGCGCAGAGAAATTATTTCAAGAAGTACATGAAAGTAATGAGTTTAGAAAAGATAGCCTAACATATCTAATGGCTATATATGAACAAGAAAAAGATTGGCATCAAGCAATTAATACTGCACAAAAAGTTGAGCAATTAACTGGGCAAAATTTAAAAGCAATAATCGCGCAATATTATTGTGAGTTAGCCATTGATGCGCGAGTAAAAGTAAGTAGTGAACAAGCATTTCGTTTAGTTAAACGAGCGATGAGTATTGATAAAAATTGCGTGAGAGCCAGTATCTTATTAGGTAACTGGGAAGCAGAGCAACAAAATTATAAGCTAGCCATCAAAGCTTATAAAAGAGTTGTTGATCAGGATCCTGATTTTATCAGTGAAATTATTGCTCCATTAGAACTATGTTATCAAAAACTGGATATTATAGAGGATTTTATACATTTTTTACGTCAGTGTTTATTAACGCATGCGAGAATTTCTATTGTTTTAACACTATCAAAATTTATTGAACAAAGTCAAGATCAGCAAACTGCTGCAAACTTTGTTGCGGAACATTTACATCAACGTCCTTCAATCTATGGTTTACGTCGATTGATTACCTTACAAAAAAAATTCTCTGAAGGACAGGCACGGTTTAATTTACAACTATTGGAAGATTTAACTTCGCAATTAATTAAGGATAAACCTATTTATCAGTGCACATCCTGCGGTAATACAGGAAAGTTATTGCATTGGCAATGTCCGGGTTGTAAACATTGGAATACGGTTAAACCCATTCATGGGTTAGAAGGAGATTAATTTTGTCATATGAAGCACCAAAAGTTATTGTTGCGCTAGATGATATCAATGAAAAATCGGTATGGCAGTTAGTTGATCAGTTATCACCAGAGCATTGTCGCTTAAAAGTTGGTAAAGCACTTTTTACGGCATGTGGCCCTGCATTAGTCAAAAAATTAGTTCAGCGTAACTATGCAGTTTTTTTAGATTTAAAATTCCATGACATTCCTAATACCGTAGCTAATGCATGCCAAGCTGCTGCTGACTTAGGCGTTTGGATGATTAATGTGCATGCAAGTGGTGGGCTTGCAATGATGCAAGCAGCACGCGCTAGTATAGAAAATTATGATAGCTTATTAATTGGCGTAACTGTATTAACAAGTTTTGATCAGCATACTTTAGCTGAAATTGGCGTTGCAGATGTGTGCTGTGAACAGCAAGTGTTACGATTGGCTGCATTGACAAAACAAGCAGGTTTAGACGGGGTGGTCTGTTCACCTCAAGAAGCGATGGTATTAAATGCAAAATATGGCAGAGAATTTTGTTTAGTAACGCCAGGTGTACGTTGCTTAAATGATAGTAATGATGATCAAAAACGTATTGTAACACCAGAAATTGCGCTGGCTAATGGCGCAGATTATCTTGTTATTGGGCGTTCAATTACAAGAGCGATCTCTCCTGTTGAGAAACTATCTCAAATAAATAAAGTAATTAACCTAAAATAAATTGGTAATTTACCTATTGATGCGCTATGATTATTTCATGGCAAACGTTGGTTTGTCAAAACATGTATTTAGGTGTAATTAGGAGTTATCAATGAAAAAAAATATGGCCATATTTTCAACGATTGCAATGCTAGCTTTATTGCCAAGCTTTGGATACGCATCAGCAAAAGTAGGGCAGGTTCAAGGTAAGCCTTCTGTTATAAGGCAGCAGAGTCAAGTTAATATCAATACAGCAAATCTAGCAACATTTCAAACAATAAAAGGTTTAGGAGAAAAAAAAGCACAAGCTATCATTACTTATAGAGAGAGTCATGGAAGTTTCAAATCAGTTGATGATTTGGCTAAAGTCCCCGGTATTGGTGATAAGATGTTGGCAAAACTTAAATCACAATTAACCACAGGTTAAAGCCTTATCTAGCCTAAAACGGCTTCAAAATGCGAAGTCGTTTTGACTGCTTTTTAAATGACAACAAAATGCAAATTTTAACTGTAAAACTCGCAACTTAATCTGACAGCTTTAGGTTTAACTGACGCTTGAGCTGTCAGTTAAGTCTAAATTATTTTGAACCT
>PAMH01000005.1:0-2500 GCA_002707205.1 Legionellales bacterium
CATTCGTGCAGGTCGGAACTTACCCGACAAGGAATTTCGCTACCTTAGGACCGTTATAGTTACGGCCGCCGTTTACCGGGGCTTCGATCAAATGCTCTCACATCATCAATTAACCTTCCGGCACCGGGCAGGCGTCACACCCTATACTTCCTCTTACGAGTTTGCAGAGTGCTGTGTTTTTGTTAAACAGTCGCAGCCACCTGGTTTCTGAGGCCGCCAATCGCTCCAGCCGTTAAGACCTTCACAACCAGCGGCGTACCTTCTCCCGAAGTTACGGTACCATTTTGCCTAGTTCCTTCACCCGAGTTCTCTCACGCGCCTTAGTATTCTCTACCTGTCTACCTGTGTCGGTTTGCGGTACGGTTCAAAATATCATATGTTTAGCAACTTTTCCTGGAAGCAGGGCATCAGCTCCTTCGTCTCATAATGAAACTACTCATCACGCCTCAGCATTAACGAGCTCCCGGATTTTCCTAAGAACTCTGCCTACACGCTTGAACCAGAACTACCGTTCTCTGGCTCACTTAGCCTTCTCCGTCATCACTTCACTGATATTCCAAGTACAGGAATATTAACCTGTTTCCCATCGACTACGCTTTTCAGCCTCGCCTTAGGGGCCGACTCACCCAGCGCCGACGAACGTTGCGCTGGAAACCTTAGACTTTCGGCGTGCGGGATTCTCACCCGCATTATCGTTACTTATGTCAGCATCCGCACTTCTGATACCTCCAGCATACTTCTCAGCACACCTTCAACAGCTTACAGAACGCTCCTCTACCACTCAGTACATAATACTGAATCCGTAGCTTCGGTGGATAGTTTTAGCCCCGGTACATCTTCCGCGCAAGCCGACTCGACCAGTGAGCTATTACGCTTTCTTTAAAGGATGGCTGCTTCTAAGCCAACCTCCTGGCTGTCTCGGCCTTCTCACATCGTTTCCCACTTAACTACCTCTTTGGGACCTTAGCTGACGGTCTGGGTTGTTTCCCTCTCCACAACGGACGTTATCACCCGCCGTGTGTCTCCTGCGATAAACTCTTCAGTATTCGGAGATTGCCTAGGTTTGGTAAGGATATCACTCCCCCCTAGCCTAAACAGTGCTCTACCCCCAAAGGTCATCTCGCAAGGCGCTACCTAAATAGCTTTCGAGGAGAACCAGCTATCGCCAGGCTTGATTAGCCTTTCACTCCGATCCACATCTCATCCCCTACCATTTCAACGGGAGTGGGTTCGGGCCTCCAGTCAGTGTTACCTGACCTTCACCCTGGACATGGATAGATCGCCTGGCTTCGGGTCTATTCATAGCGACTATCGCCCTATTAAGACTCGGTTTCCCTTCGCCTCCCTTATTCAGTTAAGCTTGCCACTACAAATAACTCGCTGACCCATTATACAAAAGGTACGCAGTCACACGTAATAAATTACATGCTCCTACTGCTTGTACGCAAACGGTTTCAGGTTCTATTTCACTCCCCTTTCGGGGTTCTTTTCGCCTTTCCCTCACGGTACTGGTTCACTATCGGTCAGTAGAGAGTATTTAGCCTTGGAGGATGGTCCCCCCATCTTCAGTCAAGATAACACGTGTCCCGACCTACTCTTCGTTACCCTTTAGCATAGCAACTCCTATACGAGGCTATCACTCTCTTTGGCTCACCTTTCCAGGTGATTCTAATTAACCATGCTAAATTGATGTAACTGGGCTGCTCCGCTTTCGCTCGCCGCTACTCACAGAATCTCGGTTGATTTCTTTTCCTACGGGTACTAAGATGTTTCAATTCTCCGCGTTCGCTTCAATAACCTATGTATTCAGTTATTGATGACCAGTCTAACTGGCCGGGTTTTCCCATTCAGACACCTTCGGGTCACAGTTCGTTTGCCAACTATCCGAAGCTTTTCGCAGGCTACCACGTCTTTCATCGCCTTCTACTGCCTAGGCATCCACCGTTTGCGCTTAATATCTTGGTCATATAACCTAAAATGACCTACGATAATTCGCTATCGCGTTTTACCTCGTTCTCATACGATTATCATCGTACGAATGCTTGTTCAATGCAGTTACCCTAGCCTAATTACACAATAATACAAAATCCTAAAAAAAATCTTGAACTACCACATAACTAGTACTATTTATTTTTACCAAATTTTTAAAGAACAAAATACCATCAGGAATAATCTAATCCTAAATTAAGCCTCATGATACTTAAATAACATTTTACCTTAGCAAGTCAACTGGGAACGAATTTAACACCCAAGTTAATCCTTAAGTCAAACCAATAAAATAATTGGTGGGTCTGGGTGGACTCGAACCACCGGCCTCACCCTTATCAGGGGTGCGCTCTAACCAACTGAGCTACAGACCCAAAGCTAAGGGCAAGCAGCCAAGATAAGAATCAGAGATTCATTAATGTTATTTTACCAAGCATTTTGTGTGAGTACCCTTACACCAATTCCTATAAAAAATAAGGAGGTGATCCAGCCGCAGGTTCCCCTACGGCTACCT
>PAMH01000005.1:5000-63467 GCA_002707205.1 Legionellales bacterium
ATGTGCCGAAAGTTTGATCAGGTCTGCGGCTGAAAATTTACTCATCCATTCAGCATTAAATCTAATGATTGTTTTTTCAGGATCTAAAATTTTAAAAATCTGTGCTTGGTAAGTTTTAGCATTCTCAAGCACTTCTTCCTTAGATAATGGTTTACGTGTTTCACTTTTACCTGATGGGTCTCCAATCATTCCAGTAAAATCACCAATCAAAAATATAACCTCGTGCCCTAAATTTTGAAAATGTTTCATTTTATTGATTAAAACAGTATGACCTAAATGCAAATCTGGTGCAGTTGGATCAAACCCAGCTTTAATACGTAATTTCTTACCTGACTTTAATAAGTTAATTAATTCATTTTCGAGTAATATTTCTGAAGTACCGCGTTTAATTAAATCTAGTTCTTGTTCCAAGTTTTACTCCACTCATTGTTATGGCTGCAACAAATTATACCCAAGTCAAAGCTATTTACAAAACACAGCAAATACTTTTGTTTTATATTACATTTTTTGCAAAAATCAAACGAAAACCATGAAAAATTTCCGCTTTTTTTGTGTTTATTCATTGACCGACTAAAAAAAATACGTTATTTTAACAAAAATTTTGAACATAATTTAGGGATGCGCAATAGGATGCAAGATTACAAAAAAATGGATAAATATTGTCAATCAAATTTATACAATCATGTACCCAATCGTCCAAGGCTTTTACGTTTTAGCTCATTATTTGTGATAGCTTCAGGTTTATTACTTGCCATTATTCTAATGGCAATAATGAATAGCAATAACGAGACAATGGTTCAGTCAACCACTGAAAATGTCGGCCTTAGTGTCTCTGCAACTCAAAATAATAGTAGTATTGATCCAATACCTAACCAAGCACAAACAATTCATCAGCCAGTTGCGCCGCAATGGCAAAATATTCCTATCGCAGAAGGTGATACCTTAATATCTCTTCTATCTGATCTAAATGTAAATTCACAAGATACGTTTGATTTATTAAATATTCCAGAAGTTAAAAAAACGTTAGCGCATCTTAGCGTCGGGCAAAACTTACAAGTAAAAATTAATGATGATAATCATTTAACTGCGCTTCGTTATCCTGTCTCGGATAGCACTATCTTAACAGTATCAAATGAAAATAATAACTACGTTGCTAAGCTTGATCATCTCAAAACAAATGTTAAAGATGTCTACACAAGTGCGACGATTAATAACTCGCTATATACTGCCGCAAGCCAAGCAGGACTATCAACAAAAACAACCATGCAGCTTATTAATATTTTTTCGTCAAAAGTCAATTTCTCCAAGGATATTCATCAAGGAGATTCATTCCAATTAATCTATCAGGACAAATACAATAAAAAACAAGATTTAGGCCCTGGTGATATTTTAGCTGCGCGACTCTATGTTGGCGACAAGGCTTACACGGCTATTGCTTATCAGGATAAAAATGGTGAAACAAATTACTATACACCAACTGGTGGCTCCTTAAAAAGTGGTTTTTTAAGAAAACCCGTACATTATACACGTGTTAGCTCGCCCTTTAACATGCACCGCTTCCATCCTATTTTACATATTCGCCGACCACATGAAGGTGTTGATTTAGCATCGCCACGTGGAACACCTGTCAAAGCAGCAGCAAACGGTAAAATTGTTTTTATGGGTAAAGATGGTGGTTATGGTAATTTAATTAAAATTGACCATGGCCATTACGTTGCAACAAGATATGCGCATTTATCACGCTTCGCTAAAGGTTTGCACGTTGGTAGTTATGTACATGAAGGACAGCGCATTGCTTATGTAGGTAGTACGGGTTTAGCAACAGGCCCGCATTTGCATTTTGAAGTACGTATTCATAATATTCCTAAAAATCCATTTACCGTAGCGCTTCCAAATTTTGGAAAACCTTTACCAACGAAAGATAAAACAAACTTTCTTGCTCAGGCTGATAAATTGATGGTTGAACTAAATCAAAAACAACCAACAACAATGCTAGCAAACAACATCACGACGTCACCATCGTCAAGCAATAATGACTCGCAAGCGTAAAACAACAAAATGCCGTTTTTAACGGCTGTATTTTAGGTGGGAAAAAAGGCACGGTATCCAGTAAGCGCAACAGTACCTCCCCTAGAAAGAGTTCTTCTAATGTGATTTACTGCTATTAATTAAATACAACAGAGGACTCTGTGCTGAAGCGTAAAAATTTTAGTTGTTTATTATTACTAAACTGAAAAAGAAGAACCGCAACCACAAGTTGTTTGTGCGTTAGGGTTACGAATAATAAAGCGCTCACCTTCCAAGTCTTTAACATAATCGATTTCAGCAGAAATAAGATATTGTAAACTCATCGGATCAACCACGAGCTGTACTGTAACGTCTTGAGTTAATAATTCTGATATATCTGCCACGGCAACCTTCGAAATAATAGTATCATCAACCTCATGCGCTTCAACAAAGTCAAATCCATATTGAAAACCTGAGCAGCCACCGCCTTCGATGTAAACACGTAATTTTAATTCAAGATTCTGCTCTTCCACCATTAATTCAGCAATTTTTACAGCAGCAGCATCTGTAATCTTTATAGGTTCGGGTATTTGCTCATTAGAATCATATAAAACAGCCACACTCACAATGTTTCCTCAACTTGTTGATTATCATTAAACCACCTGAAAAATCCAAGTAGTTGAAATACAAATTTTAAACTCGATTTGCAATATTTTAACAAAATTTAAACAAAATATATATAAGATATGAATTTATACGACAGCATTTTTTAGATAAATAGCACTAAGCAAACAACTTTCTTATATTCTCACTGACTAAAGCATAAAGCGAGCCAACAAAATTTATTAATAGGTTTACCATTATCTATAGCAAATAGATAAAACAGCACTTAGTCATTTATTAACATTATGGTATAATTTTACCTAACGAGTATTAGCTCATCTTTAGAGTTTAGTGATGCAACATTTCATACAGTTTATAGATTTCTTTCTCCATCTAGATGTATATTTACAAAGCTTTGTAACGCACTATGGTGCGTGGGTGTATTGCATTTTATTCATGATTATTTTTTGTGAAACAGGTTTAGTCATTTTACCAATTTTACCGGGGGATTCTTTACTCTTTGCAGCAGGCAGTATTGCAGCAATAGGTGGCATGAATGTACATCTGCTCGCTGGGCTATTAGTAATTGCCGCAATTCTTGGTGACAGTATTAATTATGCGATTGGTCAATTTATTGGACCTCAAATTTTTAGCAAAGAAAATTCTTTACTTTTTAATAAAAATTATTTATTAAAAGCCCATGCCTTTTATGAAAAATATGGTGGCAAAGCAATTATTATTGCAAGGTTTATCCCCGTTGTTCGTACATTCGCGCCATTTGTTGCTGGTATTGGTACCATGCGATATACTCGCTTTTTTGCTTATAATGTTATTGGTGGTATCTTCTGGGTTTGCTTATTTATTTATGGTAGTTATTGGTTTGGCAATATCCCTTTAGTTAAACAAAATTTTTCTTTAGTCATTATGGTCATTATCTTGTTATCAATTTTACCTCCGGTGATTGAATTCTTACGAACTAAATATAGCCGCGCATAAGTGGTATAAGGAACTAACGTGGAAAAACATAAAAAAAATCATTCCACATTGATTTTATTAAATGTGATTGCTGGATTACTACTTAGCACTTGGTTGATGCCTGCAACACGTCATTTTTGGGATATAATTGATGCCAAAGTATTTTATTTTTTAAATGGTTGGGTCGCGACCAACCATGTAGCACAAATTTTTTGGGCAATCACGAATTACCGTCCTTTTGACATTATTCCATTTTTATTTTTACTTAGCACCTGCTGTATCGCAGATTTTTTTATTCCTAAAGCTCAATTAAAATCTGCTTGTATTTTATTATTCTTTACGATGATTCTACTCCTAATACTTCGCATCATCATGTATAAACTTTTTGGGGTACATCGAGCTAGCGCATCTCTCTCCTTAGCTCCAGCCTATTTACTGAAAGCGCTAGTGCCTTATATTCAAAGCAAAGATGCCTCAAGCCATAGCTTCCCAGGTGACCACGCAGCCGTCATATTTGTATGGATAGGCTTTATGTGGATATTTGCAAAAAATAACTATTATCGTTTGTTAGCAATCATTATAGGCAGTTTTTTTATACTTCCCCGACTTGTTGCCGGCGCACATTGGTTTTCTGATGATTTTGTTGGTGGATTATTTGTTGCAATTATTGCTATTGCTTGGACTTGCTTCACTCCGCTGACAAATCTAATCATTGAGAAAACTTTACCAATATTAAATTTTTGTCTCAATAAACTTGTTCCCCGCGCTATACTTACACGAACATTTGAGAGAGGCTAATCAAAATGCATTGGATTGAGGCATTACATGTCATTGCCATGGTTACTTGGTTTGCCGGTTTATTTTATTTGCCGCGGTTATTTGTTTATCATACGCAAGTTAAAGACAGTGTGGGTAACCAACGTTTCAAAGTCATGGAAAAAAAGCTTTTTTATTACATAACCACGCCCGGCGGTATTTTAACCTCTTTTTTTGGCTTATGGTTATTAAGCTTAAACTATGAAGCATATAGTCATATGATGTGGCTGCATATTAAGCTTATTTTGGTTGCATGTTTATGGTTATTTCATATTTATTGCGGATTTTTACTACATGCATTTATGCATGATAAAAATAAACACAGTGAAAAATTTTATCGTATCATTAACGAAATCCCAACGGTGATTTTAATCACTGTGATTATTTTAGTTTATGTCAAACCTTAAACTTCAACCATTTCAAAATCATCTTTCGCCGCACCACACTCAGGACATTGCCAGTTAATTGGCACATCTTCCCATCGTGTGCCTGGCTCGATACCCTCTTCAGGCCAACCTTCCGCTTCATCATAAATAAAACCGCAAAGTAAACACATATATCGTTTCATTTAACCCCCTATTCTTATTTGAATGTTATGAACAATACCACATCTATCATTAATACGCTACTTAATAACAAAGTAAAAGTTACACAAGTTTATAGTTTACCCTTGACTAGCAAAGTTAAACATTACATGATAAATTTTAATTAAAACCAGTATTTATTAAGGTAAAAAATGCAACATTCAGAACAGTTTTACAAAAGTGCTTGCCAAGTTATTCCCGGTGGTGTTAATTCGCCAGTTCGTGCTTTTAAAGGGGTTGGTGGAACGCCTATTTTTATAGAGAAAGCAGAAAAAGCATACACTTTTGATGTTGATGGAAAAAAATATATTGACTATGTCGGTTCATGGGGGCCAATGATTCTAGGACATGCGCACCCAGAAGTTATCAAAGCAGTACAAGAAACCGCAAAAAAGGGTTTAAGTTTTGGTGCGCCAACTACATTGGAAACAAAGCTGGCTGAAATAATTAAAGCAACCATGCCAAATATAGCGCTTGTGCGTATGGTTAACTCTGGAACAGAAGCGACGATGAGTGCTATTAGGCTCGCTCGAGGATACACCAAAAAAAATAAAATCATTAAATTTGCAGGTTGTTATCATGGCCACACAGATGCATTATTAGTACAAGCGGGTTCCGGAATTTTAACCTGTGGTATTCCTAGTTCTGCTGGTGTGCCTGAGTCTTTTACAGAACATACCCTTATTGCAGAATACAATAATTTAGACAATGTCAAACAATTATTTGAACAATACGGTAATGACTTGGCTGCGGTTATTATTGAGCCTGTTGCCGGTAATATGAATTGTATTCCTCCAGTGCCAGGTTTTTTAGCCGAGATTCGTCAACTTTGTGATAAATACCATACAGTATTTATTTTTGATGAAGTCATGACTGGCTTTCGAGTTGCAAAAGGTGGCGCTCAAGCGCTTTACGATATTGAGCCAGATTTAACATGTCTTGGTAAGGTTATTGGTGGCGGTATGCCTGTAGGTGCTTTTGGTGGCAAAAAAGAAATTATGGATTGTCTTGCTCCCACAGGTGCAGTTTACCAAGCAGGAACACTGTCAGGAAATCCACTGGCTATGGCCGCTGGACTAGCAAGCCTAAAACTTTTACAACAAGAAAATTTTTATACTGACTTATCTGCAAAAACTGAAATGCTCGTCAATGGATTAAAGCAACAAGCACAAAAATTTAATATTCCTATGACAACAAATCATGTCTGTGGAATGTTTGGTATTTTTTTTACTGAAGAAACTCAAATAACCAACTACCATCAAGTCACTCAATGTGATACAACTTTATTTAATCGCTTTTTTCATAAGATGTTAACGCATGGTATTTATTTCGCGCCTTCCGCATTTGAAGCAGGCTTCATGTCAATTGCACATACAGAACAAGATATTCAAGATACGATTACAGCCTCAGGTAAAGTATTTCAGGAATTGAATACAATCTAATTGTCTCTTATTTAAAGCGCAAATGTACGCATCCTCAATAGATGTAAATAATGGAGTAAGGCTATGGAAAGATTGATTGCAGGCGGCACTGGACTCATTGGGCAACAGTTAGTACATCATTGGCTGAAACAAAAACACATTATTACCGTAGTTGGTCGGGACGTAAAAAAAATTCAACAATGTTTCGGTAATAAGGTTTCAGCCATGAGTTGGGAGAACTTTACTAAGTTACCTGAACACCAACTAAAAGCTTTTGAATCAATAACAAATTTATGCGGTGCTAATATTGGCACCTCTCGTTGGACGCCTAAACGAAAAAAAATCATTATAAATAGTCGTGTGCAAACTACTGAAAAAATAGTTGATAAACTACTACCTCTTGCAGATCAAGCTCCCCGTTTATTTAATGCAAGTGCTATTGGTATTTATGGCGCACAGGCAACCCTACCACACCATTTACCAACATCGTTAGACGAAACACATAGCATTGAGGTAATTCATCCGGCTAATTTTCTACAAGAAATTGGACTTGCTTGGGAGCAAGCTACCGATATAGCAAAGGCTCGTGGTATTCATGTCATTAATTTACGTTTTGGTGTTGTTCTTACTTACAAAGGAGGCGCGTTTGAAAAATTAGTTACTCCTTTCAAATTAGGTTTTGGCGGGAAAATAGGAAGTGGTTATCAAGCATTTTCTTGGATTCATATTCAAGATTTACTCTCGATCATAGATTTTTTTACATCAATTCAATCAGATACATGGCCCTATCAATTGTGTCGCACCGAATGCAATATCACAAAAGCATTTAGCTCAAACAATTGCATCAACACTACATCGCCCTTGTTTATTTCCTTTACCTAGTTTTATGGTAAAAGCTCTGTTTGGTGAAATGGGGGAAGCCTTGTTACTTAAAGGACAAAACATTTATCCTAAAAAATTAGTTGAACAAGACTTCATTTTTCAATTTCCAAACATAGAAACTGCAGTCAAAAATTTATTAAATAATGATTTCAGATAATGCTGTATCTGGCTCAAATCGTTTACCACAATCACTTTGTAAATCATTAAAAATTTTTGTTAACTCATCCTTGCCGAGAGCTCGAGCATAGTGAATTGGCCCGCCTAAAAATGGTGCAAAACCAGCGCCAAAGATCATACCAGCATCTAATAAATCTGCACTTTCAACCACATTTTCACGTAAAACCGCAAAAGACTCATTAACTAATCGCATGATTAACCGATGTGTAATAAGCTCATCATGTTCCCCCTTGTCTGCTGCTGGTTCTTTTATTTGTTTTCCATCTTTATAAGTATAAAAACCTTGTCCAGACTTTTTACCTAGCTTACTTTGTGAAACCATACTCTCCAAACGTGTAGGAACAGTACCACCAAAATGCGCTATCATATTTTTAGCAACTGACAAACAAACATCTAAACCTACAGTATCAGCAATTTCAACTGGTCCCATTGGCATGCCAAATTTTTTCGCTGCGCTATCAATAGCTGTAATAGAATAACCCTCATCAACTAATGCAACACATTCCATTAAATATGGCATTAAAATACGATTAACTAAAAATCCAGGACTACTTTTTACTGGTAATGGTAATTTATCAATTGATCGTACAAAAGCAATCGCGTCATTTAAAACATCTTGTGATGTTAATTGGCCTTTAACAACTTCCACTAATGGCATTTTTGCCACCGGATTAAAATAATGAATACCAACAAGTCTTTCAGGATTGTTCAAGGTCTGATTTATTTCATCTAAGGGAATACTTGAGGTATTACTTGCTAGTATCGCTGATGGTTTTGCAGAAGCTTCTAAAGTTTTAAATAGGTTTTGTTTTGCTTCTAAATTTTCATAAATTGCTTCAATAATAACATCAGCTTTTGAGACACCTTCACCCTCTAAATCAGGGATCAATCGATCCATTGCAGCTTGGATTAATCGCTTATCACGTATTTTTTTAGAAAATAATTGATAAGCTCGAGCAATCGCCGGTGCTACTTGCTCACTACTTCTATCTTGCAACGTTACTTGCATACCTCTTAAGGCACACCACGCGGCAATATCTCCTCCCATAGTACCAGCGCCTATAACATGCACATGCTGGGCTTTAAAGTCACTGTGTTTGGCTAAACTTTTCAGTTGTTCTTGTAAGAAAAATACTCGCACCAAATTTCTTGAGGTGTCGCTAACTAAGAGTTTGCCAATTGAGTTTGCCTCTGTTATGTAAGCTTTCTCATTGTCAATCCCCACTTTTACCCAATTATCAATCACTGCATATGGTGCTGGATAATGTTCGGGTTTAGCTTTCACCATGACTTTTTTACGCAATAGTGAGCCAACAGCTTGCCTAATAAAAGATATCGAGAACGCCTTGTCATACCATGGCGCTTTATGTCGTTCTGGTTGATTTAATATAAAACGTATTGCTGCAGTTTTTAAATGTCGCATAGGTACTGCAGCATCTATAAACCCAATTTTAGCAGCAACTTTAGCAGGCACAGTTCGACCAGATAAAATCAAATCCATTGCTTTTAAAGCGCCAATACACCGTGGTAAACGTATTGTCCCGCCCCAACCCGGATGTATACCTAATAATACTTCAGGAAGTCCTAACTTGGTTTTTCTATTGTCGTGCGCAACACGATAATCGCAGGCAAGTGCTAATTCTAAGCCTCCGCCTAAACACGCACCATCAATCAAGGCTAAAGTTGGAATTTTCAAATTTTCTAATTTTTCAAAAATAATTTGCCCTTTTCTAACTAACTCAAAAGCTTCATTTGCATCTTTAATTTCAGTAAATGCTTGAATGTCTGCGCCTAGAATAAAGCCACTAGACTTTGCTGACTGAATAATTAAGCCAGCAAGATTTTCTTTCTGTTGAATATCATCAACTATTCGTTCAAATTCTTCCAAAACTTCTCGGTTTAAAGTATTCGCTGCGACATTTGCTTTATTAAGACTCAACCAAATGATATCACGATCATCTTGTTTTAATTGCCAATGCGTAAAATTATTCATGCTCAAATTCCTCTTATATACGTTCAATTAATACTGCACCGCCTTGACCACCTCCAATACAAATTGAAGCAAGCCCACGTTTAGCATTATTTCGCTGCAAGACATGAATAAGATGTAATATAATTCTTGCGCCACTTGCTCCAACAGGGTGCCCTAATGCTATTGCACCCCCATCAACATTTAATTTTTCTTTTGGAATTTCACCAAATGCTGAGTCTAATCCTAGAAATTGTTTACAATAATCTGCATTATTCCAAGCTTTGACACAACCAATAACTTGCGCAGCAAAGGCTTCATTTATTTCCCAGAAATCAATATCCTTTAGCGATAAGTGCTGCTGTTTCAATAATGGTGTTGCCGCATGAATAGGTCCTAATCCCATCACGCTGGGATCTAATGCGGCCCATTGGCAATCTACTAATTTTGCAATTACGGGTAGTTGATACTTTTCTACAGCTTGCTCACTTGCCAATAACATAAAGCAAGCACCATCTGTAATTTGTGAACTATTTCCAGCTGTTACTGCTCCATATTTTTTATCAAAAAATGGTTTTAGTTTTGCAAGTTTTTCTATGGAAGAATCCGCACGAATACCATCATCATGTAAATACGCATTTCCTTTTCTATCAAAAATTGGTGAAACCTCAGTGAAGAAATTTTCAGTGATGGCATGTGCTGCATGTTGATGACTTTTAACTGCAAAATTATCCATGTCTTGTCGGCTAATATCAAATTCATAGGCAATTTGCTCTGCCGTTTGTCCCATAGACATACCAATAATCGGATCTGTTAATCCTTTTAGTAAGGCAATAACTGGTGCAAAATAGTTTAACCGTAACTGAGGTAACATCTGTAATTTTTGTCCGATGGTTTTACTACTCATCCAACCACCTAACCATGTTGCCATTTTCGTATTTAATAATAAAGGGGCATGACTCATCGCATCGGTCCCGCCAGCTAAAACAACATCACTTTTGCCTGATGCAATATTTTCCATCGCATTATCTATAGCTTGCATCCCTGAAGCGCAATTTCGCATCACTGTGAATGCAGGTACAGTATTTTTAAGCCCCAACCGTAATGCAATAACACGACTGATATTAGCTTCATCTGGTCCAGGCATTGTACAACCCGTAATAACCTCATCAATGATATCCACTGAGGCATTCATTCGTGTTAATAAAGATCTTGAGGCAGAAACAGCAAGATCTGAAGCTGTAAAAGCACCAGGCTTATTTCGTGCTTTTAAAAAAGGTGTTCTTGCACCATCAACGACATAAACTACGCGCTTTGTGTTGTTTTCTTGCATATTTCATTTCCTTTTACTGGTTCAAATTCATCTACTGCAATCACTTGCGTGATTAATTTTTCTAAATTTAATAAGGCATTTTTCTCATTTACATTGATCACATCAGCCATAACAGCTTGCTCAAGTAATGCTGCTTTGTCCGAACACTTTTTAATTTTTCCCTCTCTAATTGCTTGAGTAATTTTTTTATCAATTTCATCACAAGCATGCATTTCTTCCAAAGTTAAATCAAGCACATGAATAGGATCCGATAATGTATGCCCTTGATAACAAAAGGCGGTTAACTGCTGACGTAGAACATTATTTATAAGCATGGGTTTTACTAACTTTTCACTCAATTGATCTGTAGGTCCATGTCTAAAACTTCTATCTAACGGAAAAATAGCAAAACTTAATAGACCAGCAATCCATTTATTTGGAAAATTATCAAATAATTCATCAAATGCAATTTGGATTTTATGTAAACAAGTTTGTAAACCCCATTCAGCATAAGCTTGCTTATGTTCATCAATGTCATGACTATGAAAATATTTGATAATCGTTGAAGCAAGATAAAGCTGACTCAAAATATCTGCAAATCTTGCTGATAATCGTTCTTTACGTTTTAACTCGCCACCCAGATACATCATGGCGACATCAGAACTTAATGCGAGGGCTGTGCTCATTCTTGTTAACTGCTTATAATATTTTGCCAATGGATCTTTATCTTCAGTTTGAATAAAAGCACCATTTGTAATTCCATAAAATAAAGATTTAGCAAAATTACTGACAGTATAACCAAGATGTTTACAAATTAATTTATCAAATTGACGGTATGCAAAATTTTCATCGCTATGATTTACGGCATCAATTTCTTGTCGAATATATGGGTGACAACGCATTGCTCCCTGACCAAAAACAATCAAATTTCGAGTTAGACTATTTGCGCCTTCAACTGTAATACTAATTGGCAATCCAAAATATGCATGTGCCAAATAATTATTTGGCCCCATTTGAATAGCTTTTCCGGCATGAATATCCATTGCATCATTTAAAACATGGCGGCTAATTTCTGTCATATTATACTTTGCAATTGCACTAGCAAGTGATGGCTTTATTCCCATATCAACCGCATTAACCGTCATTGCTCGACATGCTTCTAACATATAAGTGTAACCAGCAATACGACTCAAACTTTCTTGTACGCCTTCAAAATTTGCAATAGAAGTTTTAAATTGTTTTCGGATTTTTGCATAAGCGCCCGTCGTACGATAACTTACCTGACAAACTGCCGTTGCTAATGCGGGTAATGAAATACCACGCCCCATTGACAAGCACTCCATGAGCATACGCCAGCCTTGACCAATCATCGCTTTGCCACCAATAACCCAATCAAGCGGGATAAAGACATCTTTACCGCGAATTGGACCATTCATAAAGGCAACGCCCATTGGATTATGTCGTTTTCCTGTTTCTACACCTGGGTAGTTTGTCGGTAATAAGCTCAATGTTATGCCTAAATCAATTTTATCACCGTAGAGCTTATCCGGATCAAATAACTTAAATGCAAGCCCCATGACTGTAGCAACAGGTGCAAGCGTAATATAACGTTTATCGAAATTTAAGCGAATCCCCAAAACTTCGCTACCTTCATGCATACCTTTACAAATAATACCCGTATCAGGAATTGATGCAGCATCACTACCAGCAGTTGGTGCTGTTAAACCAAAACAGGGAATTTCTTCACCACGAGCAAGTTTAGGCAGGTAATGATCCTGCTGCTCTTTAGTGCCATAGTGTACTAATAATTCAGCGGGGCCTAGTGAGTTAGGTACCATAATTGTCACCGCGGCAGATAAACTTCTTGACGCAACTTTAGTCACAATTGAAGAATGTGCATAAGCGGAAAAACCGAGTCCACCAAATTTTTTATCTAAACATAAACTTAAGAACTTTTCTTTTTTTATGTATTCCCACACAGATGCTGGCAAATCATGATCTTCATGCATGATTTTCCAATCGTCAAGTTGTTCACAAAGCGTATTGACTTGCTTATCCATAAACTGTTGTTCTTCAACACTTAGTTTTGGCGTTGGCATTTGCTTGAGTTTTTTCCAATCAGGAGAACCTTGAAATAAATCACCTTCCCACCAAACATCACCTGCATCTAATGCTTCTTTTTCTGTTTGGCTCATCGGCGGTAATGTTTTCTTAACGGATTTGAATGTTTTGTACATAAATAAACTTTTACGTAATTCAGGCAAATGAAATATTGCGACAATAACTAAAGTCATTAATGTAATTGGTACTAATAAATACCAAGGAAAAATATGGAAAAAGGCGAACACAGCTAAGGTTACAAGAACTACACCACTCCAAATCGTAGCGTTTACACGATGATACGCTAGCCCACCTATGATAAGAAAAAAAACGATCAACCCCAAAATAAATGCCATAATACTTCCCTTGTTAATTGTTGAGCGCAATAAGCGATAATTCTAACGTGTTTTTACGTATCCCGAAAGCACCTTTCTGTGGATAAATTCATTACAAAAATAAATCTTTAAAAGGCGCCACTTCTGGGTTAATCGCATACTTAGAAAAATCAGTCACTCCCTCAGCTTTTAATACTGCCTCGTCAATAAAAAACTGACCGGTCGATGCTTGACTATCTTGCATTAAAATTTGATATGTAGCATCAGCCATAATCTCAGGCTTTCGACTCGCCTGCCATAAAGCTTCAGGAAAATGTACCTTAACAGCCATTGTAGCAATCGTTGTTTGTGGCCAAAGAGAGTTAACGGCGATACCTTTGGGCTTTAACTCAGCTGCCATTCCTAGTGTGCACATACTCATTCCATACTTTGCCATAGTATATGCAACGTGATCTTTAAACCATTTATCTTGCATATTTAACGGTGGAGATAGTGTTAAGATATGTGGGTTATCGGCTTTTTCTAAATAAGGAATACATGCCTGAGAACAAGCAAATGTTGCTCTCACGTTAACGCCAAACATTAAGTCAAATTTACGCATAGGTGTATTTTCAGTATTTGTTAATGAGATAGCACTTGCGTTATTAATTAACGCATCAATTTTGCCATATTTTTGTCCAACAGTATCAACAACCTCTCTAACCCGCATTTCATCACGTACATCTAAAATAAAAGGTTCTGCTATACCACCTAACTCATTAATTTCTTGCGCGACAGTGTGTATTGTGCCAGGTAATTTTGCGTGTGGTTTCTCTGTTTTTCCAGTGACAACAATAATCGCGCCATCCTTTGCAAGCTTTAATGCAATTTCACGTCCAATTCCTCGCGTGCTTCCTGTAATAAAAACAACCTTATCTTTAAATGACATCTTCTCTCCTTATCCCCACCTTAAGTTTTGCCGCCCAAATTTATTAACTTTCAGTACACGTAAACACGGCTGCTTATTGACTTGTCTTGCCAATTCAACCGTTTGTAAAAATAAATTTCCTCGCCCTGTAAGTAACACCAAGGTTAATCGATGTATTGCTAGGCCAGTTAGTTTACCATCATCTTGCAGTTCACAAACAGTAGGAGCAATTTTTTCATTGACGTAATAGATATCAAAGGGTTGTTTACTAATTAAACATGCATTTTTTTGCCACCAGCTGTTAGTTTCATGTGCGTATCTTAAGCCTATTTTAGTTGGGCGTACACAGGTATCATAGTCTAAGTTGAACTTTTGTTCTACTTTGGTTAATTGAAATAATAAACTCACATGCTGCTCTTTATGCAACATAAAAATATATGCAATTTGATATTGCACTTTCGTATATTCGTAACTTACAAGTGTCAATAACGTCATCAGCATTAATAAACATAAAACGGCTGGTAATACAAATCCGTGAGATTTATATTTAGCCAACATAATCTAAAAACTGCCAGTGCTGTGACACATGATAAGGATGAACAGCCAAACTTTGACTCTTTGGGACATGACCAACAGTATCGATGCTCATTGTCTCCAGATTAAAAGCTAATTTTTCTGCTTGGGTACTTGTATCCAAGCTAACATGAAATTGTGAAATGCCTTCAATCAATTCTTCATCTCTACCTGATATTGTGTGCCAATATAAAGCGGGGATGGGCTTTCCTAATCGATCTAAACGTGTCGTATTTGCAATGTATAATATGGGTGCTTGCCATAACCCTACTTCTGCCCCTTTTCTGTATGCAGACAATGTACTACGTGTATACAATACTTGTGTATCCTTTTTTTGATACACTTTATCAACTTGAAATAAATCAGCATGTGTACAATCAGCTATCATAACAATATCACCCGCTTTTAGCTTCACATGTTGCTCAACAGTTAGATAATGTGCACTAAGCATAGCTTTACTTAAAAGATCGGTATCAGGACTCATATAATTTAGCTGTAATAAACTACTTGTTGCTAATGGCTGATGTGTCCATTTTTTATGCATTGAACCAGTTGATAAAATTTTAGCTGGCAAAATTACAAGACCGTTAACATGATTATCAATGACGAGATTTTTCAAAGATAAACATCCCGTGAATCCGGCATTTTCTGTCATAGTTTGTAGTAAATTACTTGCAAGAATGCCATTGTGACTGGCTTGCATTAATGCTTGTTGAAATTTAAAACTTTGTTGGTGTTCAATAAATAACTCACCAAGTACTAACGTAATAAAAGTACCCAATACAACAGCAATTAACAATTCTATCAATGTAAACCCATTACTATGAGACATATTTATATTACCGTAAATGTTAATTGAAATGCTGAAAGCTTTGGTAACTTCCAGTGCAATGTCATCGATATTTGTGTTGGTGTTTTGCTAATACTTAATTGACCTTGAGGTAAAGCACGTTGAGCATAGATAGATTGCTGATAATCAACTTGTGTATCCTGATAACTATTAGCCAGCATAACGTTACTGATGATATTTGCTGATTTTGCCAATAATGTTGATTCATATTGATAAAAAAGTGTGAAAGCTTGTAACTGCATTAAACCTAATAATGCAATGCTGATAATGCTCAAGCTTAGTAATATTTCAATCAATGAGAATGCTTTATTGATAAACATAATTACCCCTCTATTTTGTGTATACTGTGAGGGTTATATTTTTAAAGCTAATAATAAACAGCTTTACCTACATTTTAATTTTTTCTAAAGCATAGTTAAAATTTTTCAATCTGCAACTCATTTAAACATAATTTTGACTTTTAATTTTATCGATGAATCTTTGTGTTTAGCGTTTATGCAATTTGTAAAAAACACGTTACAAATATATTTAATCTCGTCTACGCAAAATATACATTTAACACCTATAACTATAATACATAAATAAAAAATCATATTGATTTTGAGAGGTGAAAGATGTCAAAAGAATCTAAACAAAGAAGAAATAGTGATAGCAAAAACTTAGCGCAAGAATTAAATAATGTTTGGAGCAATAGTGTAGTTAAGGCATTTAATGAACTAAAATTACAAAATAATATTGATAATATAAATAATATGTCCTCTGTGCTTGACCAATTTTATTGCGCCCATAATGCCTATAAAGCAGAAATAAATCCAAGTGATACAAAGGAAAATACCATAACCACCACTAACATTCTTAAAAGATACATCACACCCAGTACATTAAAAAAGGATAAATCAGCAGGTAACTTTAATAGTCAACTATCTATCGAAGAAATTGAAAAAACGTTAATTGAAACTTATCATCAAAATCAAAAAACTAGCAATCAAGCAATAGATACAGCTAAATATCCACCATCAGCACCTGATGAAGCCTCTCATGCAAGTATATTTTGGCATGCAACGGAAAAAAAATGGGTCGCTATTAGTGTTAATCATGAGAAAGAAATACTTACTTCTTATATCTATCACTCCAGTGGTAAATGGACTAACGATAATGATTTTATAAAATTGAAATGCAATAAAAAAAATTATTTTTCATTATTGCCTGATAGTGTCAGTAAATTTCAATTAGAGCCATATAATGAGCGTTGTATTATTAAAAAAGCGCAAGAAAACAACACTCATATACTTGTAAAAAAATATTTTATTGCTAATAACGAATCTATTAGTCATTTATTTAATTTGCAAACAAAAGAAAACACACCGATTAAAAATGAAGAAAAATTAAAAACTATCAGTGCTCAAAGAATAGTTACTCTTTATAAAAAAAATGAAAAAAATGATTGCTTAACTTTTACATTTGAAATAAAGAAAAGTGATGATAATAGTCGGATAGTTACTGGTGAAGAGCATTATGCACTGCTAAGTATCAAGGATAAACATGGCAAGGAACAAGACATCAATATAAACTTAAGTAAATTTTCAGAATATAACAAAGATGAAAACAATGTCATTCAAACGCTTGTTTTCTATAAAAATAAAGAACAAGAGGGGAGCCCTATATCAATTCGTATTAATCCCAACGATGAAAACCCTGAATTCAAACTTATGTCACCTGAACAAGAAACCTGCAGAAATGAAAAAATATGCCAAAGTAAAAAAACTCCAAGACTCTCTCTTGTTAACAATAGTGCATTGACAAAACTTGAAAAAAATCCTAATACTCTGTTAATTATCTCAAATAAACCACTAAAATCTATTCAAAAAAGCGTAGCAGCTGATAAAAAATCAAGTAATAATAGCGCTAATCAATTTACTAATAAAACCAGTGAAAACAGAAAAAATATAAATATTTTTCAACAAGCTAAAAGTGAAATTAAAGATAGTAATAAAATTAAAAATATCAAAAATAAGACTAATCGAGAACTAGAAACATCTAATAAATGTTTAGTGGATCAGTTTTCAAATACAAAAATTACGACGCCTCATGTATTGGAAGGTTCTGAGAAAACTTATCATAATTCACCGTGGGTAAAATCAAAAACAACATCAACTTCACCGAGCAAGGGAAACAATGTTATTCTTTTAAAGCGCAATGGTGCATTTTCAGAAAACGCACCCCCTCCCTCCTCAAAGTCTCAAGAGCATTGTAAAAAACAGGCATCCTCAGATCCTGTAAAGAGAGGCGATGATCAAGCAACAAGTATGGATAATGAACTGAACGATTCTGGCTTTGAAGAAAAAAAAGATGACACCTCATCATTAGAAAATACCAGATCACTTTCTTTTATCGAAGAACAAACATCTAATAATACTTTTACTATTGCCAATAATGAGATCAATACAACAGATTTGAATCAACTATTATTAACAGCACAAGCGTGTAATCAAGTATTAACTGATTTTTTTATGCAAATCAAATTACAAACACATAACAAAAACATTTTATTAAATAAAGGGGGACATGAACAATTAAAAGAACAATTAAATAATATCATTACAATCACTAAAGCATATACATTTTGTGAGACAATCCTCACCAAAATCAATACAAATGATCAAAATAAAGCGGTGATTAAAAATATTAACAGCGAACTAGAAGCTTTATATGCAAAATTACTAGTTTGTGAGACATCCTTAAACTTAGCAGATGATAAACTAAGCTATTTTGATGCCTTTCCAGCCAAATTAGATATTTCTCATGAAAAGCAATATGGTTACAAAGAAAAAATTGGCATTAAGAAAAAACGTGAGCACAGCAGTGCATATGCAGGTCAAGTATTACCCTTTTATGAAACATCTACTGACGTTATTATCTTACGTGAAACAATCCAAACACAAAATGAAACCATGAAACTAAATAATCAACTTGATGATAGTGTTTATTATTTAATTATTGACTCACTTGAACAGTATCGCTTAAATCATGGTCTTAACGCACCGGTTTATATTTCCGGTGACTTAAATATTATTACCGCAACCTATGCAGCTGCTCAACAAATGCAATTTAAAGATATTCAGCTACAACCAGCAGATTTGAATCAACTAGATGATGATGCTGTAAAATTTCATCAAAACGAAGTTAAGCAAGCAATTAAAAACAGAAAGATTTATCAAGATTATAATACAGCTCGTGACAAAATGAATAAAATACAGTTTTCATCAATACAGCAAATGTGGTCTAAATCAAATAATACTGCTAATGAAGTAAAAAATACTGTATGTAATCCAAATGAAACTTACGCTGTAGGATGCTGTTAAAAACAAAACATCTTTTTGAGGCGTTTTAAAGACAGTTAAATCTTAGGCGAGTTAAAATGTAAAACTCGCCTAAATATATTCAAGTATCAAACTTAATTGTAAAACTCGCAACTTAATCGTGGGTACGGATAATCATAACATCGCATTCTGCACCATGCAAAACGCCCGCCGCAGTTGAACCTAATAAACGCTCTAAGCCATGTCGGCCATGACTACCCGTGACAATTAAATCTGCAGATAACTCTTTAGCTGCTTTTAAAATAGCGACCTTAACAGAACCAATTTCAATCAAGCGATTTTCTGTTGGCACACCTAAAGACTCTGCCAACTCATTAAGATTTTTTTCAGCTTCCTCAATCAATTCTTTTTCAATATTCACGCTACCAAAATAACCCATAGCATAGGCAGGTAAAGGCTCAACGACATGTATCATGGTAAGTTTTGCGCCATTTTGTTCAGCCACCATACGTGCTTTCTCAGCAGATTTTTTACACTCATCGTGTAAGTCTGTTGCTAATAAAATATGTTGATACATTGTCATGAGTGACTCCTTACACTGTTAAATATCAGAAAAAACTGGTCGGGACGGCAGGATTTGAACCTGCGACCACTTGCACCCCATACAAGTGCGCTACCAGGCTGCGCTACGCCCCGTGAATTTATAAAACCTCTTTAGTATATACCTAAAACACTCTAAAATGCGATGTTTACTTCATTTTTTTATTTTGCATTGCCATATCGTTTAGGTCTATGTTTATTTTATGATCTGATTGAAAAGTTAGAACATAATTTATCTAAATGTAACTCTGGCTTAATCCTAATTTCAAATTTGGATTGCATCTTTTTTAATTTTTCTGAGTCTGAGTTAATAACTTTCCTAACAGTGACGGCTTTAGCTTTTTTTCGCTGAGAACTTTCATTAGAGAAAATTTTTCGCTGAGAACTTCCATTAGAGAAAAAACGAAAATAATTACCATTTGTTTTTCTATCATTATTGCCGTCTAATTGACGAATCATGATAAGTATCTGAGACAATATTTTTTCATGAGCCACATTAACTAATTGTGCTTTTAGCTGTGCAACATTAACAAATAGCTCATTAAGTAAATACTTATATTCCATGAAAGACTGTTTTAATTTACATTGAGAAATATAATATAACACTCGATCTAGTATTTTTTTTAGTTCAATATCATTATACATACCATCTAATTGATAGATGAAATTTTGTAATTCTGTTAATTGATTAACTAACTTAGTTGCTAATTGTCGAGTATAGGCCGTAACTCTAGAGCATGTATCATGAGAATAATTCGGATAAAAGCTACTTGAATTCGGATAAAAGCTACTTGAATCCTGATTAGAGGATGTATAAAAAATTTGCATACTAATATATTTTGGTATAAGACGAGTTTGTGATAATCCATAATTTTGTGGTGAATGGTAAGTTATAGGCAAAACCAACGGCGCTGGCTGAAATAAAGAATGACATATGGGATTATTTGGGTCTCTTCTTTGATTTAGTCTGTGACTCGACAGTGATAATCCATAATTTTGTGGTGAATGGTAAGTTGTAGGCAAAACCAATGGTTCTCGCTGAAAAAAAGAATGAATTATAGCATTATTTGAGGTTCTTATTTGACTTGATTTTTTTTCATCCGCAAACAACTGATGAGTCGTTTCGGAAGACAGACCGTGTGGATACAACTCTGCCCTTACATCGTCTGGCAACATCCAATATTCTGCTTCCGTGCGCCAGAGCCCACTTTGATCCCTATATAAAACAGCTGAGTCATTCTGATTTTGTGGCATATCCATCTCCTTTTTGTCCATAATTTGCACGCAAGTGTATCATGACAAAACTTACCGATCAATAGGTAGCATAAAAGGAATTAGCATGCTTATTAGATACCAAACTATTATTTAAAATGCTACCTAATAAAGTATTCTGTATTTATAAGCATAAAGCTCAACGTTAAAAATTGAATTTGAGGGTAATTGAACAACAAAACATACTGTCAGATATTTATCTAATTTGCTGATATAGTTAAAAGTCATATCGTGGACCAATAAAATATTATCAGCGACTCAATTGCACTACTATGTCATTATCATTTGAAGCAATAGATTTATTTAAAATCATAATACCTATCCCCCACCAGCTGGTTCAGAGACAAGGCGCTTAAGGAATAGTATTGATGGAAATATAACGATAAAGCATTGAAGAAAACAAAATAGTTACTGGCAAATATCTCTGCTGCCTTCGCTATTAAATGCTTCGACTCGTGCCTTTAGCTTTTGTCCAGCATGAAATGTCACCACACGTCTTGCGCTAATTTCTACTGGCTCTCCAGTTTTTGGATTACGACCTGGACGACTTTGTTTGAAACGTGTTGAAAAATTTCCAAAACCGGAGAGTTTAACAACGCCATTTGTAACTAATGATTTAATGATTTCGTCATAAAACATTTCGACAATTACTTTAGATTCTTTTTTATTAATGTTTAATTTATCAATCAAATTTTGTACTAAATCTGCTTTAGTCAAAGCCATAATCACTCCCTTAGTTTTGCATCAAACTTTTGTGCTAAAGCATCTACAATTCGTTGGATAAGTTCATTTACTTCTTCATCTTGCAAAGTTCTATCATGATGTTGTAAATAAATGCCTAATGCTAAGCTTTTATCCCCTTGTAAAATGCCTTTTCCTTGATAAACGTCAAATAATTGCAAATCAACTAACAACTCACCTGCAACTTCAGCAATACATTGCTGGATATCACCGGCGCTAACTGCCGCATTAACCACAAGAGCAATATCTCGACGAATCAAAGGGTACTTTGAAAGTGTAGCAAACTTTGGTAATTCTGTAGGCATAATCGCCGTTAAATTTAACTCAAAAAGAAAAACAGGCGCTTTTATAGTCAGCTTTTGTGCAACTGAGGGATGCAGTGCTCCAATTAAACCAATAGATTCATCACCATAGAATATTTCTGCGGACTGTCCTGGATGTAGTGCTTCATGCTTAGCCGTAAGATAACTCACTTTTTGATGTAATCCACTCAAAGCTAATATTGCTTCAACATCAGCTTTGATATCAAAAAAATCGACTGACCGTAAAGGCTCGCCCCATTGTGCTGGCGAAATATCACCAGAAATAAGTCCCGCTAAGTTTGGTGATTGTAAAATCTCTTCTCCAACTTGTGAAAATATTAATCCAGACTCAAATAATCGTAATCGTTGTTGTTGACGATTTTTATTATAAAGGTATGTCTGTAACAAACCTGTCCAAAGTGATGTTCGCATTACCCCTAATTCCTCAGAAATGGGGTTTAATAAAACGCATGGTTCAATATTGGGTGTTATCAAAGCTTGTGTTTTTGCCGCTACAAAACTATAAGTAATAATTTCGTGATAATCACGATCAACTAATAATTGCTTAAATCGACGTAAAGTGATTTTTCGTTCAGATTGTGGCTGTACACTTAATGTAAACATTGGTGTTGTTGCCTCAATACGATCATAACCATAAATTCTCACTAATTCTTCAATCAAGTCTTCTTCAATACTGATATCAAATCGATTTGTTGGTACAGTGACTTGCCAACCCATTTCATCAGGTGTCAATATCATGCCTAAACGCGTTAAAATATCTTCAATTTCGGTTTTATCTAGAACAACACCTAATAAACGCGCAATTCTGTTATGACGTAAATTAATTTGACGAGGTTGATTTTCTTTTAATAAAACAGGATTAATCTGACCTGATTGTCCGCCTGTTATTTGTAAAATCAACATTTGTGCTCGTTCAATTGCTACTTGTTGAAGATGCATATCAACACCGCGTTCAAATCGGTGGGAAGAATCTGTACTTAATCCATGATATCTTGCTCGTCCGGCAATAACCTCAGGGGTAAAATGCGCACTTTCAAGTAGAATATTTTGTGTTTGTGAAGTTACAGCAGTTTCTGCCCCCCCCATAATACCTGCGAGCGCAATCACTTTTTGTGCATCCGCAATCACTAAGTCATTTTCAGTTAACTGTATTTCTTGCATATTTAATAAAGTTAGACGCTCACCTTGTTGCGCAAATCGCACTGTCAGTGCTCCTGAAATTTTGTCTTTATCAAAAGCATGCATAGGTTGACCCAGTTCAAGCATGACATAATTTGTGATATCAACAATAGGATCAATACTACGAATACCTGAACGCCTTAATTTTTCAGTCAACCAAAGTGGTGTTGCGGTCATTAAATCAACCCCATTGATCACAAGGCTAACATAATGAGGACATGCCGTCTCTGCACTTAACTGAATATCAATGAGCTCATCAATCACTGCTGGACTTGCACTCGTTTGTATAGGCATATAATCACTGCGATTTAATACCGCAACTTCTCTGGCTAAACCAGCAATACTCAAACAATCACCACGATTAGGTGTTAGGTCTACTTCTATACAAACATCATCCAATTGCATATATTCGCGTAATAATTTTCCTGTAGGTGCATCATTGGGTAAAAGTAAAAGGCCATCACTCTGTTCCTGTAACCCTAATTCTTTAGCGGAACATAACATCCCAAAAGAATCTTCACCTCTTAATTTACTCGGCTTAATTTTGAAATCTGGACTAATTTCAGCGCCGCATAGTGCCGCAGGAACTTTAACACCTTGTGTTACATTGTTGGCGCCACAAACAATTTGTAATACTTCACTACCAACATCAACTCGACAAACTTTTAATTTATCTGCATTTGGATGTGGTTTAATATCGATAACATGCCCCACAACGACATGATTAAAAGAGTTTGCTACTTGTTCAACGCTATCTACTTCGAGCCCTGCCATAGTTAATTGTTCGACTAACTCCGTAGTTGATATTGCAGGATTTGTCCACTCTCTTAACCATTTTTCACTGAATTTCATGCTTATTGCCTTTAAAACTGTTGTAAAAATCTATCGTCATTTTCGAACAATACTCTTAAATCATCGATTTCATAACGCAGCATAGCTAATCGGTCAATACCCGCCCCAAAAGCAAAACCTGAATAACGCTCAGGATCAATTCCTCCCGCTTTTAGCACATTAGGATGCACCATGCCACAACCAAGCACTTCTAGCCAACCAGAGTTTTTACAAATACGACAACCCTTACCATGACATTTCACGCAGGCAATATCTGCTTCAGCAGAAGGTTCAGTAAATGGGAAATAAGAAGGTCTAAAGCGTATTGCTAAGTCTTCTTCAAAAAAATAAGCCATGAAATTTTTTAGTATCCCTTTAAGATCAGCAAAAGTTGTATGCTCATCAATTAACAGTCCTTCAACTTGATGAAACATTGGCGTGTGCGTTAAATCAGAGTCACAACGATATACACGTCCTGGCGCAATCATACGTAAAGGGGGTTTATGCTCTAACATATAACGGATTTGCACAGGTGAGGTATGTGTCCGTAATAATGTTTTTTCATCAAAATAAAACGTATCATGCATGGCTCTTGCCGGATGATGCGTAGGAATATTTAAAGCATCAAAATTATAATAATCAGTTTCAATTTCTTGCCCTGAAACACTATCAAAACCCAACTGCGCAAAATAATCTTCGATACGTTGCATAGCTCTAGTAACAGGGTGCAAATGCCCAACAGACTTACCTCGCCCCGGTAAGGTGATATCAATCGCTTCTTTGCCTAATTCATCAGCAAGTGTTTTTTCTTTTAATTTAATTTGCTTAGCTTGAATTTTATCTTGCACAGCTTGTTTTGTTTTATTAATTTTTTCACCTAAGATTGGACGTTCTTCAGATGAGGCTTTACCTAAACTTTTTAAAAGTTCGGTGATCAACCCTTTTTTTCCTAGAAATTGTACTCGCACTTCATCTAACTGTGATAACGTATTTGCTTCATCAATTTGTGATAATGCTTCATGAAGGTATTGCTGCAATTTTTCCATGATATTTCGCTTGATTTAACTTAGGAAGCTTACGATAAGTTTGTTTTAACCAATAGTAAGCGAACCAGAAATTTTGTATAAAGTGCTATTGTAACAAGGAATAACCCTTTTAGCATTAGCATTAAAGTGATTTGCGCATAAAAACTCTAGCCAATTAGAAATAACAATGATGACTTAAGTAAAGCCCTAGTCAAGCATTACAATTAACAGGCTAAAACAGGAAAAATTTAAAATAAATACGAAGTGTCTATTAGATACTAAAGCATTTTTATAAAAAATAAAAACAAAGGATATTATAAGTTAGCAAAAATTTTGAAGTTAAAATTTGAGGGCTAAGAGAGAGAAGTATTATACTTTTCCAAAAGTAGAACCTAACATATCCAAGCTATTTTGTAACAAAAATCTTAAACATTGCTAGATTCTTACCTTTGCAAAAAATAATTTTAAGCTAACGCTGCTTTAGCTGCATCAACAAGTTGCGCAAAAGCAGGCTTATCATGAATAGCCATATCAGCCATAACTTTACGATCTAATTCAATTTCAGCTTTTTTAAGTCCATTGATGAATGCACTATAAGTCATATCATGTGCACGTACGGCAGCATTGATACGTACAATCCATAATGCACGAAATTGGCGCTTACGTTGTTTACGGTCACGATAAGCATATTGACCTGCCTTAATTACAGCTTGTTTTGCAGTGCGATAAGTACGACTACGCGCACCGTAATAACCTTTTGCTTGCTTTAAAATCTTTTTGTGTTTCGCTCTAGCGGTAACACCACGTTTTACTCTTGGCATAACATTATCCTCTTAAAATTAACAACCATCTAACAAACGAGTAGCTGCGGGTATATCACATTTTTTCATTGATGTTTGACCACGTAACTGTCTTTTTCGCTTTGGTGCTTTTTTGGTTAGGATATGCGCACGGTTCTTGCTACGGAACTTAATGCCACCATTGCCGCGTTTCTTGAAGCGCTTACAAGCACCACGATGCGACTTTACTTTTACTTTTTTAACTGCCATTTGCTTCTCCGCATTTAAAATCACTTTTCAGAAATTATCTCTGTAGCAATTTATTTTTTCATTATCTTAATTGTTCTGGTACGTAATTATAAAATACCAAAGACTATTAAGCTTTCTTCTTTTTAGGTGCAAAGACAACAACTAATTGTCGACCTTCAAGCTTGGTTCTGTTTTCAGGTATACCATGTGCTTCAAGATCAGTAATTAATCGCTCCATTAAGTCTCGACCTAAATCTTGGTGAGCCATTTCACGACCTTTAAAACGAATCGTAACTTTAGCTTTGTCACCATGTTCCAGGAAACGTATAAGGTTGCGTAGTTTGACCTCATAATCCCCTGTATCCGTCACAGGACGAAATTTTACTTCCTTGACTTGGATTTTTCGTTGGTTTTTCTTGGCTTCAGCAGCTTTCTTTTTTTGCTCATACAAAAATTTGCTATAGTCCATAATCCGACATACAGGCGGGTTTGCGGTAGGTGAAATTTCCACCAAATCCAAACCTATTGCTTCTGCTTGTTTTATTGCTTCAGGAACTGAAACAATGCCCGCTTGCTCACCTTCGGCATTAATCAGGCGAATTTCTTTTGCTCTAATCGCCTCATTGATTCTTGTCGTTGTCTTAATTGGCTATTCCTCCGAAACTACCATTCCAAGTTTTGCAATATCTGCATTAATATGTGCTAAAAATGCATCTACTTCCATTGTACCGAGATTTTCACCTTCTCGAGTACGCACAGCGATTTGCTGTTCTTCAACTTCGCGGTCACCAATAACCACGATATAGGGAACACGCTGTAAAGTGTGTTCGCGAATTTTAAAGCCAATCTTCTCATTACGCAAGTCTGAAATGACTCTTATGTCATGTTTTTTTAAAGTTTTGTTTATTTTTTCCACATATTCAGTCTGTTTATCAGTAATATTCATCACTACAACTTGCACAGGTGCTAACCAAACAGGAAATTTGCCAGCGTAATGTTCAATTAAAATACCAATAAAACGTTCAAAAGACCCAAATATAGCCCGATGAATCATAACGGGCGTTGCTTTATTTCCTGATTCATCAACATACGTGGCTTCAAGACGCTGCGGTATAGAAAAATCTAGCTGAATCGTTGCACATTGCCATATCCGCCCCAAGCAATCTTTTAGACTAAAATCAATTTTAGGACCATAAAAAGCACCATCGCCTGGATTCAATGTCCAATCGATATGATTTGCATCAAGTGCCTTGGCCAAAGCATCTTCTGCCTGATCCCAAACAGCATCAGAACCTACGCGTTTTTCAGGCCGTGTTGATAATTTAAATAATAATTCATTAAAACCAAAATCTTTATAAACAGATTGTACAAAACTAATAACTTCTGTGACTTCTGCCTGAATTTGAGCTTCGGTACAAAAAATATGTGCGTCATCTTGCACAAAGCCACGTACACGCATTAAACCATGTAATGCACCGGATAACTCATTACGGTGGCATGAACCAAATTCAGCCATGCGTAAAGGCAACTCACGATAACTACGCAAATCATGCTTGAAAATTTGCACATGGCAAGGACAGTTCATGGGCTTTATCGCAAAATCATGTTCTTCTGATTGTGTTGTAAACATCTCGTCACGATAGTTTTGCCAATGCCCTGTTTTTTCCCATAATTGTTTAGAGACAATCTGCGGCGTTTTTACTTGTTGATAATTATTTTCTTTTAGCTTGTTTCGCATATATTGTTCAATAATTTGATAAAGCGTCCAGCCTTTATCATGCCAAAAAACCATACCTGGCGCGATGTCTTGAAAATGAAATAAATCCAATGCTTTTGCAATTTTACGGTGGTCGCGTTTTTCAGCCTCTTCAAGGCGATGTAAGTATGCTGCCAAATCTTTTTTATTTAGCCATGCCGTACCATAAATACGTTGTAACATGACATTATCAGAATTACCTCGCCAATAGGCGCCGGCAACTTTCATTAATTTAAAAGCTTTAATTTTACCTGTGCTTGGCAAATGTGGCCCTCGACACAAATCAATAAAGTTATCTTGCTGGTAGAGTGATAATACCTCGTTTTCAGGTATATCACGAATAATCTCTGCTTTATAGACTTCTCCCATTTTTTGGAAAAACTCAATGGCTTCATTACGTGGCATTTCCGTGCGCTGAATGTTAAAATCAGCATTAATAATGGCCTGCATTTTATTTTCTATCGCAATTAGATCATCCGGTGTAAACGTCCGCTCAAAAGCAAAATCATAATAAAAGCCGTCATCAATTACAGGACCAATAGTCACTTGCGCGGTTGGAAATAGCTTTTTTACCGCTTGTGCAAGCACATGCGCACAAGTGTGTCTCACAATATCTAATGCTTCTGAGTTTTTCTCTGTAATAATCGCTAACTGACAATCTGACGTTAATATAAAACTGGAATCCACTAACGTATTATTTACTTTACCCGCTAAAGCAGATTTAGCAAGGCCGACACCAATATCATGGGCTACATCATAAACACTGATGGGTTTTTCAAACTCTCGCTGACTACCATCTGGTAAAGTAATTTTAGGCATGGATAACTCTCTTTAGTACAAATTAAAGTGCTCAGGCTAGATTTTTTATAACCTTAAGAAATATTGCCTCAAGCGCCTTTATCAAAAGCAAGCTGATATTTTACACAGTTCATTGGAATATTACCATTAGAATATTGCAAGAAGTTATATTAAGTACTTGCCGCTTAATTTAAAATACAGGAAAAGCGGCATACAAATATAGGATATTGGCATTTTGCCAATGCTATGTCAGCCCTAGCATATTAAATATATCAGCTACGCTCATCAATCGAATCATTCAAATAGTTGTTAGCTTGGGCGCATTGCAGGTGCAGGATTACTTTGTGCTTCTTCATGCCATTTTTCCATAAGCATAGCTTGCTTTGCGGACGGTAACTGCTCAAATAAGCTTTGCAATTCTGTTTGAGAGAGTGCTTGTTTATTGAGTTGTTCAATAGCTGCATTTTGCTTGTCTTTGTGTGGATGCGCATAGGCAATAATTTCTTTTGCTTGTGCTGGTGATAACTGCTGAGGTTTAGCACGTATTATAAGCTTTTTATTAAACTTCCCTAACATATCCCTAACACATTTAAACCCACGACTCACACAAAATTTAAGCGTATCCAAATATGCAGTTCGTTCTTCAATTTTTTTATCGTATCGCTTACAATCCAATTGCAATGCAGCCTTTTCCTGTAATAACGTATTTTCTTGCTTTTCTAATTTTTTAAAATTTTTACTCTCTGGGCTAATATAGTGATAATGAAAAAGTCCAGTGATTGCCCCTAAGCCAATACATGCAGTTAATAAGCTAGCTGAGAAAGCCAAGACAGTTGACGTCATCGTTGCAGCAATAACCATTGGCGCGCCGACAAATATTGCAACACCTAAACTTGCCAAACCAAACCCTAATGAAAACATCATTAAAGTTGTTTTTATAGCAACAGCAATAGATGATTTGACCGCTCTCTCCTCTACTACTTTATGCGTATTACTTGCCGTCATATTTTCAGAAAATTTTACCTGCAACTTTGGCTGTTTTTTAAACGGTGTCGTGACTTGAGACGGTGTTGTTTGTTTATTGCCGTTTATTTTTTCACGCAAATATTCTAATTGAACCTTTATGGACTTATGGGCTATGTGTGTTTTAATTGTTGAACGTAAAGTTGAAACACCGTCTAATCTTTTATCTGCATCTATTGTATCATCAGAAAGTATACTTAGTAATTGTTCCAAATCATCGCCAATTAGCCCATGTAGATTGCGCGCATATGTTGGCAGTTCTTCTATTGCAATTTTACCAATATTCTTGCAAAATGCATCATGCATTTCTGCAAACTGTTTAATGTGCTCCTCTAAGCTTTCATGAATGTCTTTACTATGCTCAATCTGCCGCTTGAGCAATTTAGCTTCTTTTTGTTTTAAATCTTTTTCCTGACGCAAAGCCTCAACTATAGGCTCAAGTATTGCAATTTTTTCAGCCATCAGTTTGGCTTTTTTTTCCATTTTAATTGATTTATATGCATCAACGCCAATAGTTAAGAAACCAACAAGTAAAGCGCTTGCGACAGTAAATGGCATAACAACGGGAGCAATTACACCCATAAGAAATGCAGAACTGAAAATTCCCAGTACCTTTAATACCGTAGTGGTTCCACCTAAAAATTGATAGATGCCTTTAAAAAAATAAGCGATATACTTCATCTGTCTCTTTCTTTTACAGTTAGAATATGGGGTTATTATATAAAATATACAGCGCTGTTACATTAAGTAAGCCTTAAATTAAGTGTTCTTCATTAGTTTTACTTATTCTCAATTCTGATTTAAAATAACACAAAAAATAATATAAAATAAAATCATGATTAGTAGTATTTTTAATATTTTTTCTAGCTTGTCGCAATCTTCATCTTCCAGAGAAAAAGTTACCCTTGTCCTAGAAAAAAAACTGATTGACACACTTGAAACAACAGATAATATAAGTCTTATTAGAACATCAGTTCCAATCCAATGGAATACATGCATTTGACAAGAACAGGTATGGCAACACTTGGCTTTTAGAGGCTATTTCACGCAACAAGATAAACGCCGCAAAAAAAATTATCACATTCTGTACAATAGGTGGATTAAATTGTAAAGATACTTTTTCAAGTAGCAAAAGTACACCTTTAATTCTTGCCTGTAAGATAAACTCAACAGTAATTGCTAATCAATTAATTTATGCTAATGCTGATATAAATCAACAAGATTTTTTTGGTTTTACCGCATTACACTACGCGTTTATATATCAAAATGTTGAATTAATTGAATTGCTAACAAGATATAATGCTAGCACTATTATCAAAAATAAACATGGTAAAACACCAATTCAATATGATACTGAAATTTTAAAAAATGAACTTCAATATAACTATGGATTCGATAACGATAACAATTCATTAAGACCTTGGTATGATTGGGACTCTTCATTTCAGGGAACAAAAAAACCTGACTATTCTGCTTTAAGATGGTTTTTACCCTATATCATTGTCAACCAAGAATGGGGGCGAAATCAAACAATTTACGCGTCAAATCAGCAACCTATTTCCAAAATTTATATGCATGGCATTAAAGTCGAAAACAATCAAAAAGTTGGTTACGCTACATTAAAATCTATTCAAGATCTTCCAGAAAAAATAACAAAACCTACCGTATACGAATTAGCAAAATTACATCTAACATTAAATGAGCCTGTAATGGATGCTAGATTATATCAAGCATTCATAGAATGTTTTCTTAACAAAAGATGTGAAATAAGAAAGAAACAAAATTTGGTAGGCACGAGTGGGATCGAACCACCGACCACCACCATGTCAAGGTGATGCTCTACCACTGAGCTACGCGCCTACAACAGAGGCTTAAATTACCATTTTAGCCTCTGATATGCAAGCAAAAACTTAGCTAACTGTTCCTGCAAGACCTGGCAGTAAATCTACTAGGCCTCTCGTTAACATTTGCATCGCCATGGCCATCAAAATAAGTCCCATAATTCGAACCATGATGCTAATGCCCGAAGTACCAAGGAACTTACGAATTGGCGCGGCAAATAATAAAACAATCATAATAGCAACAGCTAGAAATATATCACAGACACTGACCCAAACTTTAGCCATTAATGAGGGGAATTGATGTAAATCAACTAAGATAGTACTAATAGCGCCTGGCCCAGCTATGATAGGCATCGCAAGTGGCACAACTGCAACAGAACTTTTCGATGCAGTTGAATGTGCATCATTTGACGCACTAGCGCTCCCCGGTTTTGATTGCAACATATGTAAACCAATTAATAAAATTACGATCCCACCAGCAACTTCAAAAGCAGGCACTGTTACGCCTAAAAACTTAAGTAATAATTCACCAACCCAAGTAACTGTTAAAAATATAATACAACATGCCACGGCTGTCCTTACTGCTATTTTTCGTTGTTCAGGAACAGTTTTATCTGCAGTCAAGGCAATAAAAATACCCAAGTTGCCAAAAGGATTTGTGATGGCAAACATTGTCACAAAAAATGCAACAAGCAATTGCTGATGATCCATAATTCACCTATATAAGTTTAAACGAAAATTATTATACGTTAAAACACAAAATTTGTCCTTAATCAGCATTCATAATGCGTGTCAACTTAGGCGCAATTAATGCAGCAATAACGCCAACAGCAATTGATATTAATCCAAACTCTGCAAACGCCTTAGCAAAAGTTGAGTCGGTAACAATTGGTAATTGACTAGCAGATGGGCTAATTGTCAATTCGGCAAGATAATCAGATAGCGCTCCTGCCACACCAGTTGCTAATTGCCAAATACCCATCATAATACCTAATAAAGGCACAGGCACTAAAGTTCCTACCATTGCATATCCAACAGGGCCTAATAATAATTCACCACAAGTTTGTAAAAAATAACTTAATATAATCCAACCAAACGCCACAATGCCTGTCGCACTAGCCAAACTAATCCCTGGCAATAAAACCAAATATCCAGCACCCATTAACAACGTCCCAATAGCAAATTTCGCAGGCGTTGAAACTTCAAGGTTTCGCTGGCTAAGTTTAATCCATAATATACTCAACAACGGTCCTACCGTCACAATAAAAAACGGATTTAAGCTTTGTACAGTAATCGTAGGGATTGCCCAACCCAATAAATGCTTATCCACATTACGATCAACGAAAATATTTAGTGCAGAAGGTGCTAACATATATAATGCCCAAAAAATAATGGATATCACAGTCAAAATCCAAAACACTAATAATTTAGCGCGAATAATTCCGTGCGATTTAAAGGCATGAAAAAGAATAAAAATACCAGACGCGAATCCAATCACAATTAATAAAATATTTGAAAGGGTAGAATGGGTTAATAAAAATCCTGTGGATGGCAGAGCAATCAGCCCCATCAATAAAGCTAAAAGTTTTTTACGTTTTGGCTTCTTAGTCGTTTGACGAATATGATCACTCACTTTAAAATTTTCTTTTTGTAAATAAAATAAGACAAAAGATATCAACATAAAAAGTCCGCCGATGATAAATGCCGCAGCATAATTTAAGTATTTTTCAATATAACCAGCAGCAAAAATTGCAACAAATGCACCAACATTCATACCAATATATGCAATAGTAAAACCACTATCTCTGCGTTCATCATGATCCATATATAATCTACCTAGCAACACAAAAATAGTTGGCAGCGACGTTGCTGTCGCAACAACAAAAGCACTTAAACCAAAATAAAATGCTAATAAGCCTGGAATAGCCAAACTAAAAAGTCCAGCTGCTGCTAAAAGTAAACTTGCCAATAATGTCAATCGATAGCCAGCAATACTCGCGATATATCCACCGAGCACAGAAGCACCAAATGCTAAAGACATATAAGCCCCGAATAGTGAATATGCATGTTGCTCTGTCATATGAAATGTTTTAAGCACGTATAACACAAGCACTGATTGATTAATTGCAAAGCCAATCATTGTGAACATTTGTAACAAAAAAATAACCAATACACCACTTGGGTATTGTTGCTTAAATTTAGTAATCATGGACTATTCCTTAATGATTTGTATTTCTGAACGATGTTGAAATACAAATTATGAGCGTGAGTTTCTATTATTCTTTTAAAAAAAATGCATTGAAAGACTACCACAAAGCCGCTTAACCAGCAAAAATAATGTTATCGTAGTTTGCATGAGAATGTTAAATCCTGCCAAGTTTCTATATCAAAGGTTAATGACAGTAGATCTCCAGGCTCAAGATGTATAGGGCGATGATAAAACTGCGTTGCAAATTGAGAAAGTGTTGGGTTATGGCCAACTATCATTACTTGATTATATTGATTATCGAGTTCTTGCAAAAAAAACAATAAATCTTGCGCATCACATTCATATATAAATGCTTGATTCTGAATATTAAGCATATTATTTGCTATTGCTTTTAATACAATATTAGCAGTTTGTTGAGTTCGAGTTGCTGGACTGCAAAAAATCACATCTAGATTTGCTAAATTTTTCTTAAATTCAGCACTGCGTGCTTGCAATACTTTTTGCCCTTCTTGCGTTAATTCTCTCTCTCTATCAGGACTCTTTAGTCTAGCATTTTGAGCATATCCATGTCTTAAAATAAATAGTTTTTTCATAATTTAACATCCTTATTAAATTGATTCGCAATGTTTACCTTATAACCTAAACTAAATAAACTATTCGCTAAAATTGAATAAAATAAAAAAGGTAATGCAAGCTCAAAACATAAAATTAAACCCCATATATTTTTAGAATAAGCATTTGTAACATACCAAACTAAAAAATTACTAATCGCCCAAAAACTTAATGGAAATANCACGCCGCCATAAATCAATTCTGAATACTGAGATTGTTTTTTAATGATTGGTATAAAAAACAATGCAGCATAACATATGTAATTACTTAATAACCAACTGCCATTTAAATTATACCCTTTAATAAGGGTAAGCCCTACGTCTGATAAAAACAACATTAAAAACGTAATTAACACAGCACTTGTTTTCTTCAGTTCAAATAAAAACCAAGCAATAATAGCAAATACCGGCACAAAATTCGCGACATGTGGAATTAATCTTGAAACAACACCCATAAAAAATAATAAAATAACAGATAACTTGGAATATTTATTCATTTTATAACGACGTATTTGTAGGATTAAGCTGTAATGAAAATATTGCTACATCATCAAGCATATCAACTTGTTCACTATGCAATGACATTAAGTCCTTTAATTTTGTAACTTTACTTTGATCAGTATTATGTATTAGGCAATTAAGGATATCAGACTGAAGTAAACATTCATTATTTTGATTTTTCATTTCGATTAATCCATCGGTAAACATCGTCAATGACATGGATGAATTAATATTAAAACACTGAAGTGAATCATCAAAATCATCTTCACTTAATACGCCCAAAGGCAAATGCTGCGCATCTATTCGCATCACGTTATCTATTGACTCGTCAATCAAATATCCACATGGTAAACCACCTTGCCATAGTTTTAATTTACCGGTGTTTGCATCAAAAGATAATATACAAGCTGCACAAAACATTTCCGTTGGCAGTAATTTTTTTAATTTTCTATTTATTTCTCGTACAATGTGTGCCAGAGACATTTGCTTCTTACACATACTATAGAATACTTCAGCTGTTGGAATAGATCCAATTGCTGCTGGCAACCCATGCCCAGTAAAGTCACCTAACATGAGACTTAAAAGATTGTTATCATCTTTATATGCCAGTAATACATCACCATTATATGTAGATAAAGGAAGTAGCATAAAATCTAATTCAGGATAATTAATTAAATTTGTTTGGATAAAACTTTCAAAAATATTTTTAGCAATTGTCTGTTCTGCTAAAATTAATTCCTGGTATTGTAAAAGTTGCTGTGCTTCCCGATGAAAGAGTTGCTCTCTTTTAATAAAAGACAGCATCATATGCAACTGTTGCAAAAATTGATTTTCATCAAATAATGAGTCAGCTTCAATTATCAAATAATGTGCTTTTTGATGAAATTTTTTCTTATTAAAGTTATAAATCCCCTTTAATACTGTATTCTTATCTTGTGAAATTTTATTCTGCAATACCTCAATATCAAGATAATCTTCTGCAACAATGAATAAATTAATTTTTTCAAAACTTGCTTCTAACTGAGTAACTGTTTTTATTTCAATACAAGAGAATTGTGTTGGAGAAAAGTGCTGTGTTATACATTGTCTTATTTGCTGATTTGCGCCGCAAACTGCAAGTACTAATACTGTGTTTTTAGCGCATAACTGTGTCATTAGTCTAGCGTTTTAGGAATCGCTAAATAAATACGATGACCTGCTTTAGTTAGCGTCACACCTTTTTGGCTAATACTAGAAACCACGGAGCCATCAGGTAATCGTGTTCCAGTATTCACTTCAAAATATGTCCCATTACCGCCTAACATTGCTGTCCATTTACCATTTTGCCTACCTACAAACATGACTTGAATAGCACCTGTTGGAGCATTTACTTTATTTGATGTGTTATCAGATGNAGTTAGGGTTGGTGTTTGACTAAAATTGCCCTCCAGTTTTTGTGTTGCTAGAACAGACTTCGTGGTATCTAATTTCTGTTTTGCAATAGCGGCATTAGTCGTCGCTAATTTTTGCTCTAATTGTGCAATCTGGTACTGACTTACAAGGTGAATATATTCTTCTTGTAACTGTTGGCTTTGTGCTAATATCGCTAATTGTTCTGGCGTTGGCGCATCAGTATTTGGTTTTTCAACATATGCCATGTTACTTTTTTTACTGGCGACACCCGTTGAGTTTACTGTTGGCGCAGTAACTAGAGATCTTGTACTTGTTGTTTGGGTTGGAGAACTGGGCTCCGGAGTTCTTACTGGTTGTGGTGATGATACTACAGTTGACGTACTCGTTGGTGGAAAAAAAGTTGTATATCCCATATATACAGCAACACCCAATAATAGCACAATTGCAACTAACATCACTTTTTGTTTAGACTCTAATTCTTTTATATTATCTATAACACTCATGCCTCAGCCCCTAAAATTTCCAACTCAATATTTCCACTTACCATTCCATGATCAATTTGATTAAGACTAAATGCGTTAATCACAACAGGAAATCCTTTTAACTCATCTGCTAACAATGCCAATATCTGCATCGATACATCATTAAATGAAAACTTAATTATCACTGAATTGTAAACTTGATGCTTTTCTGGCTTTCCAATAGAAACATTCGACTCTGGAAAGATTTCCGCTAAGGCGTCATATAACATTGAGACAGTATCTCTTAAATTATATATGTTTGTTGGTCTTGTTCTACTAGGAATATTTAAAGTATAAATAATAGATGCTTTACTATTCTTAATTTCTAAGTCTGCTTTCTTTTCTTTAACCCATCCCATTAATAATGCGGTATTACCGCCGACGCCCTGTAAATCAAAAATAGCAGATTGTCCTTTTAAATTCATTTGCACAGGCGTCCAACCAGGGATAGTCAATAAGGTTTTAATACGCGCTAAAATGGTGCGTAATTGCTCACTAGGCGCAGGTGTCTGCAATGCTTTAATATAGCCTGCATATGGATTTTGTGTGACTTGCCTAGTTTGATTTGGTTGTGTTGTTATCCCTGTAGATATTTGTGTTTTTGTTTGCAACGTAGACCAAATACCGTAACCAATCGCAAAAAGAAATATTAGCACCACCGCAATTTTAAATAAATTGCTTTTCTGCCGAGGTAATTCATCAATCGCTTTGTCTATTGGTAATAATTTTAGTGTCTCATCAGTTTCAAGCGTTAAATACGCTGAACTTTCTAAAACATTAAAGGAATTAACGAGACCCGCATCAAATGCAAATTTTTCTTCTGTAGCCGTTTCAGCAAGCGGTACGTCTCCATAGACATAAATATCATACTGATTTTCATCGCCAATTAAGTTAAAAAACTCATCCAATAAATTAATTAATGGTAATTGCGAATCAAGATATATACTGCCTTGTTTTACAACAACTAATAGCGCATTTTCACCATCCGCTAGTGCTTCGCAATAAATAAGATTTGCAGGATTACCAAAATGCTGCCATATATTTTCACCTAATAGATAACCTTCTTCTTGTGAGAATATAGCTTCTAAATCGCCATCAGGATAAATATAAAAACGTGCATTAGCACCGTGCTCACGCGCAAGCATCTCTAGCTCACGTTTGAGCAAGTTATATTTCTTGGCGGTAACTAATTCGCGGTATGTATATACAACAAATGGTACACCATCATGTCTTAAGATTTGCGGCATCCCGCCTAACTCCCTGCTTGTCCTGCATAGCCTCTCACTGGCGCAGCATCATTTTCATTTGAGCTGAGGATAACTGGTGTAATTAACATTACCATTTCTACATTTTGCATTGATGCACCCTTACCGCCTAGTAATGCTATATTAGCAAACTTAGATTGATCAGATGTACTTTCTTTTTCAATATAGCCAGCCAATACAAGTGTTGCGCCATTTGGAATTACACTACGCTGGTTAAAACTTCTTAATGCTGTTTCGGGTAATTCTACCACGTTTACACCAGCGCTTGTTTCTGTGTTGGTATTGGTGTCATCACCACCACCGCCATCATCTTGTTGTTGACTATTATTACCATCAGGTTGATCTTCAGAGCCTGTATTATCACTGCCATTTGAATCACCAGATTCACCAGTATTTGCATTAAATGTACGCATTGCTGTCAAGTTAGACAGGATAGAACTAATTTGTAAATAAACCTGATCTTTCTGAATTTTAGGTAATAAATATAAATTAAAACCTGTAGTTACTGTACTAGCATCAACTGATGATGTCGAAGAACTGTCGTTAAGGGTTGTGTTACCACCACTCACATATGCACGTTGCTGCTGAATTGAAATCGTTGCAACTTGATCATTCATCGTTGTAACCGTAGGCTGAGTAATTAAACTAACATCGCCTTGCTGTTGCAAGGCTTGAATGATAGTATTCGACCCCCCCCAATTACTACCATCTGCCGCAGAAAAAGCTAAACCAACTGGAGAAAACGTACTGGTATTATCTGCGTTAGTTGCCGTGCTACCAGTAAGCGACCAAGAATTAGGTCCCGTATTTCTGACTAAATTCCAGTCAATACCATAGTTGAAATTTTTATTCAGTTTAACTTCGAGTAGTTGCACATGAATTCTTACCTGCTGTGATAACTCTTTATTCATTACTTTGATATATTCACCAATGGCTTGTACATTTTCAGGGTGATCATGCACGGTAACAGTTGTGGTTGATTCAGAAACCTGTGCAGTGCCATCCTTAGAAAGTAATGCTTTAATGGCCGTTGCAAGGTCTTTCCAAATAGAAATAGTTCCAGTTAAATTACTGTATTGTGAATCTTGTGAAAAATCAAAACCACCACTAGAAGAATCACTACTGCCTCCACTACCACCGCCACCACTACTATCTCCACCAGATAAAGATAAAGAGCCTGCATTTTCACCTAATTGATATTGAACATCACCCGGCATAAACGAAATATCAAATACTTTTGTTTCAAAAGCTGACCAGCTAATTGCATTATTTTTTTTATCCATGGTATAAAAATAGCCTGATCGTGCCGCCAATTCATTTAATGCACCCGCTGCGGTGCCTTGATAATCAACAGAAACTAGCTGACCTTTGTTAATAGTATCGTCATAGGAATTTATCGCATGGCTGCCCGCTAAAATTTGTGTAACATAAAAACTAAAAGGTAAGTTATTACCATGTAACGTAATATTACGTTTCATCCAGCTAGGTGTTGCAATGAGGCTAATCGGCGTTGTATCAACATACGCCTGATCTTCAGTTGTTACTGCTGGCGGCTTTGGATAGGCTTTTTGTGTTTTTGCATCAATATTATTTTTTACATTTGCCGTATTGGATTTTGATTCTTCATAGAGCGTTGGTGTTGTACATGCCGATAAAAAAACGACAGCTAATGCAAAGGTAAATAGAATGGCTTTCTTAAACATTAAGCTGCTCTCCTAGGTTCTATACTTACTATATGATTTTTCTTATAAAAAATTGCCTCAACAGGATAAGGCTCTAAATACTGACTTAATGCATCTTGTATAGAAGTCGCTGTGATAGTAATATTACCAATCCAACGATAATCATTAGGCACATTCCATACGACGCGTCCCCATTTACTTTGTGCAACCATATTTTCCACATTTGCTTTTAGTGAGCCAGTTTTAACTTTATAGTTTCGTGGTCTATCCGAGACTTTTTGTAATGGTGGACACTTTGTCGGCTGCAGTGCCCCCTTTCCATCATAAAGGTCTTGGTAACACTGATTACTAGGTTTTACTAATGCAGCTGCTGGCATTGGTGTTGTAACGGCTAAATTAGAAGAAGGATATGGCTGCATTTGGTATGGCATACTTGCATGGTAATTTTCATCTGCCGCACCTGTCCCCATATAAATTCCAGCATGGGCAAGAGAGCTAAAGAAAAAACCACTTAGCAGAATAATTTGAAATACCGTTTTTTTCATCCTAGCTTTCTCCAGAAGGCTATTGCTATATTTTCGTAATTCCATTTACAAACCTAAATATTTATATAAAAAAGTAATATTCTAATAATATCATTGTTTATTATCTCTAATCTGTTAAAAAGTGCAATAGGTAACTTGCTGTATTATTTAGAATACTTTAGTTTTTATTGTTAATGACTATCCCTCACCCTTTTGCTGCTCAATTCATGTACGGTATTAATAAATACCTCAACATGTTCAATGGGCGTATCTTTATCAATACCATGGCCTAAATTAAAAATATGTCCAGAAGTAGAACCATAGGCAGATAGAATAATTTCAATTTCACGTTGTATAACTTCTGGCTTCGCAAAAAGTAACATCGGATCAAGATTTCCTTGTAAACTCACCTGTTGACCGACACGTTGTTTTGCTGCACCAATATCTACTGTCCAATCTAAACCAATAGCTGTACAGCCTGTTTCAGCAATACTTTCTAACCAAGCGCCTCCCTGCTTTGTAAATAAAATAACAGGAATATCTGGATACTGTGCTTTGATAGCATGTACAATTTTTTGCATATACTGCAAGGAAAAACAATGATACATTGGTGTTGATAAAATCCCCCCCCACGTATCGAAAATTTGCACAGCATCTACACCCGCCGTAATTTGTGCAAGTAAATAATCAATTACGGCATCTGCGAGTTTATTTAATAATATATGCGCCGTTTGCGGTTCATTAAAAATAAATTGTTTAATTTTCTTAAATAATTTGCTAGAACCGCCTTCAAGCATGTAACAAGCAAGCGTCCATGGGCTACCAGAAAAACCAATGAGGGGCACACTATCAAGATTTTTTTTAATAAGCGCAACTGCATCTATCACATAGCACAGATGTTTATCTGGTTCAGGTACGATAAGCTTTTTTACATCATTAACAGTTGTTATTGGATGATGAAAAACAGGGCCTTCGCCTTCAATAAAATCAAGTCCCAATCCCATCGCATCAGGTATCGTTAAAATATCAGAAAATAAAATTGCCGCATCTAAAGCAAAACGTCGCAAGGGCTGCAATGTAACTTCACAAGCTAACTCTGGTGTTTTGCATAATCTTAAAAAATCACCTGCTTCGTTTCTTACTTTTCGATACTCAGGTAAATAACGTCCTGCTTGTCGCATCATCCATACTGGTGTGTACGGAACAGACTGTTTTTTTAACGCACGTAAGTAGGTATCATTTTTTATTGTTATCATTAACTCATCTCTATTGCTTGTTGAATACTATGATATGATCTCGGCCAAGGGTGATTAGCTTGTAAATTTGGCGCAAGTGTTGATATAGCTTTACGCGCCAAAGCTGCAGTTTTATAATTACCATATATTGCGACATACCATGCTTTACCATTTAATCTTGTTTTAAAAAAGTATACGTGTTCTTTTAATGGCACTTTTGTGTACTGATTTTTCAAATAATCAATATCGTGTGAACCTGCTAACTGTATAGCGTAATGCTCAGCATTTGTTTTTAATAATTGTGGCGCATCATAGGCATAGATAGCTTTTAATTCATGCGTATCCTTCATCATCGCTTTATTTGTCGTAGTTACCGATTTTATTTGTTGTGTCTTTTTATTTGATTTCAATATGATTGATTGTGCCTCAACGACAGCTTGTTGTGCTTGTATATCACCATCTGACGCTGCTTTTACCACATCTGAAGATAAGTCAGCATTTGCAGCATTTAATAATGCTGTTGTGTTTTTTTCTGCTATGTCTGTTGATTGATTCTGAGAAACTAGCTTTGGTGACACTTTATTTACATGTGATGTTACATTTGTAGAAACTATTGCATGCTCATTGGTATGCTGAACGGGTGATGTTGTATGCTTTACAACTGACTTATTTGCTGTTTTCATATAATCTGGCCATTGCTTTGCAGATGGTTCAGTATTAGAGACAACTGTCTGCCTATTTACAGATGGTGCTGTAGTATTAGTTTGTGGTCTTGATGGTAAAGTTAATGCCTGTTGATTAGTTACTGATTTTATATTTTGTTCAAATTTTTGATAAGCTTGAATTATAAGAAATGCCCCCAAAACAATACCACCACCTACGGCTAACTGTTTAAACATTTTTTGCTTATTAATTACAATTTTTTGTTCAGATGTAGTGGAAATTTTCTGCAACAATAATTGCTTTACTATGTAGTTAATTTTACTTGGGATTCCTTTGCTAATTTGCATAATTTTAGTAAGCTCTGCATCAGATATAGGAAACGCTTTATGCCAACCCGCTAAGGTTAACCGATGCATGATATATTGCTTAGTTTCCTCCTCAGATAAAGGCTCAAGACGAATGGTATGGGTTGCATGTTCACCCATTGCTATGGATGTTAAATCTGCATAAATAGCCTCAAGCTGAGGCCCGCCAAATAAAGCCACATGAATGACATGCTTGGTATTTTTCTGCCATGACATTAATGTCAATAAAAAGTCTAAACTCGCTTTTGGTAGTTTATGTGCATTATCAATCAAAAGAAAAAAATGCTCGTTTCTATGTTGCATTTGCATCATTTTATTTTGTAATACTTGTTGATACACCGATGGTTTATCTGTATCAACTTTCAAACCTAAATGTCTTACGATTAATTCTTGTAATACCATAGGCGTAATAGTTGCACCACCATAGACTTTACATATGCCACTTGCATCTGCTAACTCTTTCATCAGCAAACGCATCATGGTTGACTTACCTATGCCCGTCAAACCCGTGACTAACTGAATTTTATCTTCGTTATTAATCAGATGTGCAAGCAAATCGAGTTGCTGTTCATATTTAGGCGACATATATGCCGCTTCATTTGTGTGTTCTGTCATAAATGGGTCAAATGAAAGTTTATGTTGTTGCCAGTAAGTTGTCACGTGTTTCATCCTTATTACCCCCATAAAAATAAATGGGGCTATGAGTTTTTCCCTAAAGAACTTATGCAAGTCCTACCCAAACAATGCGACAGAAATAATTTAATCCGTATTTGCAGGTGAACGAAGGTGCTGAATAATTTTATCAACAATGACTTTGACTGAACTTTCATCTGTACGAAAAACAAAATCTGCTATTTCTTCATACAATGTATTTCGCTCACTTGCTAACTCTTTTAATGTCTCTGCTTTATCATCCACGCCGAGCAACAATGGCCTTTTCTTATCTTTTTCCATACGAGCTAATTGTTCTTCAAGTGTCGTTTTTAAATAAACGACCACCCCTCTTGCAGAAAGATTTGAGCGATTTTCAGCTAAAATTACGCTTCCACCGCCAGTTGCCAAAACAATATTGCTCTTTTGTGTTAATTCATCAATAATTTTTTGCTCTCTTTCTCGAAATCCTTGTTCACCTTCAACATCAAAAATCCATGCAAGACTTACTCCAGTACGTGATTCAATGACAAGGTCTGTATCCATAAACTCACGCCCAAGCTCTTGCGCTAACTGTTTACCAATGGTTGTTTTTCCTGCGCCCATTGCGCCAATTAAAAATATATTTTGTTTATTTAACATAGTCTTCTATACATAAGGTGTTTGTTGAATAACTTTTGGCGTAATAAATATTAACAATTCTTTACGCTCACTCGATTTGCCCGTATTTCGGAACAAAGCCCCAACAATAGGAATTTCACCTAAAAAAGGAACTCGCGTTGTTTCATTGGCTTTACTTTCCTCATAAATTCCACCAAGCACAATAGTTTCCCCATTATTGACTAAAACATTAGTTTCAATTTGCCGTGTATCAATTGCTGGAACACCCAAAACCTCAGGTTCTGTACTTCTTTTATCCTGATTAACTTTTATATCCATGATAATTTTATTATCTGGCGTAATCTGTGGTGTCACTTGTAAACTTAAAACCGCTTTTTTAAACTCAACAGAAGTTGCACCGCTCGAGGTTTGTTCCTGATAAGGAATTTCTTCACCCGACTCAATATAAGCTGGATGCTGATTAGCTGTCACCAGTCTAGGGCTTGATATTAACTCACCTCCACCCTCAGTTTCAATAGCTGATAACTCTAAATCTAATAAATAACCATCTCCAAGCTTGGCTAATGCAACACCAATACTTGGTGCTTGTGCGCCACTGCTTGAAACGGCGGGTAAATTTACATTTAATCTATTAGCAAAATCTACGTCATCTAATGCGGGATTCCCATCAATAATATTTTGTTGCATTTGACTTGCGCCTGTTAACGTACCAGAAACATGATCCGGTTTCGTAACCCCCCAACGAATGCCCAAATCTTGCTCAAATGTGGTATCAACATTAACTATCCGCGCCTCAATTAATACTTGCCGTACGGGTACATCTAACTGATTAATCAATTTCCTCACATCAACCAATGTAGCTGGCACATCTTTAACTAACAGAGTATTAGTACGCTCATCCACAGAAACATTACCTCTGGGTGTTAATAATGAGGTTGACTGATCTTTTAATAAGTTAGCAACATCTGCTGCTTTTGCATAATTTAAGTGAATTAATTCTGTTTTTAAGGGCTCTAATTCCTCTACCTGTTTTTGGTTTTCTAGGATTTCTTTTTCTCTTGCTGCCATTTCTTCTGCAGGAGCAATCATTAAAACATTACCTACTTGTTTTTTAGAAAGTCCCTGCGTTGTTAAAATAATCGCTAAGGCTTCATCCCACGGAACATCATTCAACCGTAGTGTAATATTTCCCTTTACTGAGTCACTCGCAACAATATTAATCCCAGTGAATTCAGCCAATAATTGTAACACGGCTCTAACCGAAATATCTTGAAAATTTAAGGATAAGCGCTTACCTGTATAGGTTGGCTTTTCCGCTTGTTGACGAGCTTTCTCTTCAGGCGTNAATGGGTTAATATCAACAACAAATTTATTATTAACTTGATACGCTGTATGTGCAATATCTCCTTTAGACGCAATAACCACCTGTGTATTATTGCCTTCTCTTGTTGCGGTTACAATTTGCACAGGTGTACCAAAATCAGTAACATCGTATTTGCGTTGCAAACGGGTGGGTAAGGATGTACCAATGAAGTCTACAATAATTTTATCAGCTTGTTGTGTAACATTAATACCCATACCAGCATCCGATAAATTAAGTACCACTTGCCCACCATTATCACCGTCACGTTTAAAATCGATACCTCGAATACTGTGCTGAGCATAACTTACTCTAGAATTGGCTGCAAACTGTTCATTTCTGGCACGCCTTGAAGCGGGTTGCGGTGCTACTTGAGTTAAGGTGACAATCACTTGATTGCCTGATTTGTTAACGGTATATTTTGCTTCATGGGTTAAATTAAGTAATACGCGCAAACGTCCATCAGCATCAATTGCATTTAAATTAGAAATAAATCCTCGTGAAACAGTTTGGTTAGGTTCAGACAAGGCATCTGTTGCACCAAAAAAATCCAATATGATTCTCGCTGGTGATTTAGTGTCAAAAGATTTTACTGAAGATACTGGTTGTGAAAAATTAAAAATAACCTGCATACGACTACCCGTTAGCGTTTTATAATTAACACTTTTTAGCGTTGCGCTCGCCCAAGCACTGCTTAATAAGAAAAATAAGCTGACAAAAACAAACTGCTTTATTATCCTCTGCCGGTTTATCATGGCATCCTGTCCTATACTTTTAACTATTCCACCAAAGTCAAAGAGGTCTCTCTTTCCTTCCACTGTCCCAAACTATCTGGGATAGTTTCTACAATATCAATTTTATCTTTACTAATATTCACTATTCTACCGTAATTTTGCCCTATATGGCTACCAATTGTAGCTTTATATATGGCTTTATCCGATGCCAATATTAATACCCATTCTTTATTATTCTGTGTGATAGTACCTACCATACGAAGACTGTCTAACGGAAAAGCTTCTAGCTCTTCTTTAGGTCTTTGTATATCCGGTGATAAACCATTATTCTGAACTGTTTTTTCTTCAGGTTTAAATGGACTACGCATATTTTGCGAGGAGTATTTGACGGTTTTAGTAGGCGTTACCTCAGGCAAAGCTTCAATCTTTTGACTTGGCCGATGCTTTACTTTTTCAATAAATTTTTGTGTGTTTTGAGTACGGTTATCGCCACCGCAGCTTGTTAACATACAACACATTGAAACTAAACATAGCGATAAAAATATGCGCGAAAACTTAAAATTTTCGATTTTGTTTTTTGTTGTTTCAATTACTTGCATTTGTCACCTGTCCTTGCTGACCAGCACTTTGATTTTTCTTAAACGAGCGACTCTGCTTATAAGTCTTGGCAGTTATATCCATACTTAATTGAATGTTTTTGCTCTGTGCTACCTCTCTTAACCTTTGTATGGAACGATCAACTTTGGGGCGCGTAATAGTGAAGTCATCCAAAGTAACAATACGTTGTAAGCTTGCTAAATTACTAACAAACTCAGCTAATTGATGATATGTACCAGTAACCGTAATAGCTAAAGGTAACTCTGTATAGTAGTCTTGTTCTATTTCTGGTTGAGGTCTAATTGATTTAAACTCTAAACCTGCTGAAATCCCCATCTTCGAAATATCCTCAATCAGATTGGGTACATCTAAAGTTTTAGGTAACTGTGCCAACATACCTTCGATACGTTGATTAATTTCTTCTACTTGTGCTTTATATTCATCTAAATTTGCTGCTTGCTCTGACTTAATTTCATAAGTAGCACGTAATTCTTTATCCGCTAGCTCCGCTTGTAGTAATTGAGAACGCATAGGCTTTATATCAAAAAAGAAAAACAAACCGACAATAAAACTACAAACAAGTCCAACGACTACGACTTTTGCCCAAGTTGGCCAAATACCAATATTTTCAAGTGTTAAATCTTCCACATTCATCGTTTAGCTTTATTCCTTTAATGCTTCTCTTTTCATTTTCAACTCAAAAAATCTAATATTAGGATTATCTTTATCTTCTGATTTTATTTCAGTTAATCTTGGATCCATAAATGCTTTTGATTTTTCAATGTTTTTCATAAATTCTGAAACACGTGTATTAGATTCAGCGACACCCGAGACAGTAATCTCTCCACCTTGCTTTTGCACGTTCGTGACATAAATACCAGAAGGTAAAGTTCTAACAAAAGCATCAAACATAGCGACAACTTCTGAACGGTTAATTTGCAAATATTGAACGACTTCCATACGTTGTGTTAACTCAGCTTTTTGCTCTTTAATAGTTCTAACTTCTTGTATAGTTTGATCTAACGTATTTATTTCCGTCTGTAAGTAGCTATTTGCAGTATATTGATCAGATAAAATAGTGGCATAAATCAAATGAATAACAATGCACAAAAAAACAACTGTTGCTATAGTTGCAACACTATAGAAAATAAATTGCTGTAATTGTTGTTTTCTCTGCGCTTCACGCCACGGCAGTAAATTAATATTAGTCATACAAAGCTCCTAAGCGCCAAGCCACAACAAACCATCAATGCGGGCGCATCTGCTGTTAGGTGCGTTAAGTCTATTCGCTTTGAAACTGCCATATTCAAAAAAGGATTCGCTATAGTATTTGGGGTTCCTAAGTATTCATTAACCATTTCACCCAAACCTGATATCATTGCGACACCACCAGCAAGTACAATATGATCAACCTCATTATACGCGCTGGATGCAAAAAAGAATTGTAGCGAACGACGAATCAATGGAACTAAGGATGCCCTAAATGGATCTAATAGTTCAGCATCATAATCATCTGAAACGCGTCCTTGTTTTTTTGCCATACCTGCCTGTTCATAACTTAAACCATAACGTCGTTGAATAGCTTTGGTTAATTGTTGTCCACCAAAAATCTCTTCTCGCGTGTATATGATTTTCATATCTTTCAATACTGTGATGGTCGTAATCACTGCACCAACATCGATGATTGCAATTACTTTATTTAATCCATGTTCTGGTAGTTGCTCTGCAATTAATGGACAGGCACGTTCAACCGTATAAGCTTCAACATCAACAACGCTAGGAATTAAACCAGCAGCCCGGATAACATTTGCCCTAACTTCTACATTTTCTTCGCGTGAAGCTACCACTAGCACATCAATTTTTTCTGGGTTTATCGCATTAATGCCCAAAACTTCAAAGTCTAATGCGACTTCTTCCAAAGCATATGGGATAAAACGTCCTGCTTCTAACTCAACCTGTGCTTCTAATTCTAAACCTTCTAATTGTCCATCAAGCTGAATAATTTTTGTAATAACACTTGCACTTGAAACTGAGGTGGCGACATTTTTTAAATTTGAGCCTGAACGATCTACAGCGGCTTTTAATGCTTCTGTTACAGCATTGATATCCTTAATATCATTTTCAACGATAGCATTTAATGGTAATGGCGCAACAGCATAACTTTCTACACAATATTTATTATTATGGGAAGATAACTCTAAAACTTTTACAGCTGTTGAACTTATATCAACACCTAAAACCCTAGATTGTTGATTTGAAAGAAACTTAAACACTCAAATTCCTTATGTGTATGTTTTTAGCCAAATAATTAAATTTAATTATTATAGAGTATATACCCAAACGACTTTGAAATGCGAGTTAATAACAAAGTATTTTTCAATTGATTCAACGTTCTTCTGTGTGCAATAAATAGTTATTATTGACTATAAAAGATTCCATGACTGTAAAATAGAAAATTATCAATCGTATTTTGAGGTAGTTTTGGTATATGTTAGAATTAATCATTGATGAAATTTAAACGATACTGCCTTATGGATCATTTGCGTAAAATTCTGAGAATCACCATTTGGTGTATTATCGACATATGTATTCTTGCTGCGATTGCTATTGCAATCTTAATTATTCATGTTGAAAGTGAGCTTCCAGACGTTGCAGTCTTAAAAGATGTCAAAATGCAAGTTCCCCTTCGTATTTATACATCAGACGGAAAGCTCATTGCGGAGTACGGCGAAAAACGACGTATTCCTGTGGCATATGATCAAATACCACCTCAACTAATTAATGCAGTGTTGGCCACAGAAGACCAACGTTTTTTTGAGCATCCAGGTGTCGATATTAAAGGTCTTTTACGCGCGGCCGTTCAAGTTGCATTAACGGGCAAAAAGGTACAAGGCGGTAGCACCATAACAATGCAGGTTGCTAGAAATTTCTTTTTATCGCCTAAAAAAACTTACACCAGAAAAGTCAAAGAAATATTGCTCGCTATCAAAATTGATCAAGAACTGAGTAAACAAAAAATTCTTGATTTATATCTTAATAAAATTTATTTTGGTAATCGTGCTTATGGCGTAGGCGCAGCTGCACAAGCTTATTATGGTAAACCACTCAATCAATTAACACTACCTGAAATTGCAATGCTTGCTGGATTGCCTAAAGCACCAACAGGTATGAATCCTTTGTTGTATCCTAAAGCTGCATTTGAACGTAGAAATCATGTTTTATCACGTATGTATGAACATCAATTTATTGATGAAGCCACTTATGAAAAAGCGATAAAAACACCACTTACTGCTGCATATCATGAGTTGCCAATTGATAACGATGCGCCATATGTCGCTGAAATGGTGCGCAATGCAATGGTTCGCCAATTTGGTGCGGAAAAAGCTTATACTAGTGGATTTAATGTTTACACAACTGTCAATAGTCATTTACAAGATGATGCTAATGCGGCTGTTGACAATGCATTACTTGCCTATGACCGACGCCACGGTTATCGTGGCCCATTAAAAAATCTAGGCTCTCCTTCTGACAGTAACAAGAAAAACTGGCTAAAAATACTTGATAAAATTCCAACCGCAGGCCCGCTACAACCTGCAGTAGTTACAAGTGTTGCAGACAAGTCGGTTAATGTCTTATTAGACTCAGATAAAACCATTACTATTCCTTGGAAAGGTTTAAAATGGGCACGAAAAAAAATCGGTACACATTATCTCGGTCGTCGGCCAAATCAAGCGAGTGATATTCTTAAAATAGGTGATGTTATCTATACTCGACAATTAAAAAATGGGCACTGGCGACTAGAACAAATTCCAGAAGCTCAAGCGGCGCTGGTTGCAATTGACCCAAATGACGGTGCAATTTTGTCCTTAGTTGGTGGCTTTGATTATTATCTCAGTAAATTTAATCGAGTAACACAAGCGAAACGACAACCAGGTTCTAGCTTTAAACCTTTTGTTTATGCAGCAGCATTGGCTAAAGGTTTCACTTTATCAACAATGATCAATGACGCTCCCATCGTAGTAGATGCTCCTGATGGCTCAATATGGCGACCCCAAAATTCTTCTCGCAAATTTTATGGTCCTACACGCCTACGAGTTGCATTAATGAAGTCACGAAACTTAGTCTCAGTTCGTCTACTGCAATTAATTGGAATTGACTATACAATTAATTATCTTAAAAATTTTGGCTTCGATCCCAAAACACTGCCACATAGTTTATCATTAGCTTTAGGTACGGCATCACTAACGCCACTTGAAATAGCCAGTGGTTATACTATTTTTGCTAATGGCGGCTACCAAGTAAAACCCTATTTTATTGATCATATTGCTGATAGCGAAGGCAAAGTCATTTACCAAGCAGAACCTGCTGTTGCTTGTGAACAATGTATTGCAGCAAATCATGATACATGGCAAAACCCAGATTATGCTTGGAGTAACCCAGATAATACAGACGATAATACACAAGCAAAAAATCCACCTCAAACGATTCCTCAAAATATTGCCCCACTGGCAATTACTCCCCAAGTTGCATATTTAATGACATCAGCAATGCAAGATGTTATTAAAAAAGGTACTGGGCGAGCAGCACTGGTATTAAACCGTAAAGATCTTGCTGGAAAAACAGGGACTACAAATGATAAAAAAGATGCTTGGTTTGCTGGCTTTAATGCCAATTTAGTCACCATCGCTTGGGTTGGTTTTGACCAACCCCATTCACTTTACGAATATGGTGCCCAAGCAGCACTGCCTATGTGGATTGACTTTATGGGTGCTGCATTGAAAGGTAAACCTGAGCGTCAACTACCTGAACCTGCTGGTCTTATTACCATGCGTATTGATCCCAATACCGGCTATCCAGCCGCCGAATGGCAAAAAGATACAATATTTGAAACATTCCGCACTGAGGATGCGCCAACGATGCAAATGCACAGTAACTGGGATGATCCAGATTCAGGACAAGATCATTATAACCAAGATTATTACAATCACAGTAGTTCAGCGCAAGAAAGTTCAGATAATGATGATGGCGGCGGAATATTTCATATTTTTTAATAAAACTTAGATAGTCCAATAAAATATTGCTTGCTTTTTTAGCATGTTACGGTAGTATGTAGTAATTAATTTGAACATTGATTAAGTCTATTTTCAGCATCATACGGGACAATTTATTATGCACAAACATCATCGACATTTATTAAGTTAATCGCATGCGTCCTTTCCTATTGTTGGCGCATTTAAAAGTACTTGCGCCTTTTAAAATCCTATAAGGCGCTAGATCTTAAGATTTTTACTAGGAAAAAAATATGATTTCTTCTGGCACATCTAAAAAAGTATTGAGTGTTTTTTCACTCACCATGATCAATATTATAGCTGTAGATAGTTTACGAAACTTGCCTATTAGTGCAGAATATGGTTTTTCAATTATTTTCTACTATTTAATTGCCGCATTTATTTTTTTCATTCCTATTGCACTGGTTGCAGCAGAATTAGCAACAGGCTGGCCGAAGCTTGGTGGTATGTATGTTTGGGTAAAAGAGGCCTTTGGTGCAAAAGCAGGACTGATAACTATATGGTTACAGTGGATTTATAATATCGTTTGGTATCCTACAATTTTGGCTTTTCTTGCAACAATTGCGGCTTATCTGATAAATCCAAGTCTTGCGCACAATAAATTTTATCTGCTTTCAATGGTAATTGGTAGTTTTTGGCTAGCCACACTTGCAAACTTATTTGGCATGCGTCTATCAAGCTGGATCAGCACCGCGGGAGCCATATTAGGTACTATTGTGCCAATGGTTTTTATTATCATATTGGGTATTGCATGGTTAGCCACTGGGCACGGTTCACAAATTAATTTTACAGAAAATAGCTTTATCCCTGATTTAAGTCACATTAATAATCTCACTTTTTTAATTGCAGTTTTATTTGGCTTAATTGGTATGGAAATGTCTGCCATTCATGCAGATCAAGTCAAAGATCCAAAAAAAGATTATCCAAAAGCGTTGTTCTATTCTGCATTGTTAATCTTAGGTAGTTTAGGATTGGCTTCTCTTGCAATTAGTGTGGTTATTCCTAAAGCGCAAATTAATTTAGTCTCAGGCCTTATTGATGCTTTTGCTTTATTTTTTAATACCTTTCACATGCCATGGATGATCCCTGTTATCGCTGTTTTAATTATCATTGGCGGAATTAGTGGCGTTTCAACTTGGGTAATTGGCCCTACTCGTGGCTTATTAGCTGCGGCAAATGATGGCTGTTTACCTAAAAGTTTGTGTAAAATTAATCGTTTTGGTGCACCTGTTACCTTACTTTTAGTACAAGCAATTATTTTCACGTTGTTGTGTAGCGTTTTTCTTTTAATGCCATCCATTAATAGTTCTTATTGGTTGCTTAGCGCATCAACCGCGCAACTGGCTTTAATTGTATATCTTTTCATGTTTGCTGCTGCAATCAAACTGCGTTATAGCCATGCGAATACTGTGCGAGCATTTCGTGTGCCAGGAAAAAATTCAGTTATGTGGCTGGTGGCAGGATTAGGCTTTATCACTTCCATTTTTGCAATTTGCTTAGGATTTATTCCACCACCTGATATGAATATTGGCAAACTAGGATTTTATGAAGGATTTTTAATTGCAACTATTATTATTTTTTGTACGTTACCTTTATGTTTATACCCTAAGAAAAAATAAACAACGCTCTAATCATTATAAAATTCTAATGCCTTTTTTGGTGTTATTTTTTTTGTGACCATTGATTTAATCGGATCAATAATGACGTTACCATTTAATGCTTGACGACCTAACAACATGCGAAAAGCTAATGGATCGCGATTAGATAAGGTTAATTGTATAGGCCAAATTTTATCTTGCATTTGTAAAGGAGTTTCAATGACATATCGTGACTCTTTATGACCGTTTGAGCTCATAACATAACGTTTATCAATAACTTTTGCCTGACAATGCCTAACAACGGTTTTATTTTTTTGTAACGGGTAAATATTAAACTCAACCCAGACTTCTTTATTTTTTATAAATGACATAATATCAAATGCATGTATGGCTGATGTCCTCGCTCCCGTATCAACTTTTGCTTTGATAATTGGCAATCCTAGCTTTGGGAGCCCACACCACTCTTCCCAACCAATTAAAAACTTATCTACTTTTTTCATCCTTTACCTTTGGTTTTTGTTTTGAAAGGTTTTGCATTTGTTTCTATATAATCAATAATTTTATCCGCAACATTTATACCGGTTGTTGTTTCAATACCATTAAGCCCCGGAGAAGAATTAACTTCCATCACCAAAGGGCCACTGTTTGAGCGCAACAAATCAACACCTGCAACACCTAATCCCATCACTTTTGCGGCATGTATAGCTGTTGCCCTTTCCTCTGGTGTAATTTTGACTTTGAATCCTTCACCACCTCGGTGTAAATTTGAACGAAACTCGCCTGGCTGCGCTTGTCGCTGCATAGCTGCAACCACTTTATTGCCCACAACAAAGCAACGAATATCTGCGCCGCCTGCTTCTTTAATATATTGTTGCACAAGAATATTCGCTTTTAATCCTAAAAATGCTTCAATAACACTCTCTGCTGCCTTTCTTGTTTCAGCTAAGACAACACCAATGCCTTGAGTACCTTCTAATAATTTAATCACAAGAGGCGCGCCTCCAACCATCTTAATAACATCATCAATATCATCTGGTGAACGTGCAAAACCTGTAATAGGCAATCCTACGCCTTTACGTGATAATAATTGTAACGAACGCAACTTATCTCGTGCGCGTGTGATTGCGACAGATTCGTTAACAGAATAAACACCCATCATTTCAAATTGACGCACAACAGCTGTGCCGTAAAAAGTAATAGAGGCGCCAATTCTTGGAATAATAGCGTCATAATTTTTTAATGTTTCTCCACCATAATGAATTTTTGGTTTACTTGACGTAATATTCATATAACAACGTAATGTATCAATTACATCAGCCTCATGACCTCGTGCTTGCGCTGCTGCCACAAGTCTTTGTGTTGAATAAAGAGAAGCTTTTCTTGAAAGTATTGCTATTTTCATAATTATCCTACTGTTGCTGGCGTTAATCGCTTCAAAATAAATGTTAACATTAAACAAAATAATAAAATGAATACAAAACTAGAAAAAACGGCAACATAGATCTCAGGACTAATATTTATAATATGCTTTACCGACGCAGAGAGTGTACTCAACAACCAACCCGTGAATGGTAAATATATAATAACCCCTAATGTTACCAATGAATTAATCATGGCTGTACTAGAACTCGCTGATTGTTTTGGGTTAATACGTTGCCCAAATACATAACATAAATTCATTGCTGAGGCACTAAATCCTAAACTAAAGGCCATCACGATATCCATATAAAATGAAAGTTTATGTAAAAAAAGTAAACTTAATAATGCTAAAATTTGCAAAAATATACTACTAACTATAGGTTTAAGCAATGATTTTAATTGAAAAGAAAGCCAGCCCCAAAAAATAGCTCCAATAACCCAACCTAACCATATTGCAGAAATAACAATCCCTGCCTGAATCACATTTAAATGATCTGTGACACGAAAAAAAGATTGCCCCCATAAGTCATTAAACATTGCGTAAGGCAAATACATAAGCGCACATATAATACCGATGAACCAAGCCAATGGATTAGATAAAACCTGCAAAAGCCCTGAAACCAAACTTTGTTTTTTAGTTGAGACACTATATTTTGGAAAAAATAACCAAACCAGTAACATTAACCCAAGTCCTATTGCAGCAATTACCCAAATAAATAGCTGCCAATCAGCCAGTTTTATAATCCAGATAAGTCCTGCATTACAGACAAAACCAGCGAGTGCTCCAATAGTTACTGTTACACCCGTTAAAATAGCGCGCAAATGTGTTGGAAAATACAAACGAATAACTTGCATACAAGCGAGAAATGCGCCCGCACAACCTGCTCCCATCAAAAAGCGAGCAATGCGCGCAGCCCAAATGCTATGAATATAAGGTAAGATAAAAACATTACAACTAGCAATGAGCATACTGAGGCTTAATACTAATCGAATACCATACTTATCGATTAACATACCTACAGGAATTTGCATAATTCCGTATGCAAGAATAAATGATGCGCTAAAAATACCTAAGCCCGTTGCATCTAAATGGAAGTGTGCTTGTAAATTTTTTACAATAATATTAGGAAAAACACGTAATAAAATCTCATAAAACAACAATCCAGAAGCTATCAACCATAATCCATAAGCCTGTTTTGTTGAAATCTCCTTAGTGTGCATTATTCAGTCCTTATTTGCATACATTGTCTTAAAAGCAGATACGTTTTGCACAAAGGTTTATGCGTATTTAAAAGGAAACGCTATTACTGCATCGATCGAGTTAAAATCTAATGCTAACATAATTAATCGGTCAATGCCCAGGGCAACACCTGAACAATCAGGGAGCCCTGAAGTTAAAGCTGCAAGTAACCTGTCATCTATGGGTACTTGTGGTGCGCCCAGTTTTTCACGTGCAATTAAATCCGCCCTAAATCGTGCTTTTTGTTCTGTGGCATCAGTTAACTCATGAAAACCGTTTGCAAGTTCAATACCTTGATAATACACTTCAAACCGAGATGCTAACGGATAATCTTCCTGTCTAACCTTTGCTAAAGCGGCTTGCTCAGCAGGATAATCAAAAACAAAGTACGGTCTATCACCAATTAGCGCCGGCTCAATAACATCACTCATTAATCGTTGTAGCCAAATCGTTTTATCTTGTGGATCAATCCCTGAGACTTCTTGAATACCATACTTACTTGCTATAGTTTGTAACTCCTTTGCAGATACCTGATGAGGATTACATCCAACCTTTTCTTCAAATAAAGCCTGATAAGTATATCGTTTAGCGGGCTGACTTAGTAAAATATCTCGTAGTAAATCATCCATTTCATCCATCAAATGATAAAGGTCATATCCCGTTCGATACCACTCAAGCATCGTAAACTCAGGATTATGGTAACGACCATATTCTTCATCGCGAAAAGCTTTACAAATTTGAAAAATTGCACCAGCTTCCGCTGCCAAAAGTCGCTTCATGGCAAACTCCGGTGAGGTTTGCAAGTACATACATTGAAATGGATGTATAGATACCTTTGCAACGATTGCCATAATCTGTGGATCTGTGCCACTTGCCCATGAAAGTAACGGCGTTTCAACCTCTAAAACATCACGACAAATAAAAAACTGGCGAATTTTTTGAATAATTTCAGCACGCTTTTTTAACGTAGGAATGTTTGCTGTTGGCTGCCACTTTATATGATCAATCATTATAAAAAGTCATCACCACTTTTGTTTTCACTCTCACTTTCAACACGTTTAGCCACATGCTTTGCTAAATTATTAACGACCTCTGCCAATTCTTCAACGGCAGGGTGGCTCATATACTTAGGTGGATAAAATGTTGCAACTTGCATATCCTTAAGTACTTCATTAGCCGCATGATTTGCATTTTTTGTCGTTTTCCCTGTAAGTTTTTCAATAAATTCTAGTTTATTTTTTATTTCATTGCGTTTAACTAATGGTGCTGAGAACTCTTCAAATGTAGAACCTACTAACATTGGTACTGTTGGATCATTCATTCTTAATGGCGTAAATAGGTTAATTTCATCCAATGGTGTTTCGTCAATTTCTTCAACTTCTTCTTCAATTGCATTCTGATTATGATAAGCCATCAAGGATTTTATACCACGCTCAATACGTGTTTTCTCAGAGGCATGCATAAAACTTTCAAAAACAATATCTAACTCATCATGATCTTGTACAAATTCTTGGATATGTTCAATCTTCGATAAGGACTCAATAAATTTATCTTGTCGTTGTTCAAACTCAACTAAATCTTTCCTCAACGGTTTATCAACTCGCAATTGATGATTTAATCGCATTTCCTTCAAAGGTGGTGGATTTGCATAAAATGCTTTTCCGCGAATTATTTTAGATTTAAAAAAGAAATGTGCTTCCCCTTCACGTTGCTCTTTTAAATCGAGTAAGTCAATGCGCGCCCTTTTTTCAGCTGATGCACTGCGTGTATCAAGATAATTATTCATTAAACTGTTCGTATTGGTTTGAAAGGCATCTACTTTCGTCACATACGATTCACCTGCCGTTTTAGAAAAGAACTCCCAGGTTTCAACTGGATCTTCTAACTTCATACAAATCTTAATATTGGTATTTGCACCAATTGATGCAGCCTCCTCTTTCGATGCTTTTTGAAAGGCAGGTAAATCTTGTCCTGCAAAAATTGCTGAGAATCCTAATGAACGCGCCTGAGCAGGTACAACTGCAAAGCCTTCTACAGCATAATAACCATACTCATCAAGAATACACATAAAAGGTGTTTCCGCATTAGTCGGTTTTCGTTGAATTAATTCTCGATAACTTCCCTCAACATCACTACCTAAACCCGAAGACATCATAGCTTTTAAGGTTGTAACAATAATTTTCCCTAAATTTGATAATTCCGCCGGTGCTTTTTCTAGCGCAGGCAATAATACAACAAGAATACGTCGATTTAGTACAACATCTTTTAAATCTACTTCAGCACGTTTAACACGTAAAATATGGCCATAGGTATCGGCTAAAGACGTAAATACCCGCGTTAGCTGCATTGTAATAAAACCATGTTGTTCTAATGTTTGTGTATTTTGTTTACCTTTACGACTTTTATCATAGCCTGGTAATGTTAATAAAAAGTTAGCAATAGGCTCAATAACAACTTCAGGCACACCTTCTAAACTGACTGACTCCTGATTATCTCGAGGAAACATTCTGTCGACAACAATTTCTTCGAGTTTCGGCAAATGAAAATACTGTCGAATTGTGTTAGCGTCGAGCAAAATGTGTCCAGCATCACGCATGTAGACTAAAACCTTCATGAGTGCATCAACAAAAGAAATTGCACGACCTTTCCACATATCACCATCAGGTGTTGCTGAGGATGAATCCATCATACTCACTACTAACTGTGCCAACATGCTCGATGACCCCAAGGCAAAAGGGTTGAGAGTATTAGATAAACGTTTTTCTTGAGGGCCGAAAACATCTCGCGCGCCTGTCATAAAGTTAATCAATAACATGTCATCTTCTCGTCCCATCGAGCGTGTCACAAATGGTGATGATGACATCGTAAAGTCGTCCGCAACAGGGCACAGCCCCAAGATGACCAATCAGATAATTAAGTTTCCTGTCAAGGGTTTCGAGGGTGTCCGCCTTGTCCACAACAG
>PAMH01000006.1 GCA_002707205.1 Legionellales bacterium
TTCATTTGTCTTTACTGCCATAATCAGGTTCTCCTATCGTTAACCTAGTGTACCTGACTATACGTTTACACAAAATTATTTATAGACTCTTTTTTTATTAATATATTTTGAAGTAAAAATTTTATTTTTTTATTTTCAGTTATTTTATATAAACTAATACCTTTTAATTTAATCGTTGGATCAGCTCCCCGTTGTAGTAAATAATCAACAAGTTCTGAATGTCCTGATAGAACAGCTGTAGATAAAGCAGTATGACCATCAGGCATACAAGCATTAATATTAACGTTGTTATCTAAAAGCTTTTCTATACCATTGAGACAATCATTTTTTGCTAAATTACACAACTCTAATGATGTATGGAAATCACTAAACTCAGAGTAAAAATCACTGGATGAAATTAGCTTAATAAAACCTTTTTCATTTTCACAGCTTGAGATAATAAGAGTTATTAACTGATATTTATCATTATTATTTTTGAATGTTAAGTTGAAAATATTTTTCCAGTCAAAAAAAGATTTAACTTGAATTTGTTCCAAATGGGAATTTAAAGTATTTTCATATTTTTTATTTGTGTATATTTTTAGCATAAAAACAGAAAAAAAATTACTAAATTGTTTGTCACTCAAAAAAATAAATTGTGCTATTTGCATAGCGATGTCGTTAAATACTTGCGTTTCAAGTATATGAGGAAAGGCATTTGCCTCAATAAAATACCATGTTTTATTTTCTGGGTCATAATTTAAGTTTATGATATGTGTAATGCTATTTAGCTGAAAAGCGATTGGAGTAGTTGTGACCTCAGCTATTTTGGTAAAATAATTACAAAATTTTTTTTTGCTAAGAAATACACAAGGTGTTTGGTATACTAAAGTTGTTTGATTATCTGGAGCTATTAATGCTAAAGGTAATAATAGTTGATAAGCCACATTTGAATTTTGGTTTAACTCTATGTTTTCTTCGAATAAAAAAGAATAGAGAGATGGGTTTTGTATTATGAAAATCGTCATAAAAAAAGCTAAAATATTATAATAATGATAAACTTCTTCTTTTGACTTTGTATGCTCTTCAAAAAAAGATATATCTTTATTTTGATTTTTGAAAAGAAAATAAAATCGTTTTTTAAATGATTCAATATCTCTAGACAAAAAAGCATTCATTCCACTATTACTAATACCATAACATAATCCTGATTCATTTTCTTTATTAATATTAAACTTTAACGTTCTTGCAATCTTATAAAGTGGGCCCTGCCCTTTATTTTTATTCAACTTATTAAATCTTTATATTTATAATTAAGTAGCAAAAATAGTAATACTTAAACCTTAAGCATATATTAAATTTACATTAGATAATTATCTTTTTCTCTGGCCACGACAAAAAATAGGATAAGATAGGATTAAAGGTTGTCACTCGTTGATAAATATGTAAAATCCTTAAACCAAAAAAACAAAGGGAATTACCTATGAAGCTATCAACGAGTCTGGGTGTAAGTTTAAATGAACAATTTAATTGGAACAAGTGCCGAATGGATTATTTTATTAAAATGTTGACGGCTTTATTTAGGATTCGTATAGTTAATTTAAGAAGGTTGGCCGCAGCAATGGATTCAAAGGCTGAGGTAAATTCACGGTATCGTCGACTGCAAAGATTTTTTGCGCTTTTTCATTATGATATGACGGTATTTATTAAAGATTAATAGGGGTGATTAATTTGACGGCCATAAAAAAATGATCTGCTATGTCGCAAGGGATACTGTCATCTTCGGAAAATCAATCGGCTTAGATATATGTACCACCAGACCCTATAGCCCAGAGAGTAATCATATGACGGAAGTGTGTGCTAAAACTTTCAAGCGAGATTATGTCCAACGAGGCGATTGCTTATCAGCTAAACGGGTTATGGAGCAATTGCCGGCTTGGTTTAAAGAGTATATTGAAAATACGCCCGACAAGGGCTTGAAAATAATGTCACCAAGGGAGTGTATTTTTAATCGCAGCCTAACTACATAACCGGATCGTTTTTAGGGAGCAACTCCAATAATAGCTAATTATGAAAAATATTTTGCTCGAGGTTGCGTAAGTCCTGCTTGTCAGCATTTCATGTTTTGAGATATACTTGATATTTAAATTTTAGGTCATCTCATGAATTTTCAAAATAAATTTTTTTGATCACAGGAGGTAGCAGAGGCATTGGATTAGCTATCGTTGAACGATTGTCTAATGAAGGTGCATGTATTGCTATCTTAGATAAAAATGAGGAAGCACTTAAAGCAGCAACAGCAGCATTGGAAAATACGCATGGTGAGATAATACCTATTCCTTTAGATATAACACAACCACATGCTATTAAACAGGCGATTATTCAACTCACAAATAAAATAGATTCAATTGATGCGTTGATCAATAATGTTAGTAGTTTTTGTTTTAAAAATACAACTAATATTACCGCCGAAGAATATGATTTAATGATGGCAACAAATGGCAGAGGAACTTTTTTTATGACGCAAGCATGCTTGCCTTATTTGAAAAAAGCAAAAAATCCACATGTCATTAATATATCACCACCATTAGATATTAATGCTAAATGGTTTAAAAAACATTTGGCTTTTACAATGTCTAAATACAATATGAGTATGTGTACTTTAGGCATGGCCGAAGAGTTGAAAGGAAGTATCGCAATAAATTCAATCCGGCCACAAACAACAATAGCAACAAATACAATTACAAAACATTTTGATACTGATGTTTATGCCGGCAGTAGAAAACCAACCATCATGGCTGATGCAATTGCAGAGCTTTTAAAATACTCATTTAAAGAAACAACCGGTAATTTTTATACTGATGAGCAAATTTTAAAAAAAGCAGGCATTAAAGATTTTAAATCTTATGCAGTAAATCCGAATATTAAATTAGTTCAAGATTTATTTCTCCCAGATGAATATGGCTCTGATAGTGCGTGTATACCATTAACAGACAAATTATTTCTTGAATAAAAAAGCTAAATTAAAAATCAGACACAAGTCATTTTTTGAGTGGATGTATTTAAATGCCATTGTTTCTTGAGAATTGTTTGAGCGCTTTAAAATTATGAATCTTAACAACAGGAATATGATAGTATGATAAAAACTTATCATACTTAATCTTATTTTTAGGATATGTACACAAAATATGTTTTAAAAGTGATAATGAAAATTCTTTTTGACTACCAGGTAACTTTCCTATCCTGCCATTATTATTTTTTATACAGCGTATAATATACCTATACGCAACATTTAGTGGATGATAATCAAGCCAGATAACTCCAGTTGCCCTCTGTAATCTGTCAGGCATACAAATAGAATAATTACCTTCTATAATCCACTTTTCTTGCTTAATAATATTACTTTGCGCAGCTATCAATTCACTATCAGACCGACGTTGCCAATTGGAGCCATGATAGTATGCAAGGTAATCCAAGTGTGTGACTGGAATATTCAGTTTGTTTGCTAGATTGTTTGCTAATGTAGATTTACCTGATGACGAAGGGCCAATAATGCAAATTCTGCCACCTAAATTTTCAACTCTCATCAAAGCCTGCTTTTTACTTAATAAATAGTCATTTTAGAATATTTCATAATGAGATGAGGTTCATCTTTAACAGCAACCTCATAATTGACGCACCCCTATATAGGCTTATCAGTATCCATCTATAATAATAAGTTTTCATCAATACAATGATACTCGCTCGCTGAATCAATCAACGACTGTGCAGTCAATTTCGGCACACCATAAACTTGGGTGCTAACGTCATAGTCCAGTTTTATTTTTTCTAATAACATATCAAAATCACCATCACCCGAGAGCAAAACAACAACATCAACCTCTTTTGCAATTTCAAGTACATCAATCGTAATACCAACATCCCAATCTCCCTTAGCAGAACCATCACTTCGCTGAATAAATGACTTCAATTTAATGGTAAAGCCAATATGTTTCAAGGCACTCTGAAACTTTAATTGCTGACTATCCCCGCGATCAATTGCATAAGCATTCGCCGTCACAATGTTACCCTTCTCGCTAATTTGTTGCCAAAATTTATGATAATTAAATTGACGATGATAAGCCTCTCGTGTCGTATAATATATATTTTGGACGTCAGCAAAAATAGCATATTTTAGCGGTAGTTTCATATTATTCTCCTATGGGGATTTATTATAGCTAAATAAAGCGATAGTTATTAACTTTCTGCTTAAATATTTAGAGGTAATATCATCCTAAAACTTTATAACGGAAGCTACGCTTACTCATCTAGTTTAAATTATTTGTCCAACAGGTACTACTAAATGTTATTTGTACTTTTTGATATTTACTTACCAAAATATCTTTAGCATAATCGGTATCTCGCTTTTTTAAAGTGACCCTGTCCCATAATATTTATCAAACTCTAAATTTACTATACTATAATAATTTATAGTTCGCTAATTAAACACTCATTTTTGCCCCGAAAAAAAATCAAACGAAATGCACAATCCTAATAAATTTACTCAAGAAAATTAATTAAAATTTTTATGGGAACTAAATGCGATAAGCATTAAAAATTTGCAATGCAAGTGAGTGATTTAGCTTATCTATTACAAAATAATTGTGATAAAAAAGCACATAAAGCCATAGAGGATATATGTGAAACTAATTCGTCTGATACATAAATATATAGAAATGGTTAATGCTGAACTGCATGTATTAATAAAATAAAAATTGAATATTCTTAGTGTGTAAGGGTAACAAGAAACTAAATGTAAAACTCACCCTTACACCTATTTTGGGAGCTTAAAACTCCTTCAGATTTTTGTTAATTGAAATTGTCAAAAAAGATTTTATGCTAATTTGACGTGAGTGTCAGATTAAGTTTGAGATTCTTTCATCTCAATATCATTGCCCTGTGGATCGGTAATAAAAAATGACATGCCCATCCCTTCTGCCCCATAACGTTCTCCATACCTTGATACAGAAATTTTATTAGCTTGCATCAGTTGACTAAGTGCATCATAGTCAAAATCTTTAACCTGCAAACAAAAATGATCCATATTTTTATATTCTTTTTTAAGTGACTCATCTTGCTCAACAATATCAATTAAGCAATTACCAGCTCTTAGTTGTGTGAGTTTTAAATTAGGTTGTTGTTTTTCAATAGTGCAGCCCAATACGTCACAATAAAAATGTAACATTTCTTGAAGCTTATTGGTCATTAACACGATGTGATCAATTCCTGCTATTTTCATGATAGATTCTCCTCAAGTAATAATTTACTCAGTAAATTTGCTAACTGCTTATTTTCTGTTTTAGTTAAAGTGTTCGTTAACTGTCTTTCACAAGCCGCTTGTATCTCCATTGCTTTATCAATGATTTTGAGTCCTTTAGGGGTTAATCTAATTAACATTGACCGAGCATCATCCTTATCTGGGCGTTTTGTTATCAGATTAGCCTTAACCATCCGAAGTAATAGATTGCTCATCCCACCGGAGGTTACTAGAACTTCTTCGCGAATTTTTTTAACGCTTATTTCCGCGGCTTTGCCTTTTCGTCTCACGGTAACTAATACAGAAAATACATTAGGCGCGATGTTAAGTGGTTTTAAAGCTCTCTCCAGCAACATAATATATTGAGAGTAAACTCGTAATATACTGCAAATACTGGCTTTGCCACTACACTCAATATCTGGACGCTCTTTTTTCCAATCTGTCATTATCTCATCTATGAGGTTCATGTTATCTACCTATTTTACTTTACATGGCGCTGATGTTATCTTAGGTTATATTTAGCTTTTTGTAAAGCTTTTTATAAAGATATATATTTTATTAAGGAGTCAATATGACAAGTGTCGCAATTATTTACCACAGCGGTTTTGGTCACACACAAAAACAAGCTGAGGCTATTTTAAAAGGTGTATTATCAGTCCCAAATATACAAGTAGAATTGTTACCTGTTGACGAGGCTTACAACAAAATCAAGGAGTTACATGAATTTGATGGTATGATTTTTGGCACACCGACTTATATGGGTTCTGTCTCTGCTGAGTTTAAAAAATTTATGGATTTGAGTTCCTCTGAATGGTTCGTCAACGCTTGGAAGGATAAACTGGCAGGTGGTTTTACTAACTCTGCAAGTTTATCAGGTGATAAATTTAGCTCTCTAATGCAGCTCATTACCTTTGCAGCTCAACATGGTATGCTGTGGTTACCTTTGGGTCTTAGCAATGAATCCGCGCCTTTGGATAGAATATCTGGGGATGTCAATGCCATTAATCGCTTGGGTGCAAGTCTAGGCGCCGTAGCACAGTCTGAAAATGATTCGCCGGACGTAACACCAACAGGTGGTGATTTAAAAACTGCTGAACTTTTTGGTGAACGATTTGCCATGGCTGCCATTCGGTGGACTGAATCATAACCTGACGTACCTACGCTGCGCGACAAGGAAGGTAGAAAACCAAATCGCATAGTCCGCAGCATTCACGTTGCCACCAGAACCACTGTTGCCGACACGTCACCAATGTCATTTGTTATGTCTGATGCAATTACCATATTTTTATTGATTGCGCTATTAGTTGAGCCTACAATGCCTATGGCATTATCACTGTCTTCCCCATTTCTACCTGTACCTGCATTTACATACCAACTTTGCGCATCATTGAAATTTTTATTAGTGTCTAAGTTCGAGCTATCGCCGTTGCCTGACATAGCAACACTAATCCAGACAAAAATTACCTATCCACAATAAACTTTAGTAATTCAGACTCTTGAATGCTCCAACTCATTTGAAATAATAAACCTAACCTTGCTGTCTATTTGTTTTTACTCTGACGTCATCTCTCTGTAATTCAGACCGCCTTGATGTGGGCATTTTCATCCTCGTCCGTTGGTTTCAATATTAGCGAGTTGTTCGTACTTACTTTGTGCATAAGCATCTCTTAAGCCATGCAAATTTTTTAAACCGATTCCCCACGTGCATTAATCATAATAGTTACGATACTGTATGTAGCTTTTTTTCTTAAAGAATAAGTGATTAACTTTATTAATCAACCTGATTTCTGCATTTTTAATTAGCCTATGTTTTTCATAAGCAGAAATTAAATAGGAATAAAAATGTATTTGAAAATATTTTTGGAGCAGGAGAAGACATAAATAAAGTTGTTGAAAATGATAATAATATTCCTGAAATAAAACATACCTCTGAAAAAAAACTTTTTTCGCTAAAACCTATCGCTGATGATTTATTGATTCCTGTAAAAAAATATTATAAATCAAGTCTATGAACCAAATATCATTAAGTTGATGGCTTTCGAACAAATAGGTTATGCGAAAGCCAAAAAAATACTTACGTTGATCTAAGCAGCTTTTAAAGGCTTAACTTTAATATTTTTTGCTTAATGCTGAACACACCAAACATCGTATTGGGCTTGTAAGTTAACCCATATCTCAATGCTGTTGCCAAAAAATTTAGATAACCTTAACGCCATTTCGAGACTAATTCCAATATGTCCATTCAACAGTCTAGACACTGAAACTGAATAAACGCCTTTGTACTCACCTTTTAAGGGATGAAATTTAATACCTAGCAAATTCATATCATCAGCCGAAACAGCAGCATTTAGCTGTTATAATATTATCTTAAGACGAGTCTTGTGAGCTGGCTGAATACCTGTCATTGAGTCCTTCTCAAAGAAGCGCTCTAACCCTTTATGTTGCCAGTTTTTAATTATATCGTTAAGTGTGGCTTAATAGTTAATCGGTAAGTATAAAAAACAAATCGCTTGGGTATTATTTTGATACCACAGTAATCTTTTGGCATCATTGAAAACTAAAAGTTACACTAATATGGTGATTTGCTTTAAGCTCTGCGACTTTTCTTGTACATTGCTGCGAAAAATAAAATAATGACTAGCCTATTATATGCATTTAGTTTTTTTGTTGACTATGTTGCTGCATCAAATCAAGAAACAACTCAATAGAAAGCGGCTTTTTCATCACTTCAGTAAAACCTTTTTCAATCAAAGCTTCTTTATTAATATCAGCATAGCCAGTGAGTGCGTATATGGGTGTTATTATACCTTTCTCTCTAGCCCTTAAGACCACTTCATCACCCTCCATATCTGGTAAACCAATATCTGATATAACAATATCATAATTACCATGCAATATTTCGGATAATCCTTCCCCACCTGTTTCTACCCAATGAACTAAAAATCCTGCTTTTTTAAGCATGATTGATGTTCCTTTTCCTGCTGTCGCGCTATCTTCAATTAATAGAAGACGTTTGCCAACAATAGGCTTATTTGCACTAATAGATTCCGTACGAGATTTTATTGATTTGCTTGAAGAACTAATTACATTAGTTGCTCTTAAACTTTCCTTATCAAATATATTATCTGAAGCATATTCCGGAGTAACATCATTTTCAGCATAAATAATTTCGATGGGAATTTTACAAGTAAAGATTGTACCGCCACCTTCGTTATCAGTAATATTAATATTACCGTTTAATGCCTCAATTGCATTTTTAACTGTGGCAAGCCCTAAACCTGTACCATGCTCATACCCCTTATAAGAAGGAGTTAATTTTTCAAACCACTCAAATACAGTCTCTTTTTTATCATCAGGTATTCCCTTCCCAGTATCAGAGACTGAAAAACTCAAATTTGACAAATTCTCATCAAGCCACACAGCAATCTTCACATAACCGCTGTCCGTAAATTTAAGTGCATTACCAACTAAATTAACCAAAATTTTATGTATAAATGTAGGTTTAGTTTTAATATAATTAGGCACGTCTTTTGAAATTTCAGATAATAACAGTAAATTTTTTGTCTTTGACTTAGCTTTATATAAAGCTAATACATCTTTAACAATTTCCCTTATTGAAAAAATTTCAACTTTTTGTAAATCTCTAAAGCCAACAGATTCAGATTGAATAAAATCTAAAATTTGATTAAGCATATTAAGTAAATGTACTGAAGATTCATAAATAGCTTTAACATTTTCCATTGTTCTTAAATTTACATCTGCCATCAGCACTTCGGACATACTAATAATTCCTGTCAGTGGCGTTCTAATATCGTGACTCATATTTGCTAAAAATGCTGTTTTTACTTTGTTAGCAACTTGTGCTTGAACTTTAGTTTCAATTAAATCATTTTCTAATTCTTTTCTATCAGTAATATCAACATAATTTCCTAATATGCCTATAATATTATTTTTTTCATCGTACATGGGAACTTTATTTGCTAACACTATTCTAGTTTTTCCATCAGCTTGTTTTTGAGACTCTTCAAAATTTATTTTTGCTTTCCCCGATAAAACTTCCACATCACCCTTGATAAATAGCTCAGATTCGGTATCACTCCAGGCTAAATCAAAATCAGTTTTACCAGCAATTTCTTCTGGATTTTTCAATCCTGCTACTTTAGAAAAATTCTCATTACACATCAGGTATACAGAGTTTTTATCTTTAAGATACATAAAACCAGGTGAGTATCGAATAGTATTTTTTAATAAAATAAAGTCATAACTTAACTTATTTTCACTAATTGAAAAAGCATATATCATCTTGTCATCTATATGCATTTTACTAATAATAAATTTGTACTGCTCAATGGTATCAGATAAGTACTCAGTACTTTGAAGGATATTAAAAAGATAATCTAATGATTTTTTTTTTAGAACTTTGCCCAATAATATTTTAAGTTGTGTAATTTCTTTCAGTAAATTAAAAAATAAGCAGCACTCAGAAGTAGGTGTAAAACCCAATATTTTAAATTCTTTATCTGTATATATTGTAACTTCAGACTTCATCGATTAATTGCTTATTTTGAAGAAGACTTGATAAAGCATACTTTAATTGGGGAAATTTTTTAAGCCAAACATCCAATAGCTCCCGCTCCAGTTCTAATTTTGGAGTAAAAATAGAAAAACTATTTTTATATTCATCTTCATTATCGATACAATACTTAGTCGCGTAAACAAGCAAAGCAAAAACTGGGTCTAAGTATTTTATAGCAGTTGGATAGTGAAGCATAAAATTCAAAGGCCTTTTCTTATTTTCTATAAGGTCTTCATTAAATTTATCTCCCCACTCATCATAAGTACCAATATTTGTCAAGAAATCAACTTTATCAAAATAACTTTTATCAAGATTTTTAGAAATCACATTTGCTATACCCGTAGCTGTTACGACACAACTTATGTCAAAATCCAGTAGCTTTTTTATTGCAAAAATATCAGAATAAAGATCATACCCTTGATACCCAGTTTTATTAGCTTTACTTAACTGCTTTTTATTTATTTCAATGACAATAATATTTTCTTTTAAAACTCCAGCTTGATTCAAACAAAAACAAACGCCTTCTCCTACTTTTCCAAAACCAAAAATCATATATTTAGCATCTGTAAATACTTTTCCATATTGCTTATATACAGTATCAATAGCTCGCACAAAACCATCACCAGTACCAAAACCAGTTTCCAAAAGCTTTATAAGACTAGCATCTATATTTAAAACTGGCTTTTTTGTTTTTGCATACCGCCAACTTGGAACATGCGTTAACTCAACAAAAAAAATATTTGGTTGTAATTTATCCGCCAAATATCCACCACAATCTACAATAACATCAAAGTCTTCATGAATATAATTATTGATAAAATCATTATATTCAACATGACGTACCTTATCAGAGAGTAAAGTACGTACTTCCGAACGCATGACTAATTCTGGGGAACATGTGGTGGTGATATTCGCACCAGAAGCTAAAAATAAATCTATCAACAATAAGGTAGCGTCAGTTAAATGTACATTTATAAGAACAGTATAATTTTTTATGAAATCTAAATCACCCCACTTGGTTATTAAATAATCAGAACAAGGCGCATTATTACGTCCCAGACATCCACTGTCTATAAAGTATTTTTTTTCAATACTGGTCACCTGAACTTCCTCCCACAGAAATACTATATATTTTCATTTATACCACCAAGCTAAGGTTTCAAAACCCCATAAACAGAAACCGTTAATTTTAGTCTGTAATAAATATAGTCTAAGCTACAGATGTCGGTATGACAACATTATTTTATTCCATCAACATAGATGCCTTCAATGTATTATCGTTGTAGTAGCCCCCCATTAGACCGGTCCACTTTTTTTTAACTTAAAAAGAGGACTACAACATGTCAGTAGCAATAATTGAACAAACAAAACTGAGAAGGCATTTAACCGCTGAAAAGAAATTAGCCATAGTCAAAGCAAGCTATGCGCCTGATGTAACAGTGGCTGAAATTGCCAGAAAGTATCACGTTGGCCTAAGTACTTTGATAAAATGGCGTAAATATGCTTTAGAAGGAAGTCTTATGAGTGTCAAAGATAATACCCCACCAGCATCGGCATCAGAAGTTAAAAAACTTAAGAAAGAAGTAAAGCAATTGCAAAAATTATTAGGCAAGAAGTCACTACAAATTGAAATATTGCGAGAAGCTGTTGAACTAGCACGCGAAAAAAAACTGATCTCGCAGCAACCATTTCCTTGGGAAGACGATATAGCCAGCGATTGATATCAGAAACATTAAAGCTATCACGTTCAAATTTGTCAAAGAAAATTAACCAAGGAAAATTGATGAAGAAAATAAAGCAACCGAAGTCTTCTAATGAAGATAGTATCTTAAGAGAAATTAAAACTATTCTTTCAAGGAAACCCACTTATGGTTATCGCCGCGTTACTAGCCGTTTAAATGCTAAGCGTAACGCTTTAGGCTTAACAAATGTTAACCATAAGCGCATTCACCGGATTATGAAAGAAAATCAATTATTACTCGCAAGATATGCCAGCAGGCCATTACGGGTGCATGAGGGTAAAATCATTACGCTTCGCTCTAATACGCGCTGGTGCTCAGATGGATTTTATATCCCCTGCGATAATGGTGAGCGTGTTCAAGTGGCATTTTCTCTAGATACCTGTGACCGTGAAGCCATGAGCTATATCGCTTCTAATAAAGGTATTGATGGTGAAATGATTAGAGACCTGATGGTTAGCACCATGCAACATAGGTTTGGCAATATTGATACATTACCCCACAGCATTCAATGGCTCAGTGACAATGGACCTTGCTATGTCGCAAGGGAGACTGTCATCTTCGGCAAATCAATCGGCTTAGAGATATGTACCACCAGACCTTATAGCCCAGAGAGTAATGGTATGGCAGAAGCGTTTGTTAAAAC
>PAMH01000007.1 GCA_002707205.1 Legionellales bacterium
GAGTCTATAAATAATTTTGTGTAAACGTATAGTCAGGTACACTAGGTTAACGATAGGAGAACCTGATTATGGCAGTAAAGACAAATGAAGTAGACCCGCAAATTGTTGAGTATTTTCTTGACAAGGTAAAGACATCGGATGATATTTTCGGTGATAGCGGGGTTATGAAGGCTTTAAAAAAAGCATTAACTGAGCGGATTTTAGAGGGCGAGCTAACAACAGAGCTAGGCTATGAAAAGCATGCTTGTGCTGGAAAGAACACAGGTAACTCACGTAACGGCTATAGCAGCAAGCGGTTAAAGACAACTGATGGTGAAATGGAAATTAATGTACCTCGTGATAGAAATAATGATTTTGAGCCGCTATTAATTCCTAAAAATCAGACGCGCTTTCCCGATATGGACGAAAAAATAATCAGCCTATACTCCCGCGGTATGAGCACACGTGATATCCAGGAGCAGCTACTTGACCTGTATGGCACTGAGGTATCACCAACACTGATTTCAAATGTGACCAATGAGGTTATAGATGAAGTAAAAGCATGGCAATCTCGCCCTTTAGACAGGTTATATCCCATTGTTTACTTAGATGCACTGGTAATCAAAGTCCAGCAAGATAAGCGGATTATTAATAAGGCTTTTTATTTAGCGCTGGGCGTCAATGTTGATGGTCAAAAAGAGCTTTTGGGTATTTGGGTTAGCCAAAACGAAGGTGCTAAGTTTTGGTTAAACGTATTAACCGAGCTAAAGAACCGTGGTGTTGAAGATATTTTAATCGCGTGCGTTGATGGTTTAACGGGCTTTCCTGAGGCTATCCATGCCGCTTATCCCAATACCCAGGTACAGCTGTGTATCGTTCATATGGTACGTAACTCTCTGCGCTACGTTGGCTGGAAGAAACGTAAAGAAGTGGCGGCAGACCTTAGAACGATTTACACGGCAAAAACCCTTGAAGAAGCGGAGCTTGCTTTAAGCAGTTTTTCTGAAAAGTGGGATAGTGAATTTCCATCGATATCGCGCAGTTGGCTAAATCACTGGGAATCTGTCACACCATTCTTTGATTACCCCGATGAAATAAGAAAAGTGATTTATACCACGAATGCTATTGAGTCTCTTAATATGAGTATTAGAAAAGTCATCAAGAATAAGCGGGTATTCCCATCTGACGAAGCAGCACTAAAATTACTTTATCTGGCACTTAAAAATATTTCAAAAAAATGGACTATGCCAATACGAGATTGGGGTGCAGCGATGAACCAGTTTATGATTATGTTTGAAGACCGCATTAGCGGCCGTACTTAAAAATAACGGGGAATTTTATTTTTAATTTTAATAAAACGTGCTAAGGTGACATTGTCGGTTCTAGTGGAGTCGGCAGTAAATTAAATAATTTGGCTATGCGCATTTACACAAATTAATTTACAGACCCTCTGTTGAACTTGTTAAGTTTTGTACGAAGTTCTGTAACTCACGAAGAGTTGCATTCGCTAGCTGTGATTCTGCTTCAGTGAGCAGTATGTCTGTTTTATCTAGGACATTTTGTGAAACTTGAATTCGGGTAATATCAGCTGCAAGTTTTAGAAAAAACACACTAGTCATGCCAATTATTCCCGCCACAGCAGCTAGATATGCCAATATTTGTCTCATTTTATCGCTTTTCTTTTATTATTGTTATATTGACAATCAATCTAATATGAAAAACTTAAGGAAACCTTATAGCTACAGCTATAAATTTAGAATTTTTGATATTTTGCAGCTAAACCTTGAATATGACATACTTGACTATATATAGATAGAAAGATCAATTGAGGAAAGTCTGAATGAGTGACAATAACCAAAACGATAATAATACCCCAGAAGGTGAACTTAAGTGTTCATTTTGTAACAAAGGACAACACGAAGTTAAAAAGCTTATTGCTGGCCCATCTGTTTATGTTTGTGATGAATGTGTCGAACTTTGTAACGATATTATTCGCGAAGAATCTAAACCAGATGAGACAAATGAAACTGAAGAAGCATTACCAACGCCCAAAGAGATTTATCAGACGCTAGATGATTATGTGATTGGTCAAGAAAAAGCTAAAAAAGTTTTATCTGTAGCCGTATATAACCATTACAAACGGTTGTATTTTGGAGATCAACAAGATGATATTGAACTAGGTAAAAGTAATATATTACTCATTGGCCCAACCGGTAGTGGTAAAACGCTATTAGCTGAAACATTAGCAAGAATTCTTAATGTCCCTTTTGCAATTGCAGATGCAACCACATTAACAGAAGCAGGTTACGTTGGTGAAGATGTTGAAAATATTATACAAAAGCTTTTACAAAAATGTGATTATGATGTTGAAAAGGCACAACATGGCATCGTCTATATCGATGAAATTGATAAAATTTCTAGAAAATCAGAAAATCCCTCAATTACACGTGATGTTTCTGGCGAAGGGGTACAACAAGCATTACTGAAACTTATTGAAGGTACTGTGGCCTCAGTTCCTCCACAAGGCGGTAGAAAACATCCACAACAAGATTTTCTGCAAGTAAATACTGAAAGTATTTTATTTATTTGTGGCGGTGCTTTTGCAGGCCTTGATAAGGTTATTCAAAATCGTACTGTTAAAACAGGTATTGGCTTTGGCGCAGATGTAAAAAGTAAAGATATTGAAAACTTATTTGGTACAATTATCCGTGATGTTGAACCAGATGACTTGATTCGTTTTGGCTTAATTCCTGAATTTGTGGGTCGATTACCCGTGATTGCAACCTTGGATGAGCTTGATCTTGATGCTTTTGTCAACATTTTATCAGAGCCTAAAAATGCATTGGTCAAACAATATCAAAAGTTATTCAATATGGAAGAAGTAAGTCTTGAGTTTGAACCAGCAGCTTTATCAGCTGTTGCTAAAAAAGCCATGGAACGAAAAACAGGCGCACGTGGATTACGTTCGATTTTAGAAGCTATTCTACTAGAATTAATGTATGAGTTGCCATCAATGGAAAATGTTGAAAAAGTTGTTATTACAGAGGCAACAATTGACGGTACTTCAGAGCCGCAAATTATTTATGCAGCAGATGAACCTAAACTTGCATCAGAAGGTTGATTTAAGGATTATTGTAAATGTCTAAACAAAAGAAAAAGCAAAGTGAAATAAAAATTTCTGATGATACATTACCCGCATTGCCATTACGGGATGTGGTGATGTTCCCTCATATGGTAATTCCATTATTTGTGGGGCGAAAAAAATCCATTGAAGCATTAGAAAAGGCTGCTGAACAGGAAGATAAAGAAATCTTTTTAGTCGCACAAAAAAATGCAAATGCAGATAATCCTGCCCTTAAAGATATTTATGATTTAGGTTGTGTTGCAACTATTCTTCAATTACTTAAGTTGCCAGATGGCACTGTTAAAGTTTTGGTTGAGGGTAAAAGACGAGCTAAGCTTGTTGAGATGTTAAGTTCAGAGCCTTGCTTTATTGCTAAAATTGATGAACTAAAAACCGTTGAAATTGACGAGCAAGAAACGATTGCCTTGATTAAAGGATTGATAACTGAATTTGAAGGTTATGTTAAATTAAATAAAAAAATTCCACCAGAGGTCTTAACGACATTAAATGGGATTGATAATCTTGCAAGATTAGTTGATAGCATCACGGCACATATGCCTTTAAAGGTGACTGATAAGCAAAAAATATTAAGTTTGTTAGATCCTGAACAACGTGCAGAGGCGCTTTTAGGCTACATTGCTTCTGAAATTGAGGTTTTAGAAGTAGAGAATCGAATACGTGGTCGTGTCAAGCGCCAAATGGAAAAAACACAACGCGAATATTACCTTAACGAACAGATTAAGGCTATTCAAAAAGAATTAAGCACAGGTGAAGATGGCGTTAATGAAATAGAAGATTATGCAAAACGTATCAAATCTTCTGGCATGTCAAAAGAAGCAAAGGAGAAAGCCACGGCAGAGCTGACTAAGCTTAAAGCTATGCCTCCTATGTCCGCAGAAGCAACAGTATCAAGAAACTATCTTGATACACTTTTAAATGTGCCATGGAAAAAAGAAAGTAAAGTTAACAAAGATTTAATTAAAGCTGAAGAAATATTAGAAGCTGAACATTATGGCTTAAAAGAAGTTAAAGAGCGTATAGTTGAATATCTTGCTGTACAAGCGAGAGTTAAAAAAGTAAAAGGGCCAGTTTTATGTCTAGTTGGTCCACCAGGGGTTGGTAAAACATCACTCGGTGAGTCGATTGCTCGAGCTACGGGACGCGAGTTTATTCGTGTATCTTTAGGCGGCGTTCGAGATGAAGCTGAAATAAGAGGGCATAGACGTACGTATATTGGTGCATTACCAGGAAAAATCATTCAAAAATTAACAAAGTCGGGTGTGCGAAATCCCTTATTTTTACTAGATGAAATTGATAAAATGTCTAGTGATTTTCGTGGTGATCCTGCTTCAGCGATGCTAGAAGTATTAGACCCTGAACAAAATAATTCGTTCAATGATCATTACCTTGAAGTAGATTATGATTTATCAGACGTTATGTTTGTTTGTACAGCCAACACATTAAACATTCCCGCACCTTTATTAGATCGTATGGAAGTTATTCGTATTCCTGGTTATACAGAGGATGAAAAAACAAATATTGCAGAAAGACATTTAATTACTAAACAATATGAATTAAACGGTTTAAAGCCTTCAGAGTTAAATATTTCCACTGCAGTTTTGCATGATATTATTAGGCATTATACGCGTGAAGCTGGCGTACGTAATCTTGAGCGAGAGATTGCTAAAATTTGTCGTAAAGCGGTTAGAACCCTTCTAACTGAAAAGAAAAAGAAAAAAGTACTTGTCAGTGAAAAAAATATTGAAAAATATTTAGGCGTGAAAAAATTTCGTTTTGGTATAGCTGAACAAGAAGACAGAATAGGCTTAGTTAATGGCTTAGCATGGACTGAGGTTGGCGGTGAGTTGTTAACTATTGAAGGAGCAGTTGTTCCGGGTAAAGGGAAAACAACTTATACCGGACATTTAGGCGATGTCATGCAAGAATCAATTCAAGCGGCATTAACTGTTGTACGTAGTCGAGCAAAGCATCTTGGCATTAGCAAAACTTTTTTTGAGAAGCATGATATTCATATTCATGTACCTGAAGGGGCAACACCCAAAGATGGACCTTCTGCAGGTATCACCATGTGTATTGCTTTAGTTTCATCCATTACCAATATCCCAGTTAGAGCAAATGTTGCAATGACAGGGGAAATTACGCTTAGAGGCGAAGTATTACCAATTGGTGGATTGAAAGAAAAATTACTTGCAGCTTTGCGTGGGGGAATTAAAACTGTCGTTATTCCACACGATAATGCACCTGAGCTAAAACAAATTCCTGATAATATTCAGAAGGACTTAAAAATAGTACCTGTGCGTTGGATTGATGAGGTTTTTGCGATTGCATTAGATAAATTACCATCAGCGATCAGTGATGAAGATGAATTATTTGATGGCGATAAACCTGCAGCCATTAAAAAAAAGAAAGCGACTAAAAAAGAAAGCAGAACACGTACACATTAATAACCTGTCATAATTATAAATGTGTTCCATAAATGAGTCACTCTCAAGCGTAACTAGTGGCTCATATCTGTTGATTTAATTGTGAGCTTGGCAGCCTTATCATTTTCTGATGAGACTTTTTTAAGCTGTTGCTGCTTTACTTCTATTATTTTTTTTCGCTTTTGTTGGAAAAGTATTTTCATTTCTTGAACCGCAGGATTAATTTTTGATTCTTCTATATCTAGCAATACAAGATTCTTAGTATAATAGGATAAAGTTCAAAAATCTTTAAATATTTTGAATTAAAACTTTTATCTAAACAATAAAATTCTGAGTCTAAATTATGCCTTAATATTATCTAGTTGGTGTGTTTGTCAGTTTCAATATCAGAACTATCAATTTCAAGGATAAGCTCAATTATTGCAGGATATTTAATAGAAGACATAAACCAGATTATTGATGTTGTCGAAAAATCTGACTTGCCTGATGGCGACAGTGAATTGATACCCGTCGATAGAATAACCGATTTTAGTATTGCTTTGGGTAATGGCGATATACTTAATCTTGCCAATTTATTAGATGGAGAGAGGGCTGCTAATTTAGGTGAATGTTTATCTTTTTTATATGATGGTAGCAATACAGTTATGTCTGTTAGAACTAATGGTCTTGGTAGCGATATTACTCAACAAGTGGTATTAGAAGGCATCGATTCAACAGCAAATAATTCGTTGAGTGCTGATGCTATTATTAGTAATTTAATTAACAATAATCAACTTATTATAGATACTTAAGCTTATTTTTATTTAATATTTACGGATGCCGCTACGGATTGCCAGCTACTAATTTTTCCATTTTTAAATTGTATTAAAGCAGTAATATCATCGGTGCGAGAAATATTATGATTATTTTTCACGACAAATTGATAGTTAATTGCAACATTATTTCCGGCAAGGGCGATGTGGCTCATGGGTAACGCTATTTTGCCTGACTGTTGGAGTTTCACCAGTGTTTTGAATCTTTGAGTTAGCATTTTTGTGTCTTCAGCATAAATTTTGCCGTTTACACGGTATTGAATATTAGGTTGAAAAAAATGCTCAATTGCCGTTTGATTAATAAGCGTTGGATCTGTCATGGCGGCATTCATCCATTGCATGAGTTTAATAATGTTAGTTTTATTTTGCATTTCTGTGGGTGAGTTTTGATCGCTAATATTTGCTATTTGAATATTGTTGTTTGCATGTTCTGTACCAGCCAGGCTGATAACGCTGATACTAAGACTTAAGATAAATAAAATAAAACGCATTGTTATTCCTTTTTTGTGGAGGATAATATCTAATCTTGAGAAAAAGACCACATTCGTTGCATAATACCATCTTTATTCAATAACCAATGTTTTAATGCTGCTAAAATATGTAAACTGAGTAAGCCAATAATTATCCATGCGATAACTTTATGTGCATCTTTGAATAAATGTATGACTGTTTGGGAATGCGCTATGCCCGGAAATGGCAAGGTAATATTAATAAGCATTGGTGGCTTTCCTGCTGCAGTACTAAATATCCATCCAGACATTGGCATCAGAATAATGAGTAGGAGTAGACAATGGTGAACGCTTTTAGCCAGAATTTGCTCCCACCTAGCCATGGTAATAGGATATGCAGGTTTTGGATTAAATAATTCCCACACCAACATAATAATAGCGAAGGATAAAATACTTAAGCCTGTAAGTTTATGTATGGTGTAAATATTACTGATGCCGATATCAGACATAAAAAAGCTGACACTTAACATGCATATTACCAGTAGTGCAATAATGGCATGTAGCAGCTTGCTAATTAGCCCATAACTTTGATAAGTATTTCTTAGTGACATTAATTTTTTCCCTTTGTATTTATTTAAATTCCTACTCGAGGTTTTATCTAAATAATATATTTAATTATCTATTTTACGGTTAAGTTCAGCAAGTGTGCTTGCTGGTAAAAAATCATCGAGTACATTTTTATCTAATTGTTTACTGATTTGTGATAAAGAAAACATGCCTCTGATAATTAGGTTATTCGTGTTATCTTTATGATCAATGACTAATGCATAATGTTGCTTGCCTTGATTAAGAGTTTGTATAATATGCGCAACCTTTGCAAGTCGTAAGGTTTCGTAAGAAATGGCGATGATTTTTTCAATAGGCGTTAAGATCATGCTGACTTTAACTTCGGCTCTAGAAATAAATTTTTCTTGTGCGGCCAAAACAGGCTTTTCACCCAGAATATCTTCAGAAGTAATTAAACCAATAACGCCATGCTCTTGATTGATGACCAATAGCATATGTACACCACACGCTTGCATTTTTGCTCGTGCATCAGTAATTGGCGCATTTTGACGAATAGTAATAGCTTTGACTGATTTAAAGTCAATTAATACATCTAGTGCAGGATCATCAATATGTGTAATTTCAGGAATTTCGCCTGCATGGATATATGGCAAATGGTTAGTGAGACTTATCGTTTCTAAACTTTGATAATTTTTAGGCATATTTTATTCCTTTGAAATGCGTTTTAGTGACAAAATTTACATTATTATATACCCAAACCACATGAAAATGCGATTTTTAACTGCTTCTTTTTTGTTAGGATCTTGTATATACCCAAACTACCTCGAAATACGATTCTTAACTTTCTCTTTTTCCTTGATTGGCGGTTCTTCAGTGTATAATAAGCAGTTATTCTTTACCTCATAACGTCTAATCACGCAAAAATAATTCATCATAACTTCGCATTTTGAGGTGGTTTGGGTATAGATATTGTTACAGGCAGATATAAGTTTTGCCTTTTGAACTTAAATTGCTATATTATTGACTTAAATACGTGCTTGAGCTGCAAATGGAGATAAAGAATGAGAAAAATTGCTATTTATCCTGGTACTTTTGATCCAATGACGAATGGACATATTGATATTATTCAACGCGCAGCAAAAATATTTGAACATGTTATTATTGCAATCGCTGAAAATCCTAATAAAAAGCCATTGTTAAGTGTAGAAAAAAGAATTGAACTTGGAGAAGAAATTTTTAAAACAACACCTAATATTTCTATTCAGGGTTTTTCAGGTTTATTAATAACGTTCGCCCAAAAAAATCATGCACAATTAATTATTCGTGGACTGCGTGCAGTTGCAGATTTTGAATATGAATTTCAATTAGCACGAATGAATAAAGATTTAGCGCCTGAACTTGAAACTATCTTTATGACCCCCAATGAAAAATATGCTTTTGTTTCTTCAACATTAGTTCGTGAAATAGCAAAGCTTGATGGTGATGTCGGTAAATTTGTACCGCCTTGTGTTGTCAATGCTTTAACCCATGTTTTTAAAGCTTAAAGTAACATTTGATGTTGATTACTAAAAGACTTAGAAAATTAGTTGTATTTGCAACATTTACGATGCCTCTAGCTTTATTTGCCGCAAATACATCACAGTATGCTGTTGCAAGTGCTAATCCTTATGCAACCAAGGCTGGTATACAAATATTAACATCTGGCGGTAATGCATTTGATGCAGCAATTACTGTTGCGAGTGTTTTAGCTGTTACTGAGCCTTATAATTCTGGAATAGGTGGTGGTGGATTTTGGTTGTTTTTTGATGCAAAGCATCAAAAATATCAATTTTTGGATGCAAGAGAAACAGCGCCTGCTAAAGCAACACAAACGATGTTTGACAATAATCAATCAGCCATTAATGGTTCTTTAGCCGCTGGAATTCCAGGTGAGGTTGCAGGCCTTATTTATTTACATCAGCATTATGCACAGTTATCTTTAGCAAAAGATTTACAGCCTGCAATTACTCTAGCTCAAGCAGGATTTGTAGTCACCCCTTATTATCAAAAGCGTGCCGCATTTCGTTTAAAAAGCTTGCGTGCATTCTCTCAAACATCAAAAATTTTTTTAGAAAATAATGATATCCCAGCGATAGGTTATTTAATTAAACAACCAAAGCTTGCTAAGACTTTGCAGTTAATCGCTTCAACAGAAGGTGACGATTTTTATCGAGGAAAAACTGCTAAAGATATGGTTGAGGCAGTGCAATCTACGGGTGGAATTTGGACACTGTCTGACTTAGACAATTATCATGTAATTATAAGAAAGCCTATATTTATTGACTATAAAAATAATCAAATTATTACTGCGCCATTACCTTCAGCAGGCGGTATTGCTTTGAAAACCATGTTAAATTTAATGAATCAAACAGATTTTTTTTCCTTATCTCATATAATGCAAGTGCATTATATGATTGAATTTATGCGTAATATTTATTACGATAGATATAAGTATTTAGGTGATCCCGCTTTCAATCAAATACCACTAAAAGACTTACTGTCAAGCCAACATGCGACACAAATTTTACAACGCATTTCACCTAATAAAGCAACCGCGAGTGATACGATTTCCTCTCTTGATTTATCTATGAATAAAGAGGGTATGCATACCACTCATTATTCTATTATTGATGCTAAAGGTAATATTGTTTCCTCGACACTAAGCTTGAATTATCCTTTTGGCAGTGGCTTTGTTGCAGGTGACACCGGTGTTTTACTCAATGATCAAATGAATGATTTTGCTATTGGTATTAATAAGACTAATGCATATCAGTTATTGGGTGGTGAGCATAATTTAATTGCTCCTAATAAACGCCCATTATCAAGTATGACGCCCACTATTATTCAGTCACCAGACAAAACAGTTGTACTAGGTACGCCAGGCGGTAGTAAAATTGTTACTATGTTAATGCTTGCTGTGGTTTCAGCACTTGAAGGAAAAACAGCGACTGAAATTGTTACACAACCAAGATATCATATGCAGTTTTATCCAGATATTGTCACCTATGAGGCTGATACGTTCAACAACGTAGTGCTTGATAAATTAATAGCTATGGGCTATTTAATGCAAAAAACTAAAGCACCTTATGGTAATATGCAAGTTGTTATTTATAATAAAAAAACGCATAACCTTACAGCTGCGAGTGACCCGAGAGGAGAAGGTATAAGTGAGGTTGGACAAGTTCCCACACTTATGCGCAGGAACATAAAACATAACAAAAATTAATTTTTTTCGCGGTAAGTAATTCGGCCTTTATTTAAATCATAGGGCGTCATTTCTACAGTTACTTTATCGCCGGTTAATATACGAATATAATTTTTGCGCATTTTACCAGAAATATGTGCTGTAATAATATGACCGTTTTCTAGTTCAACACGAAACATGGTGTTAGGCAATGTTTCAAGTACAACACCATTCATTTCAATTTGATCTTCTTTTGCCATGAAGTCCTCGGTTAGTGAATATTATAAATACGCGCTATTATATACCCAAATCATCCTAAAATGCGAGAATTACGATAAAGTATTTTTGGATAGATTAAAGTTTGGGTATAATATTCATATCTATCAGCAAATAGAAGCAAAATTACATGTCTAATCAGTTAACAGTTTTTTTGCCAGGGTATATCAATAGTCAAAATCGGGCAGAGGTATTGGCGCAGTTACCAGCATTAAAGCAACTATTTAATTATAGTGAGTCAGATAAATTTTTATTTAAGGAAGTTAGTGCTGCAATAAACCATTTGCCATTAGCAAAAACGTTAGCCAGTTATAATAACAAATCAACTGAAAACACCTGGGAAATTATAGTACAATGTGTTCATATTGATTTAGATCAAACACAAGGTTATCTTCGTTTAATTGATACACATAAAATAGAAGATAATGTAAAATCAGCTTTGCATGCCGTTTTAGAGACATGGGCAAAAGCTTATCAGTTAGGTATTTTGCCACTCAAGGATCAACTATCTTGGTTAGTCTCTTCAAATAAGGCATTGACACAAACTTGTTATGCAAGGCCTGAAGTGATTGTTGGGGAGGCTATTGCCGAAAAAATGCCGCTACCAGAAGACGGTAAGATTTTTCAATGGTTTAATGAATTACAAATGTTATTCTATTCTCAGCCTCAAATACGCTCATCAGGCATCAATGCAATTTGGTTTTGGGGAAATGGTGAGAGGGTAGCTAAATACGATGGTTTTATTTCAAATGATGAAAATATTAAAGTGTTTGCAAAATATCAGCATTTTGCATGCGCTACGAATTATAATGCAGATATATTAAATACTTGTAAAAATATTCTATTTATTGATACGCAATCATATATTTATAAACATCAAAACCCATTGAGCTATTTGACGAGTTTGGATGATACTTTATTTAGACCACTATTAAATGATTATAAAAAGAAAAAAATAACAGCGCTTAATTTATGTTTTGCTGATAACGTTTCAGTTAAATTAAAACAAGCCAATGTTGGCTTATTTAAACGAATTTTTGGAAAACTCTAGATGATTAATGTTAAACGAAGAGAGTCAAAACTTAAGCAAGATTTTTCGCAAATCAATTTGTCACCTATGCTACAGAAAATTTACCAAAATAGAGGAATTGACCCTGTTGCATCACTAGAAAAAAATTTAAGTAAACTTTATCCCTTTGAATTAATGTTAAACGTTGATAAAGCAGCAGCACGATTATATCAAGCAATAATAAAACAAGAAAAAATACTCATTATTGGAGATTTTGACTCCGATGGTGCAACTAGCACTGCGGTTGCTATTTCTGCGTTAGAGATGTTTGGTGCACAACATGTTGCTTATTTAGTGCCAAATCGTTTTGATTTTGGTTATGGACTATCTCCTGAAATAGTAGATGTTGCAGCACAGCAATCTCCTGATTTAATTGTCACCGTTGATAATGGAATTGCGAATCATCAAGGCGTTTTACAAGCTAAAAAGTTAGGGATGGATGTTATTATCACGGATCATCATCTTGCAGCTGAGACCTTGCCGNATGCTGATGTTATTGTTAATCCTAATCAGCCAGCCGATCAATTTCCTAGCAAAAATCTTGCGGGCGTTGGTGTGATTTTTTATGTTATGTTAGCGTTGCGAAGTCTGTTGCGTGAAAAAAAATGGTTTAAAACGCAAAATATTGTAGAGCCTAATATGGGCAGTTTATTAGATTTAGTGGCATTGGGTACGGTTGCCGATGTTGTGCCTTTAGATAACAATAATCGCATTTTAGTTCAACAGGGACTGTTACGCATTCGTGCGGGTAAAGTACGCCCTGGTATAAAAGCTTTGTTAGCGATTGCGAATAAACAAGAAAGTAGAGTTGTATCTAGTGATTTTGGTTTTGCTATTGCACCCAGACTTAATGCTGCTGGACGCCTAGATGATATGACAATAGGTATTCAATGTTTATTGGCTGATGATTATCAGCAAGCATTATTATTAGCGCAACAATTAGATAGCCTCAATCATGAGCGTAAAGCAATAGAAAATCAGATGCAGCAGGAAGCATTTAAAGCACTGGCTTCAGTTGAAAATTTAGCACAAAATAATTTGCCTTTCGGTGTAGCAATTTATCAACCTGATTGGCATCAAGGTGTCATTGGTATTTTAGCTTCTCGCGTTAAAGATAAATTATATCGTCCAGTCATTGCTTTTGCCAAAGGTGGAGATGGCGAGCTAAAAGGTTCAGCAAGATCTGTAACAAATGTACATATTCGGGATATACTTGCAGATATGAACAATCGGCATCCAAACTTGATTTTAAAATTTGGTGGTCATGCAATGGCTNCAGGACTGAGTATCAAAGAAGATCAGTTTCCTGTCTTTAAAAAAGCCTTTGCTGATGAAGTGGCCAAGCATTTATCTACTGATGATTTACAACATACAATTTATACGGACGGAGAGCTAGGCGCAGATTCTTTTAATATGCATTTAGCTGAACAGTTACGATATCTTGAACCTTGGGGACAGCATTTTCCCGAACCAGTATTTGATGGCGTATTTACGGTTTTAGATCAACGTCTTGTTGGGCAAAAACATTTAAAAATGTTACTGGGCATTCCAAAAAGTGATAAAATAATTGACGGTATCGCATTTAATATAGATGTAGAAACTTGGCCAAACCACCATTGCCAACAAGTTTTTGCGGCTTATAAACTAGATATTAATGAGTTCCGCGGTCGACAAAACTTACAGTTAATTATAGAGTACTTAGAAGCTCGTTAGTTAAAAATCGCCTTTTAAGGTATTTTCGGTATATACTAATTAATTGAATTAATTTTAACGTATACAAGGATGTTTAAAAAATGTATTGCAGTACATGTGGTGCAAAAAAAAGTGGTAAGGAAAAGCAATGCAGTGTTTGTGGTAAAGTCGCTAATGTAAAATCACATGAACAACAAGTAAAACCTATAGCAGTATTAAAGCCTGTATTAATTATTTGGTTAGTAATTGTACGTTATTTAGTCGTACAAATTAATATGACCTTTGTTGGTGGTGCTTTAGGTGGTGTTATTATCTTTGTGCATCATTTGTTTTATGCTGCACCAGTTGTAAGCTGGCAACCCTTTTTTTATTCAGCATTATTTTTCTTTTGTGCCGTACCTACAGTCGCTATTTTTATACATAAACGCACTTATGATTTAACGCGTTACGTATTTTTTTCAGAACACCTTGAATATTATGAAGGATTTTGGAATGTTGAGAGAAAAATTATTAATTACCAAAATATTACAGAAGTTGAATTGAAAGAAAGTTTTATACAGCGCCTATATCACTTAGGTTCAATCCATGTTCTAGTACCAAGTATGAATGGTAAACAGTCAGGGATATTGATTGCTGATGTTAAATTACCTGAAAAAGCCTATCACTTTTTACAAAATGTTATTCGTGAAGGGGCGAGGAAGTCGTAAATCCATTTTCACTCCGAGCTATTACACAAGCAATACTCGCATCTCCAGTAACATTAACTGCTGTTCGTATCATGTCAAGAATTCTATCTATGCCAATAATATAGCCAATACCTTCAACGGGTAGCCCGACTTGTTGCAAGACCATAGCAAGCATAAATAAACCAACACTTGGAACACCTGCTGTACCAATTGAAGCGAGAGTTGCTGTGACTACAACCATTATAAAATCACTAATGGATAAATGAATATGATAAGTGTTAGCAATGAATACTGTCGCAACGCCTTGCATTATTGCTGTTCCATCCATATTAATGGTGGCGCCAAGGGGGATAATAAATGATGCAATACTCTTTTTGACATGCAGTTTTTTTTCAACGGTTTCCAGCATAACAGGAATTGAAACATTGCTGCTTGAGGTTGAAAAAGCAAAAATCATTGCGGGATACATTTTTTTGAAAAATTTAAGTGGGCTTAACTTTGCAAAAATTTTTAATAAGCATGCGTTTGTTAAAATTAAATGTGTCAATAAGGCAGCAATGACTATTAGAAAATATCCCACTAATCCTTGAATGGCACTAAATCCAACATCTGAAACTAATCGTGCAATTAAGCAGAAAACACCGTAAGGCGTAAGCAAAATAACCATATGGATTAATTGCATAATGACATCGTTTAACTGTAAAAATAATTCACGTACTTTCTCACCGGATTTTCCGGCTGCAGCAATAGCAATACCTAATAATAATGAAAAAAGGATAATCGGTAACATATCACCATTTGCGAAGGCATGAAATGGATTGCTAGGAATAATATTAATAAAGATATTCATTAATGAGATCGAATTAGCTTGAATATCAGGCGCTGTCACTGCCATGGTACTTTGTGTTTTAATACCTGTTGCAATGGCAAACATCAATCCGATGCTAATGGCGATGGCCGTTGTTGATAAATATAAAAGAAATGCTTTAATTGACATACGACCAAGTGCTTTTCCACTGCCAAGCGCACATGTTCCACAAACTAAAGAAATAAAAACAACGGGAATAACCAGCATTTTCATTAATGAAATGAACAGTGTTCCTCCAAGGTAAAAAATGCCATTAATTAAATAATTTTCAACCAGCGAAATTTGTTTAAAATGGTGTATAACTGTCCCAATTACAATAGCAAATAACATCGCAAATAAAATTTTTTGCGTTAATGATAGCTTTAAGCTTGGGCTTTTTTTCATTTTGCTATAATTCCATTTGTTTAACATTATCTGAAATAATTAATTTCCCTTGAGTGGCATCTTTAATGTCATTTGTAGATATCCCTGGTGCAACCTCTATTAAATGAAAAGCATCAGATTTAATTTCAAGTACGGCCATATCAGTGACAACTTTGTGGATACACTTTAAACCAGTTAGAGGTAGTGTACACTTGTTTAATAATTTAGATTCACCAGATTTACTCGTATGATTCATTGCAACTACAATGTTTTTTGCGCCAGCAACCAAATCCATCGCGCCACCCATACCTTTAACCATTTTTTCAGGAATCATCCAAGAAGCAATAGAGCCTTGTTGATCAACTTCAAAAGCACCTAATACAGTTAAATCAACATGCCCGCCGCGAATCATGGCAAAACTTTCCGCGGAAGAAAAAAAACTTGCCCCTCGTGCTGCTGTCACTGTTTCCTTGCCAGCATTTATTAAGTCAGGATCTACTTGAGCATTAGTTGGATATGCACCCATGCCAAGTAAGCCATTCTCAGATTGCAACATGATTTCGACATCATCGGAAATATAATTAGCAACTAATGTTGGAATACCAATACCAAGATTAACGTAGTAACCTGTTTTAATTTCTTGTGCTATGCGCTTTGCAATTTGTTCTCGGGATAGTTTCATGTTTTTTATTCCATTAAGTTGCGTTGAATTATTGAGATTCATTGATAGTGAGTCGTTCTATTCTTTTTTCAAATGAACCTTGGATGACACGCTGAACATAAATACTTGGCGTGTGAATCTCATCGGGGTTTAATTCACCAGGTTCTACTATTTCTTCAACTTCAGCAACAGTAATTCTGCCAGCGGTCGCCATGATTGGATTAAAATTCCTCGCTGTTTTTTTATAAATGAGGTTGCCAAATTTATCAGCTTTCCAAGCTTTAATCAGAGAAAAATCAGCAATAAGAGAGGGTTCCATAACATACATTTTACCATTGAATTCACGCGTTTCTTTACCTGCTGCAACCATCGTACCGTAGCCTGTTGCAGTATAAAAGGCAGGAATACCTGCGCCGCCTGCGCGAATTTTTTCAGCCAGTGTGCCCTGTGGCGTTAGAATAACTTCCATTTCACCGGAAATGGAGAGTTGCTCAAATAAGGCATTTTCACCAACATAAGATGCAATCATTGTTTTAATTTGTCTTTTTTCAAGCCATAGACCAAGTCCAAAACCATCCACACCCGCATTATTTGAAATGCAGGTAATGCCTTTAATATTACGTTGATAAATAGATTGAATTAAACCTTCAGGAATGCCACAAAGTCCAAATCCTCCACACATGATAGTCATGTTATCTTGAATACCAGCTAGAGCTTGATCGTAAGTTGAGACAACTTTATTGAGTCCAGACATTGCTATTTCCTTTTTTCCTCGCGCTAAGTATCAATTTATCGTAAAATGACAAGCATTGGCAACTAATTATTTAATTGAGAAATAAATGTTCAGACCGCTCGCCATTAATATTGGACTTAGATATACTCGCGCCAAAAAGCGTAATCATTTTATATCATTTATTGCGACTTCATCCATGATAGGTATTGCGTTAGGGGTCATGGTTCTAATTACTGTTTTATCTGTGATGAATGGTTTTGATGCACAAATTCAAAAACGCGTTTTTAGTATGGCGCCGCAAGTTACAATCAGCTCTTACTCTAATTTTTTATCAGATTGGCAAGCTTATGCAAATAAGGTAAAACAGTATCCTGAAGTGTCACACTCAGCACCTTATGTGGTTGGGCAGGGGATGTTAAGCGCAAATGATCAAGTCCACCCAGCAATTATTTTCGGTATTATGCCTAAATTAGAATCCTATATGTCAAAATTACCGGATACTTTAATTCAAGGCTCTTTGAATGCCTTAAAACCAACACAATTTGGTATTATTTTAGGTGCAGATTTGGCCGCTAAGTTAGGTGCAGCTATTGGCAGTAAAGTAACCTTAATTACACCTGTGGCATCTTTAACTCCTGTTGGTATTGTCCCGCGTTATAAACGCTTTAATGTCGTGGGTATCTTTAATGCAGGCTCAGGTTTTGGATTTGATTCAAGTTACGCTTATATTAATATAAAAGATGCTCAAAAGCTTTATCAATTAGGCTCAAATGTAAGTGGCTTACGTTTAAAGTTAAATGATGTTTATCAAGCACCGGAATTATCCCAAAAATTATTAACTGATTTAGCGCCTGATACAATCATTAATAATTGGACTCAGCAATACGGCGCTTTTTTTGAAGCCATCCAAATGGAAAAAACCATGATGTTTTTAATTTTATTACTGATCATTGGTATTGCTGCATTTAATTTAGTATCAAGCCTTGTAATGGTGGTAACAGATAAGGCTTCTGATATTGCAATATTAAGAACCTTAGGGGCAACACCAAGAACGGCGATGGCGATATTTATAGTACAGGGAACAACCATTGGATTTGTAGGGGTTTTCATTGGTGTGGCTTTAGGTATTTTATTAGCATTAAACGTCACGGAGATTGTTAATTGGATTCAGCAGTTATTTGGCGTACAATTTTTATCATCAAGTATTTATTATGTAAATTATTTACCCTCAAAATTAGAAATGAGTGATGTGATAAAAGTTGGCATTATTGCTTTATTAATGAGTTTTGTGGCCACGCTTTATCCTGCTTGGCGCGCATCGAAAGTTCAACCTGTGGAAGCATTACGTTATGAATGATATTTTAAATTGCAAGCAATTAGAAAAAGTTTTTAACGAGGGTAGTATCCACACACAAGTTTTAAAAGGTATTGATTTATCCGTTAAAAAAGGTGAGCAAATTGCAATTATTGGTTCATCCGGTTCTGGTAAAAGTACACTCTTACATATTTTAGGTGGGCTTGATAAGCCAAGTCACGGACAAGTCTTAGTTAATAATATCGATATTCATGCGTTAAGTGAAACTAAGCGTTGTCAATTACGAAATAAGACGCTTGGTTTTGTCTACCAATTGCATCATTTACTACCCGAATTTAGTGTATTTGAAAATGTATGTATGCCGCTCATGCTATCAAAAATTCCTAAAACACAAGTTTGTGAACGCGCAGAAAAAGTGTTAAACAGAGTGGGTTTGTCACATCGCCTGGATCATAAGTTAAGTGAAATATCTGGCGGCGAAAGGCAACGAACAGCTATTGCCCGTGCGTTGGTAACCAATCCTTTATGTGTTTTAGCGGATGAACCGACAGGCAATCTAGATAATAAAACTGCTGAGAGTGTTTACGAATTAATGCTAGAATTGAATCAGGTGTATCAAACCAGTTTTATTATTGTTACTCATGACATGCAGCTCGCTAAGCGTATGGATCGCATTTTAACGCTGGATAATGGGCTTTTATCCTCTGAAAAATGACATTTTGCGAGTAACTATCATTTAAAAAAATAAATTGTTATAACTTCGCATATTGCATATAATATCCCTTTTAAAATAAGGAAGGGAAGTCTGATGCATAAAAAAATTGCGATTGCATTAAGTTTATTGGGGTTAAACTCTGCTGTATTTGCCGGTCATGTCGGCGATAGTGTTGTTGTACCAACAGGCGTTAATCTTGTTGCGCCTGATACGGTGGGTGTATGGAGTTTCGGTGCTGAAATTTTATATATGAAGCCAACAGCAAACTTTCAATATGGAACAGTTCAATCTATCAATTCTGATACCATTTATCATCATAATCAGTCTGTTGATTCTAGTTACTCTTTTGGTGGTACAGTTGATCTTGCTTACTTAATTCCTGGTAGTGCACGTGATGTTAAATTATCATTTACCAATTTAAGTTTTAAAAATAGTGCCAATTCACAAATAGCTGGTGAAAATAATGGACAAATTTTTATAACGCCTTTTAATACACAAAACCTGAGTACTTTAAATGGCGATGGCTCAAGTGTAAAAGGTACGCAGGAGCAAGACTATATTGCTTCTGATTTATTATTTGGTCAATGGATACGTATCGGGCATCGCGTTGATTTACACCCATTTGCTGGCGTGCGATTTGCTGATATTGATAATACTGATAAAGCCAACTACTTTGATACGGATACAGCCATTACACAAACAGCTAAATTTGATTCAGACTTTGAAGGAATTGGTCCTCGAGTAGGGCTTGATACTGCTGTGCATTTAGGTTGGGGAATTTCTTTTGTAGGTACTGTTGGCGGTTCGTTAATTGTCGGTAATGTTGATAGTGACACGACCACTGTTAATCCAAGTAGTTCCACAGTTAAACTGAATAATGGCGATGATACACAAGTAATTCCTGAGTTAGATGCGCGCATTGGGTTAAATTATCTTTATAATTTTAATCCAACAAATTCTATGAGCATTGAACTAGGTTTCCAAGATGTGAACTATTTTGATGTTGTAGACAACGATTACTTGGATGCAACTACAGCAAATACCATGACTAACTCTGATAATTTTAGTTATCAAGGTTGGTATGCAAGATTTCAGTTTAATTTTGCATAATAAGTTGTTTTGCACATTTGGCAATTTTTCGACGCGAGAGCAAAAATTGCCATTGTGTACCACCTACCTGATTCCATAAAACAGCTGAACGTACACCAGCTAATAATATAGCACGAATCTTCATCATGTATTCATCAATGGATATTATGTCTTTAGCACCAAAAACCTGTATGCGAAACTTCATGTTGCTGATGGTATCCGCATAAATATGCCCCAAGTTGTTGATTACTGTGGGATGCGTTTCATGAAAATAATTTGCTTGTGTCACCGCATAGTTTAATTTTTTTTGTAGTGTCATTAACATTGCTTTGTCGCGCATTAGTAATTTTTGTACGTGTAACAATGAAACGACATAGCGACTTATTTCTCGTTGTGTGCTTGATTGTGCTTTAGAAAAAAGCAGCGCTAAATTCTCAAGGCCTAATTTTAAGTTTTTTGCTTCGCCATAAACTGAAGTTACATCTTTAGCATCAATTTGATAAATGCTATGAATACTGGCATTAAAAGCAGCTTCATCACAGGTCTTTGTTGTTGCTAGTTGTTGCACTAAAGTTGCTGCCTGTGTGACACCAGCCAGCGCTAGGGTAATATGCATGAGTTGTGTATTATTCATAATCCGTAATTATTCCTCCGCCTAAACAGATATCGTCTTGGTAAAATACAATCGATTGCCCAGGAGTGATGGCTCGTTGTTTTTGCTCAAATATCACTTGATAAGTATCGTCATTAACTGATTGTATCATACATGGCTGATTTGCTTGTCGATATCGGATCTTAGCTTGATAGCATATAGAAAGGTCAGGAGCATGACCTGCGATCCAATTGAGTTGTTTACAAATAAGTTTGTTGGCATATAGCAAAGGATGGTCATGGCCTTGTCCAACAATTAGTTTATTTTCCTCAAGATTTTTTCCTAGGGTATACCATGGGCTTTCGCTCCCATCTTTTGTACCGCCGATATTGAGTCCTTTTCGTTGACCTAAGGTATAGTACATCAATCCATCATGTTGCCCTATCACTTTACCTTCAGGGGTTACCATTTGGCCGGATTGTGCTGGGAGATATTGATTAAGAAAGTCTTTAAATTTTCTTTCGCCAATAAAACAAATGCCGGTACTGTCTTTTTTACTATGATTATCAAAACCTTGTTGCTTAGCAAGTGCACGTACTTGTTTTTTCTCTAATTCGCCGATAGGAAACAGCGCATGTTTAATTTGGTATTGGTTAAGTGCATAAAGAAAGTAGGATTGATCTTTATTTTGATCTAATCCCATCAACATTGAAACTGTTTGGTCTAAGTTATTTTGCTTGCGGACATAATGTCCAGTTGCAATATAGTCCGCACCTAAGCTTAATGCATAGTTTAAAAAAGCTTTAAATTTAATTTCTTTATTGCACAGGATATCTGGGTTAGGGGTGCGGCCAGCTTTATATTCATGTAAAAAGTGCTCAAATACATGATCCCAATATTCAGCAGCAAAATTAACGCGGTGTAATTTTATGTTTAATTGATTGCAAACTTGTTGTGCATCTTCAATATCGATGCTGGCGGCACAATGTGTATCGGTATCATCCTCTTCCCAATTTTTCATGAACAAGCCTTCAACTTGATAGCCTTGTTCAATTAATAATAGGGCAGCTACTGATGAATCGACACCGCCGGACATACCGACGATGACTTTTTTAGCTTGATTTAAATTTTGCATATTACTTAAAACTGTATGGTTTGATGTCTATATTTAGACACGATTGAATCTTTAACTTGATTGCATACATTATACCCAAATCACGGCAAAATGCGAAGTGTGGTGTCAGTATTTTTTATTTTTTATGAGTTGTTTGAACATCAATCCAAATGACATTAAAAATAAGATTGATTTGACTATGCCTATGTAGACTATCAACAAATCGTGCCTATGATAATCAAGGGGTATTTTTTTTAATATCTATTTGATGTTTTGATGCTAATGATGCCTTGTCTTTTAATGTCTTTAAGGCTGAAGCGCCATCCTCCTCATTTAGTTTTTGACTAGTTTCAATTATTCCCTTAAGCATCTCATCACTACCTGCTCGTGCTTTTTGAGATTTACTTCTTTTAGTTTTTAGTTCAGAGGTAAGATTACGATGTATCGACAATTCGTTTTCCATAGCATGTGTTTTTACATGTTGATAGAGTTCTTTAACGGTCGTTATCTTAGAATCGTTAAGATTAATATTTAGTTCTCTCAATTGCGTTGATTTATCCTCTCGCGTATAACTTGACATTTCATCAGCATATTTTTTAATTGTTTCTGGTGGAATGGGAGTCATTTTGCCATTGCCATCGATTGTTTGAAACTTTAGTTTGTCAATTTCTATGCCTAATGCCTTTGCTGCTGCAATCAAACATAATAATGCCTTTGTACTACCTACTGTGATAGGTATAGTTTTCTTAGCGCCATGTTGATGATATCCTTGATAGAGCATTTCGGAATAAGTGATAAAACTAGACTTTTCAGCCTGATCTTTGGTTAAGGTTATTGTTTTATTTGTTTGCGTATAAGCAACATTTTCGGATGAATGATTTGTAAATTTACCATCTTCTTTTAATTCGGATTTTTTCAAAGTGATTTTTTCATTCTCGACATTAGCAATAACATTATCTACCTTTTTTTTAGATAGAGTCGTGATACGTTCTTTAATGTCAGTTAGCGGAAAATTTTCAATCACATCAATGGTTTTGGTTATTGCTTCAGCCTCGGCATTATTTAGCATGCGAAATAGTGAGTTAAATTTCTTAAATGCCTCCGTACCTGTGGAAGTCTTACCATCAATAATTAATTCATTCTTATCTAGATCATTCTTGAAATAATGCGCAAAACAAGCAAAATTATCTTTGATGTCACTTATTAAATTTTGATTTTCTCTGAATTGTTTTTTTATAGATTCTGTTTTTACTTGTAGATTATCAAGGGTAGTCTCTAAATTGTTGATAAAATCAGAATCTAGCCGTGACATTACTTGATTATTTTCTTCTTTTAAGGATAAGTATTTTTCTAAATGACCAATAGCCTTTTCTATCTGTTGTAATTCAGCATTTAATTGTTTTATTGCATCACTTTTATTATAGTTATTAACTTGCCTGATAAACTCGGGAACGTGACTTAAATCAATTTTGACTATTTTTTCGGGATTTGCCGTTTCTGTGTTTTGCGCATCTGGAGTAGACTGTTCTATATTTTCTACTGTGTGCTCGCTAATGATGCTATCGTCGCTACTTTTCATGTCAGAATTATTCTGGGGGGAGTTTTTTCCTTTATCGTTGGATTGATTTTCGTCATTTTCTTTGGCTATGTCTTCAGACTCTGTTGCCTCAACAGAGGAGCTTTTTCCTTCATCATTGAATTGACTTTCGTCATTTTCTTTGGCTATGTCTTCAGACTCTGTTGCCTCAACAGAGGAGCTTTTTCCTTCATCATTGAATTGACTTTCGTCTTTTTCCTTGGCTATGCCTCCAGACTCTGTTGCTTCAACCTCAACAGAGGAGTTTTCTTCTTCAATGGAAATGTCAGGATTTCCACCAATAACAACGTCATTTAAACCTTCAGCATCACTAGTGCTAATATTAAGCAAATCTGCATCACTGCTTGTTTCCATGTTAGATTTATCTAGTGAGGAGTTTTTTCCTTTATCATTGGATTGACTTTCGCTCTGGTTTTTGTCTAGGTTTCCAGACTCTGTTAGCTCATCACTAGATTGTGTTTCGCTATCAATAGAAGTGTCAGAATTTTCACCCATAACGTCATCACTTAAATCTTCAGCATCACTAGCGTTAACATTAAGCAAATTATCATCATCATCGTTTGCTTGCGAATTTATGACGCTATTGACTTCAAAAGATGGTAAGCCATCCCCATCAAGTTTATTATAATCAATGTTAAATAACTGACCGTTTCTAATAATTGCCCCTGAAAATTTTAGTTCTTCATTATTAATTATTATGCTAGTTTTATCTCCGTTTTCATCAATAAGATCAATATGGTAGATTGATTCATCTAAAAAGTTCTGTTTAATATCCATTTCACCTGTATAAAGCGCGTTTTTGCCATCTTGTTTAGTATAATGAAAATCTTGCGCATAATATTGATTTTTGGAAGATGGTATGTATCCTTTTTCAGCATCGATTAAGTATTCATTTTGATCAATAGTCTGCATTTTATTTTTTGTAGTATTAATGTATTTAGCCAATTCTTTATTGTCATCGATATTTAAAGCGGTTAAAGCCGCTAATTTTTGCTGTATAAGTCTTCTATTGTTAAGGTATTTTATTCTATCCTTATGAGTTATTTCTGGTTCATAAGGCGATGATAGATCTAAAAAATATGTTTTATTGTTTTCATTGTATTCCATTAAGTATGATTCAAATGGCTCGAGAACTTTATCAATTTGTATTTTCATTAAATGGATATCACGCTCAATTTTCCCGATGTTTTTTATTTGACCATTTTTTATTTTTATGTATTTTTCCTGATCGTTTTCCTCAACTAAAACATCTGAGCCAGGTAAATCTGAAACAGACATATTTTTAATCGTTGTAATTATTTCGCCATCTGGATTTAAAATATCGACGTCAACGATTTGACTATTTTTTAATCCGGTATTATATATTAATATTTTTCCATTGTGGTATAGCTTAGTTGCAGTTGGCATAGCATATTCATGATTATTTTCATTTGTTTGATAATGAAAATTTTTCACTTTGAACTGCATATTTATTTCACCCATTTTTATAATAAAATTTGCGACTCATGATTTGGTCTTGGTATGATATTGATTATATTTAAATTTACTTAACAAATAGTTAACGCAAATAAAATCTACACCTATGTATTGTTTGAGAAAACAACTCGAGCATAACTGACTAACCTTGTTTTATTTGTGACATTTACGACAAAAGCAACAAGTTAGGCAGTTATAAAGCCATGCCAATATAATACCAGTGATAAAGCCATCGACAAATCCCCATAATCCACCAATGATGCTACCTAAATAAGTATTCGTGTAGCCGACATACACAGAGCCCATTGCTGTAACAAAATCCATTCCCCACACGCCATGCCATGTTGATACAACACCGGTGATTAAGATGCCCAAGCCCCATAAAATGCCAAAAGCTAATCCTAAAGGAATAACGGCTAATTTAACTTTTTCAGTATTCATGATTTTCTCCACTATATTCACGCAAAGCATATTATGTTTACCACAACCTTTGTTAGAGATTTTTATAAATTTTTCTAACACTATAAGTATATAATAATTGAGTTAAATGTGTACAACTAAGCAAGAGCCAGTTGAATAATTATATAGTATAATACTTGTTTTTAAAGGTAAAATAAAATATTTCACTTATTAATGCTATTGCTTATGCTATCAATTTTATCTTCTAATCGTTTGAGGGTTTTTTGTAATTCTGCAATTTTATGTTTTTCGCTATGTTCACCTCGTTCAATAAAAAAAGCAGAAAAATTTGCTGTTAAAACAGCTAATAAACCAATTGCAAAAATCATCACTAAAATCGCCATTAGACGTCCTAGGGTTGTGACCGGCACAATATCACCATAGCCAACGCTCGTAATAGTTTGCCAAGCCCACCAAATACCCGCGACAGCATTAGGCACACCAGGATCAAAAGTTGCAATAATCAAGCCACTGGCTGTCGTTAATAAGACTGCAACAATAATGGTTGTACCTAAATGATTACGTGATAAAAAAGACGTGCTAAATTCAAGCCAAGGTATTAAAAAACGAAACATTAAGCAAACGCGCATGATTCGTACGATAGTGGCTAAATAAATAGGAGGCCAAAAAAAAGGAAATAATAAAATAATAATAGCTAGATTCAGCCAATTAGTTATTAGGTAGTAAAACTTGTGTCGAACAACCATTGTCATAACAACAGTCTCTGCAAAAAAAACTAACCAAATAATCCAGTTTGTGACATTATAAAAAGCAGTTGGCAATATACCGCGACTTTGTGAATACCATTCTATAGGCAGCCACAATGCAATTACCAACATGCTGACTTCAAAACGCTTACCTAACTGTTGCGTTTGCTTGGTTTCTTTTTTACTGATACCTGCAATTCCAAGCCAGCAACGAAAAAAAAATAAAACATCCTTGTTAAGCATTATTTAAATTATTCCTTAATGAAAAGAATTGATATTATGGCACAAGATAAAATGGGTTGGGTAGTTTATAAGTTTTGTCAGCAAATCCACCATTTAAATCACTTTGTTGATCCCCCATATTTAATACGATATCGTAGCCTTGTTTTGTAATAGCTTGACGTATTTTAGTTTTATATGCGCTAGCTGTTTTAGCTTGAAAATTTTGAGGCTTTAAATATAAGCCATTCCAATTTTTATATCCGGCTGCTTGAAGATTTTTAATTGTATTTGCGCGTTCATTTTCGCGTCTACCTGTAATAAAAAATACAGCAACATGATTATTTTTGGCATAATTATAAAGTGCTAAGGTAGGTTTTATAGCAGGGTCGTGACCTTCGCCTTCTTTTTCATTAATTGTTTTCATTGTGCCACCAAAATCCAGTTTGGTCATGTCTGGATAATTACTTAGGCTTGTTTCATCAATATCAAGAACAATAGCCAATTTTTTGGGTTGTGCTAATTGTTTATTTTCGCTGACTCTTTTTGCGAGATAAGTTTGTGCTTGAGTCGTAATTGCACTTATATCTTGATTGTATTGGCCAGAATTCACATATTGCTTAATGTCTTTCTTGTCGGTAGCTAAGTTAGTAGGTTGTATTGCAAATGCATTAAGAGATAGTGTCAGTGAAACGAGCGCAATAATTTTTTTATTCATATCAGCCTCTATAGTTAGTAAGTTTATTTTTGGGTTAAAAATGTGCAAAATTAAACAGTTTAAATAATACCATATTCATCTAAAACCTGAAAATACGATTTTCCCAGAAATTACACAGGTTATCCACAAAAAAAACAAAGGTTATTGGCTTGTTGTAAAAAATTGAAGTGTTTAATCTGTAGAAATTAAATTTAGAGAAGGATTTCATGATGAAGAATAAAAAAATAAATGCGTTATTAATTAAGAGCGAAAAACGCCTAAAATTAAACACTAAACTTCATAATCGTGAATTTGGAAAAAAAGCACATAAAAGTTTATTTCGTGTTAATTATAAATATGAACAGTTAAGGCGCGAAAAGTTAAAGACACGATATTTTAGTCAAGCACAGATGGAACGTTTGGCCGCTTTTCTTTCATTACCAGATTCTAGACTTTCAATGGATGAATTTTTAGCCTATTGTTCAATTAACTTATATAAATCACAGTTACAAAAAATTCTTGCGGCTTTTGTTCACGGACAAGTGGATTCCATACAGACCGTTAAACAGTTAGAGTGCTTTTGCGCTGCGAACAAACCATTTTCTTGGCAGCTTTGGAAGTTATTTGAACAAAAACGCTTCCAGAAACTTCATTTATTTATTGAGGACTTTAAATGTAATTGTTTAAAAGAAGTCTTGCAGACACATACTGGTTATCATGATGCGCCAAATTTATACCACGCATCAAATAACGTTATCAAGCCAGAGAAACAAGCGGCAAATAAAGAAACAACAACTAAAAGTTATTTGAGTCTTGCGTATTTAAAACAAGATAAGCAAAAAAATAGCTTATTTATTAATTTTATTGATGAAACAAAAGAAGAAATACCTCACGCTACACTGAATAAAAATATGCAAACTGATCAAGCTGAAAGTTTTTTTAGGGGTAATCTTTAATTTATGTCTCCGGAACAGACCCAGTGATATTTGGTGGCTATGGGTGGACTCGAACCACCGACCTCAGCATTATGAGTGCCGCGCTCTAACCAACTGAGCTACATAGCCATCAAGTGCTCGCAATTGTCTAATTTTTTTTGAGGTTTGTCAACTAAGATTTATCGCAAATTAATAATAAGACACAGGGTTGTGCCAAAAACTCATAACCCATTTTTGGCACAGGGTGTACTGTTATGCTTTAGTCAACACGTTTGAAAGGCAAATATTTTGGTTCCCACATCTGGGCTTGAATATATGTTTCTAAATCATCATCTACATCAACGGTATGGTTATTTTCCTTGATAACTTGCTTTGCAACAGCAACAGCAATTTTTAATGCAATATGTTTTGCTTCATCTAATGCTGGTAATAATGGTGCCATAGGATTTTTCATGACAGGGGAATGGTCACTAAGCGCATTGCATGCTGCCCAAAGCGCATCGCCACTGAGATGTTTTGCTTTTACGGCATTTAAACCTAATCCAATACCCGGAAAAACAAACGCATTGTTACATTGCGCAATACGTACTTCAACACCTTGATAATCAATATTATCAAAAGGACTACCGGTAGCAATCATCGCTTTACCTTGTGTCCAAGTTAATATATCTTGAGGTACAGCTTCACAACGTTCTGTTGGATTCGATAAAGGGAGTATAATAGGGCGTTCGGTATGAGTTGCCATGGTTGAAATAATTTCTTGCGTAAACGCACCAGGCACCGCTGAGCAACCGATTAGAATGGTTGGTTGAATATTATTGACAACATCATTAAGTGTTACAACATTGCCATGCGCAAGCGTCCATTTTTCGAGTTCTTTAGGCGTTCTAGCATAATTTTTTTGAAACGTTGTTAAATCAGACATATCTGATGTTAATAAGCCTGGTCTGTCTAACATCCAAAATTGTTGATAAGCTTTTTCCCGACTTAGACCTTCGCGCACCATCGCATCAACAATTTGATCTGCAATACCTGTACCTGCAGTACCGCCACCAAAAACAACCACGCGTTGTTCATTAAGTTTTTCACCTTTTGTGTGTACTGCTGCTAAAATTGCAGCAAGTGTAACAACACCAGTGCCTTGCATGTCATCGTTAAATGTACACACTTCTTTTTGGAAACGCTCTAAGTTCCGACGGGCATTTTCTCGACCAAAATCTTCCCAGTGTAAGAAAATATGCGGAAATAACTTTTCTACGGCGCGTACAAATTTTAAAATAAAATTATCGTAGTCTTTACCTGTTAAACGTGGATGACGCCAGCCTAAATACAGCGGGTCGTTTAATAATTCTTCATTATTTGTACCAACATCTAATAAAATAGGCAGTGTTCGGCAAGGGTTAATACCACCGCAGAGACTATATACCATTAATTTTGCAATCGGAATATCCATGCCGCCAACGCCTTGGTCACCAATACCTAAGACACCTTCACCATCGGTTACAACAATTAAGTCAATTTCGGGATTAGAGCGGTTGTTTAAAATTTCTTCAATATAGTCTTGTTCTTGATAGGAGAGATATATGCCGCGTGGGCGTCTAAATTCTTCAGAGAATTTTTTTACAGCAGTGCCAACAATTGGTGTATAAATAACGGGTAACATTTCTGCAAGATGTTCACTAACCATTTTATAAAACAAAACTTGATTGGTATCATGTAAATCATTCAAAAATAAATTTCGTTTAAGATTTCCTTTGTATGTTTTAAATTGGGCATAGCAACGTTTTACCTGCTCATCTAAAGTTTCAATTCTGGCGGGTAACTTTCCGACTAGCTTTAGGTCATGGCGCTCCTCAAGGGTGAATGCCGTACCTTTATTTAATTGTGGGGTTGTAAGTAAAGGTTTTCCGGTTAATGAAGTTTCAATACAATTATCTTTTTTGTTATGTTTAAAACCTAACATACTGATGCTCCTAGTTTGCATAATGACATAAGTATATACCCAAGCGACATTGAAATGCGAAGTTTAAATAAAAATTTTTTGTGGCGGATTGTTATTCGCTGCTCAATAACTTAATTGAGTATAAGCTTTATCCAAGGTATTCGTGGCATTTGATAGTTCATTAAGTTACAAATAAGATTGTTTGAATAATATAATGATAATGATTTTTTATCGAACAGAAAGTATCTTCCATTCTCCTGGCTGTAAATGACCGAGTTGCCATTCTCCGATTTGCATACGAATTAATCGTAGCGTTGGATGGCCAACATGCGCTGTCATGCGTCGAACTTGACGATTTCTACCTTCTGTTAATGTGATAGATAACCAGCTTGTAGGAATATTAGCTCTAAATCGTACAGGTGGATTTCTCGGCCAAAGATTCAAAGGGGGGGCAAGATACTGTACTTTGGCAGGTCTGGTCCAGCCATCATTTAATTTAACACCATTTTTTAGGCTTTTTAGTGCAGATTCACAAGGAATGCCTTCAACTTGCACCCAATATGTTTTCGCTTTATCAAACTTAGGGTGACTAATTTTATGTTGTAAAATACCGTTATCGGTTAAAATGAGTAATCCTTCACTTTGATAGTCAAGCCTACCGGCAGGATAAATATCAGGTAATTTTATATAGTCAGCAAGTGTTTCACGCTGACTTTGATCAGTAAATTGACAAAGAACTTCATAGGGTTTATTAAATAAAATAATTTTTGGCATATCGATTTTTTGTTAGTTATGCTATTCTCATGGCTCAAAAAACATGTCCAATAGCCATTGAATCTGTTTTCTCGAGGTTTAACAGAACCCTAAATTATGGAGTAAATTACATGACATATCAACATATTAAAGTGCCATCAAGTGGTGAAAAAATTACTGTCAATAAAGATTTCTCATTAAATGTGCCTGAAAATCCAATAATCCCATTTATTGAGGGTGATGGTATCGGCGCTGATATCACGCCAGTAATGAAAAAAGTAATTAATAGTGCAGTTGAAAAAGCTTATGCAGGTAAACGTAAAATTGAATGGATGGAAATTTTTACGGGTGAAAAATCGCTAGAAGTTTATGGTGAAGATGTCTGGTTACCAGAAGAAACATTAGAGGCGATTAAAGATTTTGCAGTTGCAATTAAAGGTCCTTTGACCACGCCTGTGGGCGGCGGCATACGTTCATTAAATGTGGCTTTACGACAAAAATTAGATTTATATGTGTGCTTACGACCTGTTCGTTATTTTTCGGGTACACCGAGTCCTTTAAAACATCCAGAAAAAACCAATATGGTTATATTTCGTGAAAACGCAGAAGATATTTATGCGGGTATTGAATGGGCAGCAGATACTGCTGAAGCAAACAAAGTCATTGAATTTTTTCAAAATGAAATGGGTGTACATAAAATTCGTTTTCCTGAACATTGTGGCATCGGTATTAAACCCATTTCGAAAGAAGGAACATCTCGCTTAGTTCGTCGTGCAATCCAATATACAATTGATAATGATCGCAGTTCACTAACTTTAGTTCATAAAGGTAATATCATGAAATTTACCGAAGGTGCTTTCAAAGATTGGGGCTATGAACTAGTACGTGAAGAATTTGGTGCTGAACCACTTGATGGCGGCCCATGGCACAAAATGAAAAATCCTAAAACAGGTAAAGAAATTATCATTAAAGATGTTATTGCTGATGCATTTTTACAACAAATTTTACTACGTCCAGATGAATATGATGTTATTGCTACGATGAATTTAAATGGCGATTATATTTCTGATGCATTGGCAGCACAAGTTGGTGGTATTGGTATTGCTCCTGGTGCGAATATTGGTGATGGTATTGCTTTATTTGAAGCAACTCATGGTACAGCGCCAAAATATGCAGGGCAAGATAAAGTCAATCCAGGCTCTTTAATTTTATCTGCTGAAATGATGTTAAGACATTTGGGTTGGACAGAAGCAGCTGATTTGGTTATTAAAGGTATGGAAGGCGCGATAGATGCGCAAACAGTCACTTACGATTTTGAGCGGTTAATGGATAATGCTAAATTATTATCTTGTTCTGAATTTGGTGATGCTATGATTCAACATATGGGATAAAAAATTTATTCAGTATATCTTCCCCACGTCATTGCGTGGGGAGATTTTTGTTTATTGTTTCCACATAATTACTTATATGTTTCTTTTAAACGTATCTGTATCAAAAGCATTTCAGTTCGATATTTTTAACTTCATTTTTTCTTGCTTGAATAGCTTTTAGTCAATAATGCTTGAGCGTTTTTTATCTATAAACAGCTAGCCATAAAAGATATCTCATTAACACTCTGCATATCAATCTTATTTTAAGAAATGCTATTATTTTGCAAGCGTTGACAGAAAAACGCATAAAGAGTTCAATAATTTTTTAAAGAAAATTTGGGCGCTTAGTGATTAATTTTTTGTAAACTTATGCTCAAAAAATTGTTAGTTTTGTTCAAGATAGGAGCGAAGTGATTCAAAAAAATTCCAATCGTAAAATTTATTAAAAACAAGCTAGGCAGAGTGCATGAATATAAGCTAATGTTATGGTAAGAAGATAAATATTATTACATGATGAAAACCAATGATATTTTTACATATATTCTATCGTATATAAAAGATTAAATAACAGCGATGATTTTAGAGGAGTGATAGTCACATGTTAAGCAAAGAGCTGGAGTTTACATTAAACATGGCTTTTAATGACGCGCGGGATAAGCGTCATGAGTTTATGACCGTTGAGCATTTGTTATTGGCATTATTAGATAATACATCGGCGGTAGGGGTTTTGCGTGCATGTGGTAGTAACATTGAAAAGCTTAGAACGAATCTTAATTATTATATTGACGATACAACACCCAGAATTCCCGATAGCTGTTCAGATAGAGAAACGCAACCAACACTAGGTTTTAAGCGTGTCTTACAACGCGCAGTTTTCCACGTACAATCAGCTGGGCAATCACATGTTGAAGTAACAGGCGCCAATGTGCTTGCTGCAATATTTAGCGAGCAAGATAGTGAAGCCGTGGTATTTTTAAAACAAGAAAATGTTAACAGATTAGATGTTATAAATTACATATCGCATGGTATTAGCAAAGTTCAGGAAAATCAATCAGAGAATGATATTGATGCGAGTGAGCAAGAGAGTAGTATTGAAACTGATTCTGATGGTATGTTCACTCATGCGCCATCAGCTGTAGAAGCGTATACAGTTAATCTTAATGCTAAAGCGATGGATGGTATTTTAGATCCGCTGATTGGACGCGAGTCTGAGGTTGAACGTGTAATACAAGTGCTTTGCCGCCGCAGAAAAAATAATCCTTTATTAGTTGGCGAAGCGGGTGTAGGTAAAACTGCAATTGCGGAAGGTTTAGCAAAACTAATTGTTGAAGCTAAAGTTCCTAAATTAATTGCCAATTATCATGTATATGCATTAGATATGGGAAATTTATTAGCGGGTACGAAATATCGAGGTGATTTTGAGAAACGCTTTAAAGCTTTACTTAATGAAATTAAGCAAGAGTCTGGTGCCATTTTATTCATTGATGAAATTCACACTATTATTGGTGCAGGTGCTGCTTCAGGTGGAGTCATGGATGCAGCCAACTTAATCAAGCCATTGCTAACTAATGGTGAAATTATGTGTATTGGCGCAACAACTTTTCAAGAGTATCGGGGTATTTTTGAAAAAGATAGAGCGCTAGCAAGGCGCTTTCAAAAAGTGGATGTTGAAGAACCAACGGTTGAAGATACTTATAAAATTCTCAAAGGATTAAAAGGCGCATTAGAAAAACATCATGGTATTAAATATTCATTGCGTGCGTTAAAAGCAGCAGCTGAATTATCTTCTCGATTTATTAATGATCGTTTTCTCCCTGATAAAGCCATTGATATTATTGATGAAGCTGGCGCGTATCAAGCTTTACAGCCTGAAATGAAACGCAAAAAATTGATTAATACTAATGATATTGAATTAATTGTATCTAAAGCAGCCAGAATTCCAGCTAAAACAGTCTCAACCGATGAAAAAGAAACATTAAGACACTTAGTGCGTGATTTAAAAATGATGGTGTTTGGCCAAGACGATGCAATCGAAGCTTTAGGTTCAGCGATTAAATTATCACGTGCAGGATTACGTGAGCCTGAAAAACCTGTTGGTTCATTTTTATTTGCAGGACCTACCGGTGTCGGTAAAACTGAAGTTACAAAGCAATTGGCACTGATTCTTGGTGTGGAGTTGCTACGCTTTGATATGTCTGAATATATGGAAAAACACACTGTATCCCGTTTAATTGGTGCGCCTCCTGGTTATGTTGGGCATGAACAGGGCGGTTTATTGACTGATGCTGTGACTAAACATCCGCATGCAGTTTTATTATTAGATGAAATTGAAAAAGCCCATCCAGATGTCTACAACTTATTATTGCAAGTGATGGACCATGGCACGTTAACGGATACGAATGGGCGTAAAGCTGATTTTAGACATGTTATTCTTGTGATGACAACTAATGCAGGTGCTTCTTCTTTAGATAAAGTGTCAATTGGGTTTGCTCAACAGAGTCATAAAACTGATGCAATGAAAGATATTAATCGATTATTTTCACCAGAGTTTCGTAATCGCCTAGATGCAACTATTCAGTTTGATCCGTTAGATATGGCTACCATTCAAAATGTGGTTGATAAATTCTTGATGGAATTAGAAGAACAGTTATCTGCCCGTAAGGTAACGTTACGTGTTGATAAAACTGCACGTGAATGGTTAGCTATTAATGGTTACGATGATAAAATGGGCGCAAGGCCAATGGCGAGATTAATTCAAGAGAAAATTAAAAAACCATTGGCTGAGGAATTACTCTTTGGACAATTAGCAGATGGTGGGGAGTTAACTATCAAACTTAAAAACGATGAGTTAAAATTTGATTATGAAAGTACACAGCATCATCCGCATAAGACCGAATAGATGAATTTACTTAATTTTAGCATGTTATACGTTGTGAACATTGCTGTTTGGGAGGTGCTTCGAAAGTTAATTCATTTTTTACTTTTTGAACCTTATTTAAAGGACTCTCATTTAAGTAGGTTAATGCAATAAATGCCTCTGTAAAGTTTTTTAAATGAAAGTTTATTGCTTTTGCTGTTTTTACTTGGAAAAACAAAACGGGAGTTTTAGCTATTTTATTTTTCATTATTTTGAAAAAACTAGAGTAGCTCTTCGCTATTGCTTCAAATAACTCGAATAGCTTTGAGGCGTTCTTACGAACAAGGCTATGGTTTTTCTTCAATTGCGCTTTTGTTTTATTATCTAACTGAGAAATATATTGCCGTATATTTGATAAATTTGATTTTTCTTTTAATTCATCTATATCATGAAAATATGATTTTAGCTCTACAAATGCTTTGTAACTATTAGAAAATATGAAGGTGCCTTTTTGCTTATTTATACTTACTGTCTTATCATACACTGACTGATTTTTTCCCAAAACTAAATTATTATAGACGGTATTTTGAGGGAAGTAGTACTCTAAATACTGAGGCTCTTTATCGATAAAATGATAGATTTCGTTTAAAAAATTCTCTAAATTTGCTTGTAATTTTTGCTGTAAATCAGCTTGTTCAATTGTCATGACGAATACCTTTTTATAATTTTTCTTATAGTTTATCAATTTAGGTATGAGCTAAATCAGTAGCACAAGTCTAATATAGTCCTGTATTAAATTCAAGCAGGGGTTTGATTAATATTTAAATGTTGACAAACTGAACAAAACACAGTGCTTCTGCTATTAATGCGCGTTTCGTGAAGTAAATTGCCGCAGTGATGACAAGGTTTATTCGCACGTCCATACACATTAAGTGTTTGTTGAAAATATCCAGGTTTGCCTTGGGCATTAATGAAATCTTTTAGTGTCGTTCCGCCATGACGTATAGCTGTGCGCAAAATTTGTTTAATTTGCTGAACCAGTAATAAACATTCACTGTGCGATAGGCTATTTGCAGGGCGTAAAGGATGTATGCCGCTTAAAAATAAAGCTTCATTTGCATAAATATTGCCAACGCCCACTAACCACTGGCTGTTCATAATGCATTGTTTTATATTGATTTTTTTATTTTGTAAGCGCTTGTATAGATAATTAGCGTGAAAATCAGCAGACAAGGGCTCTACCCCTAGTTTGGTAATTAATTTATGATTTAATGGTTCTGGCGTGACAATAAAACAACCAAATCGTCGTGGATCATTAAATGTAATAGTTTGTTGATTGTCTAAGACGAGTTGAATATGATCATGTTTTTTTATATGCTCGTCATGTTGTGTCATACGTAAACTACCTGACATACCTAAGTGTATGATAAAATGTAAATAATCACAGAAAAACAGTAAGTATTTACCACGACGTTGCACTGAATGAATTATTTGGCCTGCAAGTTGTTTGGTGCGTGTTAAGTCGACAGGCCAGCGTAGGCGCGGATTATGTACAATAACTTGTTGAATAAGCGTGTTTTTTGCATAAGCGGCGATTCCACGCTTTGTGGTTTCAACTTCAGGCAGTTCTGGCATAGTGTTTAGCGGATCCTTTTGTTTAAATAATATTGCACAAGCGCCATGATTTGGTATTATATACACAACTATTTTAGATTAACAGAATCTAAAATGTAATCGCATAAATTTATGCAGTGAATAAGGTGGTAACCGTATGATTTTTGGTTTTTTTGATTTGCCATGGTGGGGCTATATCGTTGTAATATTGGCGTTGACGCATATAACAGTTGCTGCTGTAACCCTTTATTTGCATCGCTGCCAAGCACATCGCTCTATGGATCTTCATCCGGTGATTGCACATTTTTTTCGTTTTTGGTTGTGGTTAACAACAGGGATGGTCACTAAAGACTGGGTTTCTATTCATCGTAAACATCATGCTAAATGTGAAACTGAGGATGATCCACACAGTCCACAAATTCTTGGCATAAAAAAAGTATTTTTTGAAGGTGCTGAATTATATCGTGAAGCACGTAAAGATCATGACTCTATAGAGCGCTATGGGCATGGCTGTCCTAATGATTGGCTTGAGCGCAACATTTATTCTAAACACAGTGCCAAGGGTGTGGCGTTGTTACTTATTATTGATTTACTTTGTTTTGGCGTATTAGGGTTAACGGTTTGGGCAATTCAAATGGTTTGGATTCCAATTTTAGCTGCGGGTGTTATTAACGGTATTGGTCACTATTGGGGATATCGTAATTTTGAATGCCCTGATGCTGCTCGTAATGTATCGCCGATTGCTATTTTAGCGTGTGGCGAAGAATTGCATAATAATCATCATGCGTATGGCTCTTCTGCTAAATTTTCAGTTAAATGGTGGGAGTTTGATTTAGGTTGGATGTATATAAAGATTCTTTCTGCCTTTAAGCTAGCAAAAGTAAGAAAAACCATTCCTGAATTACATGCTGCGCCGGAGAAAAACTCTATTGATGTTGAAACATTAAAAGTTTTTATTAATAATAAATTACAAGTAATGTCAAATTACAGCAAAGAAGTGATTTTGCCTGTTTTATATGAAGAGCGTAATAAAGTTAATCAATCAAGTCGAAAATTATTTGATAAAGCTAAAACATTATTGATTCGTGAAGACTCAATTATGAGTGTTGAAGCTAAATTAAAGTTACGTTCATTTTTAGCCGAAAATAGTAATGTAAAACTTGTTTATGAATTTAAAAACCAATTACTTTCTATATGGACAAAAACAACAGCAAGCCAGAAAGAATTAATTGAAGCATTACATGATTGGTGTAAACGAGCTGAGGCAACTGGTGTCGATTCTTTAAAACAGTTTGCTTGCAGTTTAAAAAGTTACACACTTACGCTAAGCCGAACCTAAAAAATGTTAGAAATAAATCCTACTATTCATCAACTTAAAGACCTTCAGGCGCGCGTGAAAGCGCTCCGGGGGTATCTTTGACTACGATATTAAAAAAGAACGATTACAAGAAGTTGATAAAGAATTAGAACAGCCTGATATATGGGATAATCCAGAAGCGGCACAAAAACTTGGTAAAGAACGTGTTTTATTAGTTAATGTTGTTAATAATTTAGATATCTTAACTCATCAAATTAATGATGCACTTGAGCTAATTGAACTTGCAAATGATGAACGAGATATTGATACTATCGAGTCTATAGTTAGCGACATCGTAAATTATGAACAGGCTGTTGCTCAATTAGAATTTCAGCGAATGTTTGCAGATCCTATGGATGCTTGTGATGCTTACCTTGATATACAATCTGGATCTGGCGGTACCGAGGCACAAGACTGGGCTGAAATGTTATTACGCATGTATTTGCGTTGGGGTGAAAGCAAAAATTTTTCGCCCGAATTGATTGAATGTTCAGCTGGTGATGTTGCTGGTATTCGTTGTGCAACCATCAAATTTACAGGTGCATACGTCTTTGGTTGGTTAAAAACTGAAACAGGTGTACATCGTCTTGTACGAAAATCTCCATTTGACTCAGGTAATCGTCGACATACATCGTTTGCTTCTGTTTTTGTTTATCCTGAAATAGATGACAGTATTGAAATTGAAATTAATCCAGCAGATCTTAAAATTGATACTTATCGCGCAAGTGGTGCGGGTGGTCAGCATGTCAATCGTACCGATTCTGCTGTACGAATAACTCACGTACCAACAGGCACAGTTGTGCAATGTCAAAATGACCGTTCACAACATAAAAATAAAGCACAAGCAATGAATCAATTACGCGCAAAACTTTATGAACTAGAACAATCTAAACGAAATCAAGAGAAACAGGCGCTTGAAGCCTCAAAATCGGATATTGGTTGGGGCAGTCAGATTCGTTCATATGTTTTAGATCAATCACGTATCAAAGATTTACGTACGGGTGTTGAAGTAAGTCATACGCAATCTGTGTTAGATGGTGATATTGATAAATTTTTAGAGGCTAGCCTAAAAATAGGCCTTAGTGATATTGAGGAATAGTGAACCTATGAATGAAGAAACGTTAAGTGAAAATGAAATTATCAGTTTAAGAAGACAAAAGCTAGCAAGTCTTCGTGAAGAAAAAAATGCATTTCCGAACACATTTAGGCGGGATTGTTTAGCGAGTGAATTATTCGAGAATTATCAACATTTTGATAAATCACAATTAGCTGAAAAAGCTGTTTTTTGCAAAATTTCTGGTCGTATTATGGCTAAACGCTTGATGGGGAAAGCAAGTTTTATTCATGTGCAAGATATGACTAATAAAATTCAGGTTTATGTTAAAGGTAATGATTTGCCCGATGGTGTGTATGAAGCATTTAAGCATTGGGATATTGGAGATATTATCGGCATTGAAGGAAAATTATTTAAAACTAATACAGGTGAACTTTCTATCTATGCAAGCCATGTTGAGTTGCTCACTAAATCTTTACGCCCTTTACCAGATAAATTTCATGGTTTACATGATATTGAAACGCGTTACCGTCAGCGTTATCTCGACTTGATGGTTAATGAAAAATCTCGACAGACTTTTTTAATACGCTCAAAAATTATTGAAGGAATTCGAAAATTTTTATTAGCAAGAAATTATTTGGAAGTTGAAACACCTATGATGCAAATCATTCCTGGTGGTGCTAGTGCGAGACCTTTTATCACAAGACATAATGCGTTAGATCGTGATTTATATTTAAGGATTGCGCCAGAATTATATCTTAAAAGACTTGTTGTTGGTGGTTTTGAACGTGTTTTTGAAATTAATAGAAACTTCCGTAATGAAGGATTGTCAACACGGCATAATCCTGAATTTACTATGCTTGAGTTTTATCAGGCTTATGCAGATTATAATGATTTGATTGTATTAACAGAAGAAATGCTTAGAGCACTAGCACAAGACGTTTTAGGTACAACAACGTTGCATTATCAGGGGCAAGATTATGATTTTTCTCAGCCTTTTATCAAAATGACGTTATTAGATTCAATTTTACATTTTAATAAAGATATCAGTACTGACGATCTGACTGATATTACGCGCGCAAAACAACTTGCAAAAAAACTTGGTATCCATCTCAAAGATAGTTATGGCTTAGGTAAAATTCAAACTGAAATTTTTGAGGCGACGGTAGAAGATAAGTTGTCACAGCCAACCTTTATTACGGCCTATCCTGCAGAGGTTTCACCTTTAGCAAGACGTAATGATCAAGATCCATTTGTGACAGATCGTTTTGAATTTTTTGTTGGTGGTCGCGAAATTGCCAATGGTTTTTCTGAATTAAATGATGCCGAAGATCAAGCCGAGCGTTTTAAAGCTCAAGTTGCTGAAAAAGATGCAGGTGATTTAGAAGCTATGCATTATGATGCTGATTATATCACGGCTTTAGAATATGGTTTGCCGCCAACAGCAGGTGAGGGTATTGGTATTGATCGTTTGGTCATGTTATTTACTGATGCGGCATCAATCAGAGATGTGATATTATTTCCTCATATGCGACCGGCTTAAATAATTACATAATTTTATTACAGGCGATAGATACATGGATATATCTTCAGAAACTGCTGAAATAAAAGTAGCAATACAAAATGCTTCTGAAAAACTTAAACAACAGCAATATAAGGCTGCAATGGATATTTGTCAGGAAGCATTGAAAACGCATCCTGATCAGCCTGATCTTAAAATTCGTTTAGCTTTTGCAAATCATAAATTAAAAAATTATGAGACAGCTGAAAAACTTTATCGCGAACTTGGCGAGCATCACGAACAGGCGGTTATTTATTTTAATTTAGCTTGTGTTTTATCCGATCAAAAAAAAGAAGATGAAGCGATAGTTTATTATGATAAAGCATTAGCATTAGATCCGCACCATAGAAGTTCACATAATAATTTAGGCAATATTTTACGAGGAAAAAATCAACTTGAAGAAGCAATTGCTCATTTTTTATTGATACAGAAAGATCACCCTGAACATATTAACTCATTAAATGGGCTTGGCGCATGCTATGCTAGTTTAGGTAAGCATCAAAAAGCAGCAGACTATTTTAAAAAAATTATTGAAATCAAACCAGATGATTATAATGCGCATACTAATTTGGGCATTGAATTATTATTAATGGGGGAGTTTGAACAGGGGTGGGATGCTTATGCATGGCGTTTTTATCGTCCTGATTTGAAAAGAACGTTTAATTGCCCGCTGTGGGAAGGTGAAGCATTAGAGAATAAACGTTTATTAATCCATGCAGAGCAAGGCGCAGGTGACGTCATTCAATTTTTGCGCTATCTGCCACATGTTAAAACCTTAGGTGCGGAAATTATTTTTGAATGTCATAAACCACTGTATAAATTATGTTTTCAGCAAACAGGAATTGATATTGTGGTTGCAAAAGGTAATAAGCTGCCTAAAAGCGATTACCACATACCGCTATTAGGTCTAGCGCAATTATTTAACACACGAAAAGATAATATTCTAAATCAAGTACCTTACATTTATATTGATGAGAAAAAACAACAGAAGTGGGAAAGCTATTTTTCTAGCTACAAAAAGCTTAAAGTTGGTCTTGTTTGGGCTGGTAATCCTGAACATCCTAATGATAAGAATCGTTCATGTCGATTAATAGATTGGTTGCCTTTTTTAAAAAATCAACAAGTAGATTTTTTTAGTTTGCAGAAGAATTTTGGGTTACAGCAACTGGAGAGTCTGCCAGAGAAAATTCGTATTACTAATTTAGATGAATTACTTTTTGATTATTTAGATACGGCAGAATGTGTAAAACAACTGGATTTGATAATTACGGTAGATACATCTGTTGCCCATTTAGCGGGTGCACTTGCTAAACCCGTGTGGGTCTTATTACCTTACGTGCCAGATTGGCGATGGATGCTAAATAGTGAAAGTAGCCCTTGGTATCCAACAATGCGTTTGTTTCGCCAGCATGAAATCGGCAATTGGTTGCCGGTAATTAGTGAAGTTGAGCAAGCATTAATAATGATTAATCAATCACCGTAAAATGATAGACTTGTTTTTCAGGCGTCACTAAATACTCTGCATGCGTTTTTTCATCGCGTAACCAAACAAGAGCCAGATAACCATTGTCATTGGATGAACCATGCACAACTCGTCCGACTTCATTATCATTGTTATCAATAAATATTTGATTGTCTGCCAATATTTGTTCAAATTTAACAAGATACAAATGGTGTTTTAATTTGGCTTTATAATGCATCCGCGCAACAATTTCTTGTCCGGTATAGCAACCTTTTTTAAAATTAACTGCGTTTAATTTATCAAGTCCTAAATCATGTATCGTAAAAATTTCAGTATTCTCTGGATGAATCAAAGGAATACGAGCTTGTATTAATGTTAATTGCACAATGTCTTCACTGACCAAAGTGTGTGTTTGGCGCATATTTTCCTTGTAGCTTTGATAACCGGTATTATCTATTAAATGTAATAACATATGCGTATTGGCAACTGTAATTATTTTATTTTTAGCGGGTTTAACCGACCAAGTTGTATACTGTTCACTTGTCCACTGTGCGATGACTTGATATTTTTCAGAAACATCTTGAATTATAATTTTAGAGAAAATCGCATATTTGGACATCTTCTCTATGAAAATATCGATAATTGATTTAGGCATTAGTAAGTAGTAGCTTTCAGGCTTAATTTGTAGAATAATAAACGTGCTAATAACTCTGCCCTTGGGTGTTAAATAACTACCTAGCGCCCCACAATCCTCAGAGACTTGTGAGATATCCTGCGTGATTTGTCCTTGTAAAAACTTACTCGCACTTTTTCCATCAACGGAAACTACGCCTAAGGCAGAGAAGTCTGCTACAATAGCACCAACATTTTTGATCATAAGTTTCACATTTTAAATTAATTTAATTGATTTTGTAAATGTAACGAATTGGAGTAGGGCATGTCAAATGATGAAATCTCAAAACTTTATTGGGCTGCAAGACGAGGGATGCTAGAGCTTGATATTTTTTTAATGCCGTTTGTTAAAAATGTTTATCAATATTTATCCCATGATGAACAAGTTAACTTTCAAGCGTTTCTTTCTTGTACAGATATGGAGTTATATTATTGGTTAACTGAGAAAGAACCAGCGCCGGCACAATATTTGGATTTAGTGAATCGGATTATTCAATATGCAAGAGATACAGCTAAGAGCAAACGCGATTAATTATTTGTTTTCGCTTTATACTGCATGCACATGTGGGGCATTAGGCATTGTTCTATTTTTATATATACACCAAGATATAACTGGAATAATGTACTTGTATACCTGTCTAGGTATTTTTATTTATTTTATAGCTTTAATTTATTCTGCGCATCCAAAATTTAATCAACACCATGTCGCTTCTGTGTCAATCAAGCAGCATGGTCAATGGGTCTTAGTACTTTCTAATCAGCTTGTCCATGAAAGTGAATTAGTGTCATCTAGCATTTTAACTTCGCATTTCGCCTTGCTAAAATTTAAGGTAGGTAAGATGAAGAAATATAGCATGGTTGTTATGCATACAAAGAAAAATAAGGATATGTATCATAAATTAGCAAAATGGTGGCATAGTGAACAAAAAAAATAAGCAAGAAGCTCAAGATCTTGAGCTCGTTGAAAAAGCGCAGGCAGGTGATGAAACGGCTTTTGCGCAGTTAGTTAATACTTATAATCTGCGTGTAATGAAAATTATTAGTCGTTATGTGCATGATTATAATGAGATTCAAGATTTGGCTCAGGATACGTTTATTAAAGCTTTTAATGGATTAAATCAATTTAGAGGGGATTGTAAGTTTTATACGTGGTTATACAGAGTAGCAATCAATACTGCTAAAAATTACGTTATAAAACAAGGGCATACTGTTCCAACTGTTGATGTCACCTTTGATGAACAAGATCATGCAGGGCTGCAATCTTTGATGAAAGAATTAGCCACACCTGAACATGAGCTGATGAGCGAAGAGTTACAAGATGCAATCTATGTGGCATTAGATGAATTATCAGATGAATTAAAAGTAACACTCATGCTGTATGAGATAGAAGGATTAAGCTATGAAGATATTGCTGATGTATTAGATTGTCCGGTGGGAACAGTTCGTTCTCGAATCTTCCGTGCGCGAGAAATAATTAAGTTGTCATTAACTGGAAATCAGTAAAATCGAGCTTTAGGATGAAAGTGCAACTTTCAATATAGCAAAATTAGCTAAAATTCGATAAAATATACAGACTAAAACATATTTAATGTCATTATTTGAAGCAACTTAGTTAAGGTAGGTCTTCTTACATATATAATCGTGAGAACAAAGAGAGCGCCAGAAAACTGCATTTTAGGTGATTTAAATATCTGTCTTATTGTAATGAGAAAACACATCAATGAAAAATATCAGAAACTTCTCTATTATTGCACATATTGACCATGGCAAATCAACAATTGCTGATCGCTTTATTCAACTATGTGGTGGTTTGACTGAGCGAGAAATGAGCGCGCAGATTTTAGATTCTATGGATATAGAACGAGAGCGAGGCATAACCATTAAAGCTCAGAGCGTCACTTTAGCTTTTACTGCAAAAGACGGTGTGACTTACCAATTAAATTTTATTGATACACCAGGTCATGTGGATTTTTCTTATGAAGTTTCACGTTCCTTGTCGGCTTGTGAAGGAGCATTATTGGTTGTTGATGCAGCACAGGGCGTTGAAGCGCAAACTGTTGCTGTTTGTTATACGGCAATTGAGCAAGGGCTTGAAGTTATTCCTGTTTTAAATAAAATTGATTTACCTCAAGCTGAACCTGAACGTGTTAGCCAAGAAATTGAAAATATTATTGGTATTGAGGCTTCAAATGCCTTAAAAGTGAGTGCTAAAAGTGGCTTGGGTATTCACGAATTATTAGAAGAGCTTGTATTGCGTGTACCACCGCCAGAAGGTAATCCGGATGAGCCATTACAAGCGTTAATTATTGATTCATGGTTTGATACTTATTTAGGCGTTGTCTCATTAGTGCGTATCAAAAATGGCGTATTACGCCATCGTGATAAAATCAAAATTATGTCAACGGGTCGCACGCATGAAGTTACTAAAATCGGTAAATTTACCCCTAAACAAACGGATACGGATGCTTTATATACAGGTGAGGTAGGTTTTGTTGTCGCCAGTATTAAAGACATTGATGGTGCACCAGTAGGTGATACGATTACTTTAAGTCATCAGCCTGCAGCAGAAATGTTGCCTGGTTTTCAAAAAGTACAGCCTAAGGTTTATGCTGGCTTATTTCCAACAAGTGCTGACGAGTATGAAGATTTTAGAGAAGCACTTGCAAAATTGCGATTAAATGATGCGGCATTATTTTATGAACCAGAATCATCTGATGCATTAGGCTTCGGTTTTCGTTGCGGTTTTCTGGGTATGTTGCATATGGAAATTGTCCAAGAGCGCCTAGAAAGACACTATAACTTAGACTTAATTACTACAGCACCGACGGTGGTTTATGAATTATTAACAACCAAAGGTGAAGTTATTCGTGTTGATAGCCCATCCAAATTACCAGCGCCAAATTATATTGAAGAAATTCGTGAACCAATTGTAGAGGCTAATATTTTAACGCCTCAAGAGTTTGTGGGTAGTGTTATTACTTTATCGACTGAAAAGCGCGGAATACAAAAGAAAATGCATTATCATGGTTCACAAGTTTCAATTAGCTATGAAATTCCCATGGGTGAAGTTGTATTAGATTTTTTTGATAAATTAAAATCTTCAACGCGAGGTTTTGCTTCACTAGATTATCATTTTTTACGATTTCAAAAAGCGAACTTGGTTAAGCTTGATATTCTAATTAATGGTGAAAAAGTGGATGCGCTGGCGATAATAGTACACAAAGATAATGCGCAATATCGTGGTCGCCAGATTGTGGAAAAAATGCGTGAATTAATTCCAAGGCAAATGTTTGATGTTGCCATTCAAGCTGCACTCGGTGGACATATTATCGCGAGAGAAACGGTTAAAGCATTACGTAAAAATGTAACTGCAAAATGTTATGGTGGGGATGTTTCTCGTAAACGTAAATTGCTTGAAAAGCAAAAAGAAGGGAAAAAACGCATGAAACAAGTTGGAAAAGTAGAAATCCCACAAGATGCGTTTTTAGCGGTATTAAGGGTTGATAATAAAAAGGGCGAAAAATGAGTACATTTAACTTTCCGTTATTGCTAACAACAATAGTATTTTTAACTGGAATCATATGGTTACTAGACATTTTGTTTTTTAAAAAACGACGTTTAAAAAAGAATCCTTCGGCAAATGAACCAAAATTAGTTGAATATTCTCGTTCTTTCTTTCCAATATTATTATTGGTACTTGTGATTCGTTCGTTTATAGTTCAGCCTTATCGTGTGCCGACAGGTTCATTAGAACCAACAATTTTACCAGGTGATTTAATCGCCGTTAATCAATTTGCGTATGGTTTAAAATTACCGGTATTGAATAAAAAAATTATTAGTATTGGAGAACCTAAAATTGGCGATATTGCCGTGTTTCGTTGGCCGGTGAATCCTAGTGTTGATTTTATTAAAAGAGTCGTTGGCGTGCCTGGCGATCATGTAATATATAAAAATAAAATACTTTACATTAATGGCAAAGAAGCCACACAGAAAATATTGGGAGATGCAGTAGACTATGAACCTAGCGGTAATTTAAATGTTCAAAAAATTCAGGAAAACTTAAATGGTGTTAAACATGATATTTTAGTCAACCCTTATGGTGGTCAACTTGGTGATTTTGATGTAGTTGTGCCTAAAGGTTATTATTTTATGATGGGTGATAATCGTGACGATAGTGCAGATAGCCGTGACTGGGGTTTTGTGCCAGAGAAAGATTTGATTGGAAAAGGTTTTATTGTTTGGATGAGTTGGGATAGTGAAAAACATCGTATTCGTTGGCATCGTATTGGTACTGTTTTATAAGGAATAATCATGCGAAAAACAAATGGATTTATACATGCTTCAACAGCATTATTTTTAGTAATGCTGATATTTTTTGGATACTTGGCAATTCGTATTTCGCCACCATATTATGAAAATTATCAAGTTAAACAAATAATGCAGCGTGTTGTTGATGATAAAAATACGGATTACTTACAGTCGCCGCATTTAATGTTAACAACATTAGTTAAACGGTTTCATGTAAATCAAATTACTAATATTAAAGCAACAGACATTATCACTATACGCGAGCAAGATAAACTTGCTTTAATTGTGGACTACCAAGTTAAGGTGAAGATTTTTGGCAATATTTATGCAGTTTTATATTTTAATAATAAAGTGAAGAGAATGTGACGAAGCGAGAGAAAGCATTAAAATTAAGCAAATATTTAGGTTATCAGTTTAAGTCAATTAAATTACTTGAAACAGCTTTAACTCATAAGAGCGTTTCAGCGAAAAATAATGAGCGACTTGAATTTCTAGGAGACTCGATCATTAATTTTTTAATGGCTAAAACTATTTATCAAGCAAAAGCAACAGCCAAAGAAGGTGAAATGAGTCGTTTGCGTGCTAGCTTAGTGAAAGGTGAAACTTTAGCTGAGATTGCAAAGGAGCTTAATTTAAGCGAATTTTTAGTGCTGGGAACGGGTGAATTAAAATCCGGTGGCCATCATAGAAAATCTATTTTAGCCGATACTTTAGAAGCCATTATTGCTGCGATTTATCTTGATAGTCATATAGTCACTTGTGAGCAAATTGTTATGCCTTGGTTTGCTTCAAGGCTAGATAATTTATCACAATATCAGTTGAAAGATCCTAAATCAGCTTTGCAAGAATATTTACAAAGTAAAGCTATGGCATTGCCTACATATGAAGTGACGTGTATCGAAGGTGATCCACATAAGCAAATATTTACTGTAATGTGTTGTGTGAATGAAATGAAAAAACAGACAGAAGGTCACGCTAACTCGAGACGCTATGCAGAACAAATGGCAGCAAAAGCAATGTTAGAGTTACTTAAAACTGATAAAGGTAATAAACAATGACAAACAAAACTTACTGTGGCTTTGCTGCAATTATTGGTCGACCTAATGTTGGAAAGTCAACTTTATTAAATCAAATTCTTGGAAAGAAACTTTGTATCACTTCTAGTAAGCCACAAACGACTAGGCATCAGATTTTAGGCGTGAAAACCTTAAATGAAAAACAAACCGTTTATGTTGATACGCCAGGGTTACATATTAAAGAGCCAAAAGCAATTAATCGTTATATGAATCGTACTGTTATGCATGCGATTCAAGACGTTGATGTTATTGTATTTGTTGTTGACTGTCGTGAATGGACAGAAGAAGATGAATTAGTGTTACAGAAATTAAAGCAGGTAAGTGTGCCCGTAATTCTGGCGGTTAATAAAGTAGATTTAGTTAAAGACAAAGCAACTTTACTACCGATAATTGAAGATTTATCAAAAAAAATGTCCTTTAAGGCTATCATACCGCTTGCTGCGATTAAAGGAAATAATATTCATGGCTTGGAAAAAGAAGTTGCTAACTTTTTACCTGAATGTATACATTATTTTCCAGATGATGAGTATACAGATAAAAGTATTCGATTTTTAGTATCTGAAATTATACGTGAAAAATTAATGCGAGAATTAGGCAGTGAAGTACCATATGCAACATCCGTAGTCGTTGAGCAATATGTTGATGAAAAGAAAATTACTAAAATATCTGCACTTATTTATGTAGAGCGAGATGGTCAAAAAGCCATAGTGATTGGTAAAAAAGGTGAAAAGCTTAAAAAAATTGGACAATTAGCGCGACTCGATATTGAGTCACTCTTAGATAAAAAAGTTTTTTTACAATTGTGGGTAAAAGTTAAAACAGGATGGTCTGATAGTGATAAATGGCTGAAGAATTTAGGGTATACTGAATAACTTGGAGGGCGTTAAATGCGTCAGCTTGTATTAGAGCCAGCATTTATATTACATACACGACCTTATAGAGATACGAGTTTATTAGTTGAATTATTTACGGAACAACATGGGCGGCTTACTTGTATCGCAAAAGGCGCACGGGGTAAACGCCATGCCTGGCGTCATATTCTAATGCCATTTCAACCTTTAATTGCAGCGTTTGCTGGTAAGGGTGAAATCTTAACTTTAACGCACGCAGAAAGTACAGGGATGCCGTTAAATTTACAGGGTAAGTCACTTTTTTGTGGTTTTTATTTGAATGAATTATTACTTTATTTATTAGCAAAGCAAGATGCCTTTCCGCAAATATTTCAACTTTATGTAGATACACTAATTCAGTTAAAAAATATAGAAATTATTGAAGTTAGTTTACGATATTTTGAGCGTTATTTATTATCAAGTTTAGGATATGAAATTGATTTCAATTTCGATTTTAACGGTAAACCAATTGAGCACGATAAACAATATTTATTTCGATTTGATCAAGGGTTCATTGCAGTCACACAGCAAGAGGTAACCACTACAGCGTTATATCAAGGAGAACACTTATTAGCAATTGCTAAAGATTCTTATAATGATATTGTAGTTTTAAAGCAGGCAAAAAATATTTTTTCTGCCAAAATTCAATTTTTACTCGGGCATAAAACATTAAAAAGTCGTGAAATTTTTCAAGCATGTTTAACGACATAGGAGTATCGCTATGCAAAATAATGAAATTTTTTTAGGCGTTAATATTGATCACGTGGCAACATTAAGACAAGCGCGAGGGACAAACTATCCTGATCCAATTTTTGCAGCACAGCTTGCTGAAACAGCAGGTGCTGATGGTATTACTTTACATTTACGAGAAGATCGACGGCATATACAAGATAGAGATGTACATGTTTTAAAAGAAACGATTCAAACACGCATGAATTTAGAAATGGCTGTTACCGAGTCTATGCTCAAACTTGCAGAGCAAGTTCGCCCAAGATTTGTTTGTTTAGTGCCTGAAAAACGTGAAGAATTAACAACGGAAGGCGGGCTTGATGTTGTTGGACAATTTGATAAAGTGCAAGCAGCATGTCAGCGTTTAGCTGAAAAAGAAATTTTAGTTTCATTATTTATTGCTCCGGAGCATGCGCAAATAGAAGCCGCTAAAAAATGCAATGTTCCATTTATTGAAATACATACGGGACACTACGCTGATGCACGTAGTGAAGAAGCACAAATACAAGAATTATCGGTTATTGCAAAGGCGGCAAGCTATGCATATGAATTGGGCTTAAAGGTTAATGCTGGGCATGGTTTACATTATCATAACGTTAAAGCAATTGCGCAAATTCCTGAGTTCATTGAATTAAATATTGGACATGCAATAATTTCGAGAGCTGTAATGACAGGCATGCATGAAGCGGTGGCAAGTATGAAAAAATTAATGTTAGAGGCGCGTGCTTCTTAGGATAATTTTTTGCGTTCTCATTTATGGGGGAGTGAGAACGCATCAGCTTATTTTTTAATCTTGGCAATCAAAATATCGTTCTACGTCTAAAGCGGCCATACAGCCAGTACCTGCTGAAGTGACAGCTTGTCGATAAACATTATCCATAACGTCACCCGCGGCAAAAACACCAGGAATGCTAGTTGCGGTTGCGTTACCATTTAGTCCACTATTAACGATGATATAACCATCTTTCATATCTAATTGATCTTCAAAAATATTGGTATTAGGGCTATGACCTATGGCGATAAATGTGCCATGAACCTTAACTTCAGTCATGTCATTTGTTTTGACATTTTTGATTTTTATACCTGTCACACCGGAATTATCACCAAGGACTTCTTCTAAAACATGATCCCAATGAATTTCAACATTTTCACTTTTTGCTTTTGCAATTAATTTATCTGAAAGAATCTTTTCTGAACGAAATTGATCACGACGATGTATAACATGAACTTTTTTGGCAATATTGGAAAGATATAATGCTTCTTCAACAGCTGTATTACCACCACCAATAACCGCAACATCTTGATTTTTATAAAAGAAGCCATCACAAGTTGCACAAGCAGAAACCCCTTTTCCTTTGAAAGCTTCTTCAGAAGGTAAACCCAAATATTTGGCGCTCGCGCCTGTCGCAATAATTAATGCATCGCAGGTATATGTTGCGTTATCTCCACTTAAGGTAAATGGACGTTTTTTTAAGTCAACTTTACTAATGTGATCATTAATGATGCTTGTATCAAAACGCTCAGCATGACGTTTAAATCTATCCATTAAATCTGGACCTAACACACCATCAACATCAGCTGGCCAGTTATCAACATCCGTTGTTGTCATTAATTGTCCGCCAACTTCTAGACCTGTTATAATAACAGGTTTTAAATTTGCCCTAGCAGCATAGACAGCAGCAGTATAGCCAGCAGGGCCTGAACCTAAAATAATAAGACGATGATGATTATTATTGCTCATGACGACTTTCTCCAATAAACGTGCATTTTATTGGCGCTTATATTACCATAAATAAAAAGTAGTATAAATTATTTTGATATTTGAGTATTCGCTCAAATTATAATCAGGAGTTAATGTGAAACAAGCAACAAAGCAGAAAGGAAGTGCCGAGTTTGCCGAACAAATAAAGCATCGTATGAGAGAAGGTGCGATGTTAGTTATTAGCGCAATAGCAATTTTTTTAATCGTTTCTTTGTGTACTTATCACTCAACTGATCCAGGCTGGTCAGCAACAGGCTTTGATGCACACGTGCAGAATGCAGGCGGACGTGCGGGTGCTTGGTTTTCAGATTTTTTCTTATATATGTTTGGTTATTTGGCTTATATTTTTCCATTGCTTGTTTGTTATGGTGCATGGTTAGCATGGAAAGATGAACATGACGAAGATAAGAAAAATAAACACTTTTTAGTGATGCGCTTTATTGGTTTTATATTTATCATGGTTACAGGAACAGCCTTGGCCNACTTATTGTTACCAAATGTCCATGCACATTTACCTTATGCTGCAGGTGGGATTTTAGGCGATTTTTTTGGACAAGCATTGGCAAAATTATTTAATGTTTTTGGCAGTGTTTTATTATTATTTGCATTGCTATTAGCTGGTGTTACTTTATTTACAGGCATTTCTTGGGTAAAACTGAGCAAAGTTTTCATGCAATTACTCGCTAAATTATTACAATATAGCTCAAGCAAAAGTAAAATTGCGTTAGATACATATAAAGAAAAACGTGCAATTAAAAAAGAAGAAAATCGCAAACCTGAAATTATTACCCATACTCCTCAACTAGAGAAAAAAGTGAAAAAGGCAGTTGTCGAGACCAGCGTTGCTATTTCAGAACAATTAGCGGTTATACCCAAGAGCTCACGGGCTGAGAAAGAGCGCCAATTGACGATGTTTGGTTCGGGAACACAAAAAGGATTACCGGGCTTAGGATTATTAGACAATAAAAAACTCTCTAAATATAAAGGCATTAGCAAAGAGTTTTTAGCGCAGCAATCAAGAGAAGTCGAACAGCGATTAAAAGAGTTTGGTGTTACAGTAAAAGTAGTTGCTGTGCATCCAGGCCCTGTGATCACTCGTTATGAAATGGAATTAGCGCCAGGTATTAAAGTTAGTAAAATAACTGGTTTAGCTAAAGACTTAGCACGCTCATTATCAACCGTGAGTGTGCGTGTGGTTGAGGTGATTCCTGGTAAAGCTGTGGTTGGCTTAGAATTACCCAATGAGCATCGTGAAATCGTTTGTTTAAAAGAAGTACTTGAATCCCAGCAATATGAGCAAGCACGCTCAAAATTAAGTCTAGGCTTAGGTAAAGATATTGCAGGTCATCCGGTTATTGTAGATCTTGCCAAAATGCCGCATTTATTAGCTGCTGGTACAACAGGTTCTGGCAAGTCTGTTGCACTCAATGTCATGCTATTGAGTTTATTATATAAAGCAACACCTGAAGATGTTCGTATGATATTAGTTGATCCAAAAATGTTAGAATTGTCTGTATACGAAGATATTCCACATTTACTAGCGCCAGTCGTTACTGATATGAAAGAGGCGGGTAATGCCTTGAAATGGTGTGTTGCTGAAATGGATAGGCGTTATCAATTAATGTCTGCATTAGGGGTGAGAAATCTAGCAGGATATAATGCAAAAGTAAAAGAAGCGCTTGAAAAAGGCGAGCCAATTAAACATCCATTAATACAAGCTGATAACGATGAAGATGAAATATTTTTAGAGCCATTACCGAGTATTCTCGTTTTAATTGATGAATTTGCTGATATGATCATGGTCGTAGGTAAAAAAGTGGAAGAATTAATTGCTCGATTAGCTCAAAAAGCACGGGCTGCGGGTATTCATTTAATTCTAGCAACCCAAAGACCATCTGTTGATGTTATTACTGGTTTAATTAAAGCAAATATTCCCACACGAATTGCATTTCAAGTCTCATCTAAAATTGATTCGAGAACAATAATAGATCAACAAGGTGCAGAGCAATTGTTGGGGCATGGTGATATGTTGTATTTACCCCCTGGCTCAGGTATTCCGGTACGCGTTCATGGTGCTTTTGTCGCAGATGATGAGGTGCATCGTGTTGTTGCTGAATTGAAAAAATTAGGTAAACCAAATTACTTGGATGAAATTATACAAGGCGGTAGTGATACAGATGGTAATAGTTTTGGCGATGAAGGTGATAGTGACTTAGACGAGCTATTTGATCATGCCGTTGAGTTTGTGACACAGTCGAGAAAAGTTTCAATTTCAAGTGTGCAGCGACGATTTAAAATTGGTTATAATCGTGCAGCGCGCATTGTTGAAGATATGGAACGAAATGGCATTGTTAGCGCAATGGAAAGCAATGGTTCAAGAGAAGTTTTAGCGCCACCCCCCGTTGAAAGTTAGTTTTGAGGATTTGAATTGAGGATTTTTTTATTTTTCTTACTCATTTTCCCAATGAGTTTATTTGCAAGTCAAACAGCTGAAATGCATTTGGCTCAAATACTAGATGCATATCAAAGTTATCAAGCAAAGTTTGTGCAAACGAGCTATGATAATAATGGTGCAAAATTAGGGAACAGCACCGGTAAAATGGCATTATTACGTCCAGGTTATTTTCGTTGGGAAACGATAACGCCAACAAAGCAAATTATTGTAACTGATAGTAAAAATATTTGGATTTATGATGTTGATTTAGAGCAAGTAACAATAGAACCCATGAAAAAACATGCTGGTGAAGCTCCAGCAGTTTTATTGACTGACACAACGGATGAAATTGTAAAAACATTTAATATTAGTGAAGAAAAGACTTCAAGCACGGGGCTTTGGTTTACATTAATACCCAAAACTAAAGAATCATTATATCAAGAAGTACGTTTATATTTTATCAATAAACGTTTAGAACAAATGATATTGATAGATAGTTTAGGTCAAAAAATTGCAGTTCAATTTATTACACCCAATATTAATCCTAAATTACCTAAAAATACATTCCAGGAAAAAATTCCTAAAGATGTTGATGTTATCGGTAAAGCAATTTAATGAACAATCATGATCTCTTGAAGGAGAATACACAATTTATGCCTTTAGCGGCAAGAATGCGTCCAAAGCATATCGGTAAGTTTTATGGACAATCACATTTACTTGCTGAAGGTAAACCATTGTATGAGGCCTTAAATAATGGTCGGTTACATTCAATGATTTTATGGGGGCCGCCCGGCACGGGTAAAACTACTTTGGCAAGGTTATTGGCACAATCAGCTAAAGCACATATAATATTTTTATCTGCAGTGCTTGCCGGCGTAAAAGAAGTTCGTGCAGCCGTTGAAGAAGCAAAAGTTTATTTACAGCAAGGGCGAGCCACAATTTTGTTTATCGATGAAGTACATCGATTTAACAAAGCACAACAAGATGCTTTTTTGCCATATGTCGAAGATGGCTTATTAACATTAATTGGTGCAACAACAGAAAATCCTTCATTCGCTTTAAATAATGCATTATTGTCTCGTGCACGTGTGTATGTATTTAATCATCTTACAAATGATGAGATTATTACTATTTTAAAAAATGCGCTGTATGCAAAAGAACAAGGTTTGGGTCAAGCTAATATTCATGCAAACGAAGCATTTTTATCGATGATTGCTGAATTTTCAAATGGTGATGCTCGTTATGCATTGAATTTACTAGAAGTATCTGTTGAATTATTACATGCAGATGAGAAGCATAATGAACTAACTGAAGTTATAGCAGAACAAGTATTAACAAGGAAAAGTAGTGAGTTTGATAACAAGGGTGAATATTTTTATGACCTTATTTCAGCACTCCATAAATCGGTACGTGGAAGTGATGTAGATGCCTCGCTTTATTGGTTTTGTCGGATGCTTGATGCAGGTTGTGATCTTAATTATTTATTACGTCGCTTAGTGCGTATGGCTAGTGAAGACATTGGTAATGCTGATCCGCGAGCACTTACGTTGACATTGAATGCTTGGGATGCCTATGAACGTCTAGGATCCCCTGAAGGGGATTTAGCTATTGGGCAAGCTGTTATTTATCTTGCTGTTGCAGCTAAAAGTAATGCAGTATATGCTGCATTTAATGCAGCACTACAGGACGCAAAAAAATATCCTGATCTTGAAGTTCCATTACATTTACGTAATGCCCCTACAAAGTTAATGAAACAACTGGGATACGGTAAAGCTTATCGTTATGCACATGATTATCCTAATGCCTATGTTCCAAATGAACAATATCGTCCACAGTTATTACAATCACAACAATATTACCAGCCAGTGAATCGAGGTGTAGAATTAAAAATCAGAGAAAAACTAAGTTATTTAAAAAATCTAGATCAGCAGGAGCATGAATGAAAATATATGCAGCTATAGCGATTGGAGGTGCATTTGGTGCTTTACTGCGATATTGGCTTATTTTAATTTCAACACATTTTTTCACAAGAAGTTTTCCATGGGGAACTTGGCTCGTCAATATTATAGGTTGTTTTTTTATTGGATTTTTAAGTAGTTTATTTTTATCGCGACATGGTTTTTTGTTAATGTGGCGCGCTTTTTTTATCACGGGATTATTAGGCGCTTTTACCACATTTTCAACTTTTACTTATGAAAATATGTTGTTATTTATGACAGGCAAATATTTAATGGCTTCAATTAATATATTAAGCAGCCTTATAATTGGCTTGATTGTCTGTTTCTTAGGGGTACAATTAGGTACTTGTCTTAATTCTTAAATGCGCTTATAAGATTGAATAGAGAGATATAAATATGTTAGATAGTAAATATATTCGACAAAATTTAGCGGCAGCAGCTGAAAAATTAGCGAGCCGTGGTTTTGAGCTTAATGTGGCTGTTATTGAGTCTTTAGAATCACAAAGAAAAGCATTGCAAATTGAGACACAAAATTTACAAAATGAAAGAAATACTCGCTCTAAAAGTATTGGTCAAGCAAAAGCTAAAGGAGAAGACATTCGCGACTTATTAGCCAATGTGAATAGTTTAGGCGAGCAATTAAAACAAAAAGAAGAAGCGTTGGCACAAGTCTTAGCACAAATTGAGGAAATTTTTGCAGGTATTCCTAATTTACCTCATGAGTCCACGCCACTAGGCCGAGCAGAAGAAGATAATGTTGAAATACGGAAGTGGGGAGAACCTCGCGATTTTGATTTTGAACCTAAGGATCATGTTGCTATTGGTGAAGCGCTTGGTTATATGGATTTTGAGTTAGCGACTAAATTAACGGGGGCGAGGTTTGTTGTCTTAAAAAAAGATTTAGCACAGCTGCATCGAGCCTTAATTCAATTTATGCTAGACATTCACATTGATGAGCATGGTTATGATGAAATTTATGTGCCTTATATTGTCAATGCTGAATCTCTATACGGCACCAGTCAATTACCCAAATTTGCAGAAGATCAATTTGAGCTTAAATCACCGGAAGGCTTTTGTTTAATACCCACTGCAGAAGTGCCTGTTACTAATACAGTGCGTGATAGCATTATACCTGCTGAAAATTTACCAATACAATATGTCGCTCATACACCATGTTTTCGAAGTGAGGCGGGCTCTTATGGTAAAGATACACGTGGTATGATTCGACAGCATCAATTTGAAAAAGTAGAGTTGGTATGGATTGTTAAACCTCAAGACTCTTATTCAATATTAGAAAAATTAACACAACATGCAGAAATTATTTTGCAAAAGTTAAATTTACCATATCGAGTATTGGCACTTTGTACTGGAGATATGGGATTCTCTGCAGCAAAAACATATGATCTTGAAGTTTGGTTACCTGGCCAGCAAAAATACCGTGAAATTTCATCTTGTAGTAATACAGAAGACTTTCAAGCTAGGCGTATGCAAGCGCGTTGGCGTAACCCAGAAACAGGAAAACCTGAACTTGTACATACTTTAAATGGTTCAGGTTTAGCAGTAGGGCGAACATTATTAGCCATTTTAGAAAATTATCAATTAATGGATGGAACTGTAGAGATACCAGCGATTTTACAACCCTATATGAATAACAAAAAAGTGATTGGCAAGACACATAGCCACTTATAATTAAAAAATAACTTTAAATTACAAGTGGTTATCAAGTTGCTAATTTTGGTTTAAGGTTTTTTTGTTATTATTATTTAAGGTGATATTAAATTGTAATATAATTAGTCAAGAGCGCGTATGTTTTCATTTACCAGACTTTACCTTAAAACGAAAAGAAAATTTTATGTAGCCAAAAAATCATTTGGGTATTTTAAAAGACAACCCAAAAAGCAAATTTTTTTGCCTGTATCAACACAGTTAAATGACATTAAAATTTCAAGTGAAGAAAATTTGGGTGCCAAAGAGAAACAACTTATTATTAAATCAATATTGGATAATTTTAAACCCAGTAAATATCCCCCTTTGTCCATTCATATTATTGGATTAAAGCCTTATGCTAAAGAGGTGAGGTTGGCTAAAGCAGGTATATTTTATTTCTATAATAATGTTATTGAATACTACCCGTTTACCATGAGTTATGTCGAGTTACAAACTAGAAAAAATGATATTTATTCATTACTAAAATCTGTCTATGCGAATAACCACTTATCCATAAGTGGTGAAGATCAACAATTATGTCAGTTGGCAGGCGCATATCTTCAAGTATTACTTAACCCTGTCATAAAAATTGAGCATTATTTAAATTATCGCTTGCATGGTTAATTGTTATTATGATGATATGATAAAAGTCATGGTGCTTTTTATAAGAGAAGTTAGAAGCGTGAAAATATTTTTATTAAACTTTCGTATTTCAAACTAATTTAAGCATTTATGTGAGACCCATTGGGATAATTTTGTAAAAAGTTCCACATTTTCAAGGCATTATGCAATAATATAAGCTATGATTATTGGGTTAATTATTATAATTTGGTCTGTTTTATTTATTAGGTGTTCTTGTTCTGTGCATACTATTTATTTTAGTTAATGGTCTAAATTTAAAATTGCGGAAATTGTCATTAAAAGGAGTGTAAATATTGCGCAAGCTGGTTCGGATGCTGGGTACTATAGGATTATTCATGCCGACAATAGTCTTTGCTGTTGGTTTAGGCGATATCCGTATTCATTCATCATTGAATCAACCATTAAATGCACAAGTTCCTGTCGTAGATATTGGTAATGTTGCACTTGATAACCTTGATGCGCAGTTAGCTTCGGTCGCCCAATTTAAACTTGTTGGGTTAGAACGCGATCCAAACTTATCAAAATTACGTTTTAATATTTTACGTTCATCCACTGGACAGCCATACGTACAAATTAATTCTACTGTTCCAATTAATGATCCTGTTTTTACTTTTTTGGTTAATTTGACTTGGCCCAATGGACAAATGTTGCGTGAATATACAGTTTTTTTAGATCCGGTGAGTTATACACGTAAAGTTGCTGTTAAGTTAAAGCCGGCCACATCGTCAAATGTTATTAGTAAACAAACAAAAGCATCAGCTACTTTATCAAAGTCGACCTATGGCCCTGTAACACAACAAGATGATTTATGGGCTATCGCTAAAGAAACTCGAAAGTTAGGAACCAGTATTCAACAAAATATGGTTGCAATTTTTCAAAAAAATCAAGCAGCATTTGCCGGTAATAATATTAATGGATTGGAAGTTGGTGCACGCTTGAAATTACCTACACTAGCAGAAGTGAAATCAACCTCAACAACAAATGCAATTGACTTTCTAAAACAACAAGATAAATTGTGGCGAGAACATAAAAAATCACAAACTCAACAGCCAATCGATACATTGCCTGAAGATTTACAAACAAAAAATACAAATGCAGAGATGCTTAATTTAGCGCCTGCAAATTTATTTGCTCAAGAAGGCGATCAATATGAAAACGCGACATCGAATGATCCATCAACAACAAGAACAAATAAACAACCTAATACAGGACAGCTGAGCCAACAAACTTTATCTAATGCCAATAAAGCATTAGCTAAACAAATGATTGCGCTTCAAAAACAGTTAGTAGAAAAAGACAGGGAAATTTTAACGTTAGAAAAGCTATTAGCAGAAAATAAGCCTTCACCTGCAAATACAAATTCAACTCAAACAAACCAGTCTTTAGTTCCTTCTACAGATGCTAATGAAACAACTCATTCTGCAGCTCAAGCTGGGGAAATTCCAATTAAATATGGTGTCCCTTGGTATGCATTTCCTTTATTGTTTTTCATTGTATTGATTTCTTTATTTGCAGGGGTGATTATTCAAAAAAGAAGAATGCTTAATCATTCATCTGAGCAGGAAGCACAAAACTTGCTGGTAGAACAAGATGGCTTTGAAGAAGAAAATTTTAAAGATAAAATTAAATCTGTTTCATCAGATATAAAATTAGAGCCGAGGGTTAATAAAGACTTGCAAGACGATATAAATGAGGAACAGAATACGCATGATATGAGCCATAGTTTATTGTTGGCAGAAGAGCTAATTAATCAAGGGTTATATCAAAAAGCAATAGAACGATTATTAACACTAGAAAAAAATAATGGTGCTGAGTTTGAAATAAGCATAAAATTACTAGAAGTATTCGGTTTAGCAAAACAAAAAGAGAATTTTAAACAGTGTTATCAGAGATTAAATAAAGAAAGTCTTTCAAGCGTGCAGAAAAATATACTTGAAAGTATCGCTAGCTTATTTCCTGAGGTTTCTTCTAAAATCAATCAAGCCAATGATGAGATAAACACAGAAACAGGCAATGACGAACCAACTGACTTTCATTTGCCTGATGTTCAATCTGCGGATGTAGGAGCATCTAACAATTCTAAAGACTCTGTACCTGAAGACATAAAGCTTAGTGAATTAGAAAAACCAAAGGATGCAAATATTGAGGAAGTTGATAATACCATTGCATTTGAAGTTGATGATAGAAAATATCAAAAACCTGACATTTCATCACAAGAAAAAATTTCTCATGCTCGAGAGCAAGAGGTTGTTGATGAAAAAGTTTGGGAAGATATGTTAGATAACTTAAGCATTGTTGAAGAAGATGAAAAACGATCATCTGAGGATTCTTTATCTGAGCTTAATGTGGTGCAGCATGAAGAAGATTTGACACAATCTCATAACCAACCATCTGAAATAAATACAGAAATAAATGAAGAAAAAACATTGAAAAATGCAGTAATTTCTTCTGAAAATGATGAGGGTAGCGCTGAATATGATGGAACAGAGGCATCGCAATCCAAATTGGTATCTGATAATATAACTGACACAGAAGAAGATTTTGAGACGCAGTTAGATTTAGCAAAAGCCTACATCGATATGGGTGATAAACAGGAAGCGTATGAAATACTTAAGCATGTTTTAGAAAAAGGTAAGCATACGCATATTGAAAAAGCCCAAAATTTATTAGAACAGATAAAGTTACCATAATGAAAATAGCACTCGCGATAGAATATGTTGGTACGCGTTACCATGGTTGGCAATTTCAAGACAATGCAACCAGCGTTCAAGCTGAAGTTGAACAGGCATTAGGTAAAATTGCATGCCACCCCATCAAAATTCATTGTGCAGGCAGAACTGACAAAGGTGTGCATGCGAGCCATCAGGTGGTGCATTTTGAAACCACGGCTGAGCGTGATTTACGTGCATGGTATTTAGGTGCTAATACACATTTGCCACGGGATATTAATGTCGTTTGGGCTAAAGTCGTCGATGAAAAATTTCATGCTCGATTTTCTGCGACAAGTCGTGCCTACCATTACATCATTTATAATAATAAGATTCGTCCAACTCATTATGCCAATGGCATTACATGGCATGCGCATTCATTAAATGAACAGTTAATGCAAGATGCTGCACAGCACTTAATTGGAGAACATGATTTTTCATCTTTTAGAGATAAAGAATGTCAAGCAAAGCATCCTGTACGGACTATTGAATTTATTAATATAAAACGCCATGATGCGGTAATAGTTTTACATATCAAAGCAAATGCCTTTTTACACCATATGGTACGTAATATTGTTGGAACATTGTTACCTGTGGGACAGGAAATGAAACCGGGATCTTGGGTGAGTGATGTACTTGCTGCATGTGATAGAACGCAAGCAGGGATTACCGCACCCTCTGCTGGCTTATATTTAACTGAGGTTAATTATCCAGAATATTTTAATTTGCCTAGTCAACAGCGTAAGCCTTGGATAATTGCTTAGATTTAATGCTCCTGCAACCTAGTTGTAGAAGCATTAATTACAATATTAGTTCTCTTAATAACTTTCAACTATGACTGTTGTTCCATTGTTTAATACATTGTCATCTAACCATTTAGCGGCACTTGGTGTAACCCTAACACAACCATGGCTGGCATTATAGGCTGGTACGTCATATGAACCATGTACAGCATACCCACGGTGAAAAAATGCACAATGAGGCATTGGTGCGCCACCTTTACCAAGTGGGAATGTATTTGATTTACAATTAGCACCACCTTCTCTGTGCACCGTATAAGTTCCAGATGGTGTGCGGCAAGGGGCTTTTAAATCTTCGCAATAATTAGCACCACCAGAGGCGATTCCTGTTTTAATTAAGTTACCATTTTTATCGTAAGCTGCCCAAGCGAGTTGTTTAGGATCAAAGATAAATACATCTTTGCCTGTTGCTGGACGTGAACTAGCAAAGTGATAATTAGGGCGTTTGGGTGTTGAGGTCGCATAACTAACATTATAGCCATTCGTAGCGCTACTACTGCTACCATCAAATGCAGAATTACAACCAGTAAGCATTAAAACGCAAGCTAAACCAGTAAACAGAAACTTAATTATTGATTTGAATTTTGCCATTTGATCTTCCTTTTAATTAACCATTACTTAAAACTATAGCAAAAGTTGAAATAAACGCACAGCACCCATGAACAGGATTTATTCAAACAGATTGTAAATAGCCCCAAACATACGTTAAAATAAAGTGTTCGCAGATAATTTGAATAAATCTTTAAATTCATAGGGTAAGATATGAGCTGGTTTTCTAAAATGTTTCCTTCTAAAATCCGCATTTCAAATGATTCTAAAAAAGGTGTTCCTGAAGGTGTATGGGTTAAGTGTCCTAATTGTCAAGCGGTTGTTTATTCGCCTGAATTAACACGGAGTGCCCATGTTTGCCCAAAATGCGATCACCATATGCGTATTTCATCAAGACAGCGTTTGGAAATGTTATTTGAAACTAATACAGGAAAAGAGATAGCTGCTGATATTGAACCAGTAGATTTTTTAAAATTTAAAGATACTAAAAAATATAAAGATAGAATTTCTCAAGCTCAAAAATCTACTGGAGAAAAAGATGCGTTGGTTGCAATGCACGGACGAATGAAACACCTAGATGTTGTTATTTGTTGCTTTGAGTATGGTTTTATCGGTGGTTCGATGGGGCGTGTGGTTGGAGAGAAGTTTGTACAAGCCATTAATGTAGCCATGACACATCATTGTCCATTTATTTGTATCTCTGCTAGTGGTGGCGCACGTATGCAAGAAGCGTTAACCTCATTGCTACAAATGGCAAAAACAAGTGCAGCACTTAATAAACTTTCGGGGACAGGCCTACCTTTTATTTCAATCTTAACCGATCCGACTATGGGTGGTGTTTCGGCAAGTTTAGCTATGTTGGGTGATATTATTATTGCTGAACCTCGTGCATTAATTGGTTTTGCAGGTCCTCGTGTCATTGAGCAAACGGTACGTCAAGTTTTACCTGAGGGTTTTCAAAGTAGTGAGTTTTTATTAGAGCATGGTGCGATTGATATGATTGTTGATCGAAGAGAAATGAAAGATACGCTTGTGCGTTTATTGTCAAAGCTGACTCATAAACAAAATTAGATATTCATATGTTAGATAATGAAAATAGCTTAGAGAAATGGCTTGCTTGGCTAGAGACTGCACATCCTGTTGAAATAGATTTAGGGCATACACATATTAAGCAAATTGCTGATACGTTGTCTTTAATTAATTTTGATATTCCTGTGATAATGGTTGCCGGCACCAATGGCAAAGGTAGTACAGTAGCAACGTTGGAAGCATGTTATCGAGCTGCTGGTTATATGACGGGGGTTTATACTTCTCCGCATTTATTAAAATTTAATGAACGTATTCGTATTAATAGTCTGCCAGTAGCCGAGCAATCTATAGTGAATGCATTTACAACGATTAAAAAGGTTCTTGGCAAACAAACACTTTCATATTTTGAATATACTACTTTAGCGGCGTTAGAAATTTTCAAGTATGCTCAGTTAGATATCTTAATTTTAGAGGTTGGTTTAGGTGGGCGATTAGATGCTGTAAACATTGTTGAACCTGATATTTCTGTTATAACAACAATAGATTATGATCATCAAGCTTGGTTAGGCGAAACTCGAGAACTTATTGCACAAGAAAAGGCAGGTATTCTTCGTGAAAATAAACCGGTTGTGGTGATGGAAACTGATGTACCTATGGCGTTAACACATAAAATTGAAGCATTAAGTGCTCAGGCGTACTATTACCAGAAAGACTATAGTGCCATCCAAGATGGTGCATCTTGGACTTGGCTTGATAATGATGTGAAAATAGACAACTTGCCAATTAATAATATCCCAATGAGCAATCTCGCGACGGCAATAAAAGTAATGAATTTATTACAAGGTAAATTGCCAATTGCCATACAAGCCATTAGCACAGGATTACATGAGATTTACATTCCTGGCCGCTGTCAAACATTAAACACGCAACCGTTAATTATTGCAGACGTTGCCCATAACGCGGAAAGTGCTGAACAATTAAGTCAGTTTATTAAAACACAAATTAATAAGAAAAAGATTCATGTGATATTTTCTGCGCTGAAAGATAAAGATATAAAAGAAATTATTGCGCCAATGGTGTTGATAGCGCATGACTGGCATGTTGCCGAAATTCAACATAAACGTGCTGCTAAGATTGAAGTAATATCATCAGTGATAAAAGAATATTCAGAGAAAAGCTGTACAATTCATTCAAGCCTTGCTAAAGCTTATCAAGAAGTATTAGCAAAGGTGGAAAACGATGATATGATTGTTGTTTATGGCTCTTTTTTTACTGTAAGTGAAATTTTAAACGAAATGCAAATAAAACTTTATGAAAACCTCTTATAAACATTTAGCCTTATTGTTGTTAGTGTTTATTGCACTTGCTAGTATTTTTATTCCTATGTCTTGGGAGAAGGATTTATACCCTAAACATTTTTTAATTAAGCGACACGCTCAAAGTCCACCTACCGCAACTATAAAAACCATCCCAAATTTTCAAAAAAATTATATTAAACCAATTGATACTAAAATACCGATTGCTTGGACTGTGCAAGTTGCAAGTTTAAAAGATAAAAATAAAGCAGCAGCTTTAAGTGCTAAATTTCGAGCTCAAGGATATGCTGCCTTTCTTGCTCAAGCGCCCAAAGAATCACAAATGTATCGTGTGTTGCTTGGACCTTACTCAACCAATGAAAAAGCGAAAAGCATTAGTCAATCTTTGAATAATAGCATTTCAATGCATTCTATAGTTACTGAATATCGAACAAATGAAGTCAAGGAGATTCCATCATGAATGGCACGACACAACATGTTACTATGCAATTAGGACAATTAAATTGGTTGGATTATGTCATTATTGGCATTATTGCTATTTCAGTATTGATTAGTTTAGTTAGAGGATTTGTAAGAGAAGCGCTATCATTAATTACTTGGGCGGTAGCATTTTTGGTTGCGTTTAATTTTAGTCATGATTTAAGTTTATTGTTTTCTGGACATATAAAATCAGCTTCTGCAAGTTATGCTTTGGCATTTGCTATTTTATTTCTTGTGACATTGCTGATAGGTGCTGTAGTAAATTATTTATTATCTACTTTAGTTAAAAAAACAGGACTGAGTGGCACTGATCGCGTTTTTGGTATGATTCTTGGAGGTGTGCGTGGCGTATTAGTTGTTGCTGTGCTTATTTTACTTGCTGGATTTACAACCTTGCCTAAAGAGACAGCTTGGCAGCATTCTGTATTATTACCGCATTTTCAAAGTTGTGTCACATGGTTAGAGCAATTTATTCCGGATGCATTAGACTTTATTACAGGGCAATAAACATATGTGTGGTATTGTAGGTTTAATTGGTCAACAAGCGGTAAATCAAGACATTTATGATGCTTTAACAGTACTACAACATAGAGGTCAAGATGCAGCGGGTATTATGACCTGTGAAAATGGTCATTTACATTTGCGCAAGGGTAATGGTTTAGTACGGGATGTCTTACAAGAAACCCATATGTTACGTTTGCGTGGTACTATGGGTATAGGTCATGTTCGTTACCCAACGGCAGGTACGCCAAGTGAAGCAGAAGCTCAGCCATTTTATGTAAATTCCCCATATGGTATTGCATTAGCGCATAATGGTAATATTGTTAATGCCGAAGCTTTAAAAAAGGAATTATGGATCGCAGAACGCCGTCACTTAAATACGACCTCAGATTCTGAAGTATTATTAAATGTTTTAGCACAAGAATTACAAAAATTACATGCTGCACAATTAACACCGGAGCATATATTTACTGCTGTGAGCCAATTACACAAACGGTGTATTGGTGGTTATGCGATTGTTGCTATGATTGTGGGATATGGCATTGTTGCATTTAGAGACCCACATGGTATCAGACCATTAACACTAGGCCAACGTGAGATGGAGCATGGTATTGAATATATGTTTGCTTCTGAAAGTGTTGCACTGGATGTTGCAGGATTTAAAGCCATTCGCGATATAGCGCCTGGTGAAGCAGTTTATGTCACAACCTCGGGGCAATATTATGCAAAACCATGTGCTATCAATGCCGTGTTATCACCCTGTCTATTTGAGTTTGTTTACCTATCTCGTTCTGATACGATTATTGACAAAATATTAGTTTATAAAGTTCGTTTGAAGTTAGGGCATTATTTGGCGGATAAAATTAAAAAAGAATGGCCTACTCATGACATTGATGTAGTCATACCCATCCCAGATACTAGCAAAATAGCAGCTTTTAAATTATCACTTAAGTTAGGGCTTAAATATCGTGAAGGGTTTGTCAAAAATCATTACATTGGTCGTACATTTATAATGCCAGGACAAGCAAAAAGGAAAAAATCAGTTAGACATAAATTAAATGCAATTCCGTTAGAATTTCAAGGCAAAAATGTTTTGCTTGTTGATGATTCGATTGTCAGAGGAACAACAGCAAAAGAAATTGTTCAAATGGCAAGAGATGCAGGGGCTAAAAATGTTTACTTTGCCTCGGCTGCACCAATTATTAAATATCCGAATGTTTATGGTATTAATATGCCTAGTGCACAAGAGTTAGTTGCACATGATCGGACAGTCGATGAGATTTGTAAATTTATAGGTGCTGATAAGCTTATTTTTCAAGATTTAAATGATTTAGTCAAAGCTGCACGGGAAGGTAATGAAAGTATTACCCGTTTTGAAGACTCAGTTTTCACGGGAGATTACATTACTGGGGGGGTGAACAATGATTATTTAATCAATTTAGCTAAGGTTCGTAGCGATAAAAATCAACAGGTTGCGTGCCCAGTCAAATCTATAGATATAACAAACCATGATTAATTTAAAGCCAATACATGATTTTTTAGTTTGCAAAACACCAGATGCTTGGATTAATACAGCATTGAAAAACATTGATATTATGTTAGTTGATCACGCGCATTGTGAAAGGAAAGCGGCATCAACAGCCTTAAATTTAATGTATCGATATGGCAGTAATCATGAATTATTATATAAAATGTCACGCTTAGCACGAGAAGAATTGAGACATTTTGAGCGAGTATTGGATATTTTAGCTGATAGAAAGATCGAAATGCGGCTATTAAAACCTGGACGTTATGCTCGTACAATGTTAAGTCATGTCAGAACACATGAACCTGCAAGACAGATGGATACATTAATTATTGGTGCTATTATTGAGGCACGTTCTTGTGAACGTTTTGCTTCAATTGCGCCGCATTTAGATGAAAAATTAAATCAATTTTATTTACACTTATTAAAATCTGAAGCAAGACACTTTTTGGATTATTTGGCGTTAGCGAAGAGAATAGATGAAAAAGAGGCTATCGAGCGTGTCGATTTTTTTACATCAATTGAAGCTGATTTAATTTGTTCTGTGGATGAAGATTTTTATTTTCATTCTGGTATTATTAGCATTAACGCATAGCATGAAATAAGGCAAAAAGTTGCATGAAAAAGTTATTATTCGCATTTATTGTGGTCGTCCTCATAGGGCTTGGCGCTTGGTATTTTTATACTCAGCAGCATAAAGATAGTCATGAAATTACTTTATATGGCAATATAGATATTCGTGACGTGCAGTTGAGTTTTCGTGTCTCTGGCCGACTCACAAAGATGAAAGTTGATGAGGGAGATAAAGTCAAAAAAGGCGAGTTAATCGCAACATTAGATGCAGAACCTTATATTAATCATTTAAAAGAAGCCGAAGGACAGGTAAAAGCACTGGAAGCTGAATTGACAACAGCAGAAAGAAATGTCATTAACTATCAAACTTTATATCAAAAAAATGCAGGTACAAAAGATCGTTATGATAGAGCTGTAGATAAACGTGATTTAACACAAGCACAATTAGATACTGCAAAAGCCGCTGTTGAAATTGCACGTATTAATGTAGAAGATACGCAATTACTAGCGCCGTCAAATGGTGTTATTCTAACTCGAGTGCAAGAACCAGGGGCAATTGTCGCTATTGGGCAATCTGTTTATGATATGGCCGTTGAAGATCCTATCTGGGCCAGGGCATATGTGTCTGAAGCAGATTTAAGTAAAATTTATCCTGGTATGAAAGCTATTATTTCAACAGATAGTGGCCAACAGTATAAAGGACATATTGGCTTTATTTCACCGCAAGCTGAATTTACGCCTAAGACCGTTGAAACAACCCAATTACGCACGGATCTGGTATATAGATTACGTATTATTATTGATAACAAAATGCCTGGTATTCAACAGGGTATGCCAGTAACCATCAAACTCATTCCCAAAATATGAAAGAGAGTATCGTTCAAGTACAAGGATTGAGTAAATGCTTTCCAAGTGCACCGAAACCTGCATTAAAAGATATAAATTTAGATATTGAAGCAGGAAAATTTACTGGAATTGTGGGTGCTGACGGTGCCGGTAAAACGACATTAATGCGACTTTTAGCGGGATTACTGTTACCCGATGCCGGTACAATAACAATAGATAGTCGTGATAGATTTAAAGACAGTGAAAGTTTGACGCACGATATAAGTTATATGCCACAGCGTTTTGGACTGTATGAAGATTTAAGTTTACAGGAAAATTTAAATCTTTATGCTAAGTTACAAGGGTTAGATGTAAACACCCAAAAAACACAATCTGAAAAATTGCTAAGTTTAACCAATCTTTTACCATTCAAAAAAAGACTAGCTGGCGCATTATCCGGTGGCATGAAACAAAAACTGGGATTAGCTTGTGCTTTAATGAAAATGCCAAAGCTTTTATTGCTGGATGAACCTAGTGTTGGTGTTGATCCTATTTCACGTAGAGAATTATGGGCTTTAGTTGCAGAATTTATTGCTCAAGGAATGACTGTTATTTGGAGTACCTCATATTTAGATGAAGCTGAAAAATGCAGCCGAGTTTTATTATTAAATGAAGGTGAAGTTATTTTCCATGGTGAGCCCTATGATTTAAGTCAAGAAGTTAAAGATAGAACTTTTACCCTAAGTGGTAGCAGTAATAAACGTATTTTATTAAGTCAGTTAGAAGAAAATCCTTTAATGCTTGATGGCAATATTCAAGGTGATAAAGTACATGTTATGTTACGTGATGAGCAGGCAATTAATGAATTTAAACACCAAATAACAATTCCTAACTTACATATTGAACAAGTTGAACCTAAGTTTGAAGATGGTTTTATTAATCGCTTAGGCGGCACGAGTGGCTTATCTAAACTTTCAAAAACAGTCCCAGAGATTTCTGTCGATATAGATGATGTCATTTGCTGTAAACAATTAACTAAACAATTTGGTAATTTCAAAGCAACAGATAATATGACCCTAAATATTAAAAAAGGGGAAGTTTTTGGTTTTCTAGGGCCAAATGGTGCAGGTAAATCAACAACTTTTAAAATGTTATGNGGTTTGTTAAAACCGAGCAGTGGTGAAATTAAGGTTATGGGAATGGATTTAATTCAAAGCCCAAGTATTGTGCGACAAAAAATTGGTTATATGGCACAAAAATTTTCATTATATGAAGCGCTAACTGTTTTACAAAATTTATATTTTTTTTCGGGTGTTTATGGTTTAAGAAAAAAACAGCGAGAAAACATCATTCATGAAGTCATAGAGATTTTCAAGTTAGAATCAATTCTAGCTTATAAAACAGCAAGTCTTTCCTTAGGTTTTAAGCAACGTCTTGCTCTGGCTTGCGCAATTATGCATCGTCCAGCAATTTTATTTTTAGATGAGCCAACATCAGGGGTTGACCCGATCACGCGTAGAGAATTTTGGGGGCATATTAGTGCTTTAACTATGAAGGGGGTAACAATTATGGTAACCACACATTTTATGGAAGAGGCTGAATATTGTGACAGAATTGCATTGGTCTATCGTGGAAAAATGATTGCTCAAGATACCCCTGATAATTTAAAAGCACAATGTAGTACAACTGAGTATAAAGCAACGCTTGAAGATACTTTTATTACGTTAATTCAAAATTATGAGCAAGAGACAGCAGCATGATTATGTCAAGATTGGCAAGACAACGTTTATCAGCATTGATTGTAAAAGAAAGCTTGCAAATGATTCGTGATCCGAGCAGTATTTTAATNGCATTTGTTTTACCAATTATTTTATTAATTATTTTTGGTTTGGGACTTTCATTGGATACAACAGCTGTTAAAGTTGCAATTGTTGTAGAAGATAGCACAACGCCAATAACGCAAAACTTATTACAAAGTTTTTATGATTCTAGTTATATTGACGTTATTAAAAAAACACAAACAATGCAAGCTGCCGAACCTTTACTCGTTGCTGGTAAAGTCAATGCAATTGTGGATATTCCAAGTTATTTTGCAAGTCGCAATAAAGTTGCAAAAAAGGATGCGAATAAGCAAGCGGAATTATTTGTAAAAACAGATGGCTCAGATCCTAATTTAGCCAATTTTTCAGCAAATTATATTAAAGCCATTTGGCAATTATGGTTAAAACAGGAAGCTTTAGTAGAAAAGCGATGGGTAACGCCTATCGTGAATATTCTTCCACGGTATTGGTATAATGAGGAATTAAAAAGCCGAAATTTTATTTTTCCTAGTTCTTTCGCCTTGATTTTAATTATCATTGGAGCTTTGCTTACTGCTTTAGTTGTTGCTAGAGAATGGGAGCGAGGAACAATGGAAGCGTTGTTTGCTACACCTATTCGTTTAAGTGAATTAATTATTGGTAAATTGTTACCCTATTTTATTTTAGGATTAGGAACGATTGTTATTTGTACCATGATGGCAATTTTTGTGTTTAATGTGCCATTTAGAGGTTCTTTTTTTGCTTTGTTTATCATTTCTGCTGTTTATATGTTGTCATCATTGAGCTTGGGATTATTAATATCAACAATTACTAAAGATCAATTTATTGCTTCACAAATGACAACGATTATTGCATTTTTACCCTCGCTATTATTATCAGGATTTATTTTTGAAATCAGCAGTATGCCAGCTTGGCTACAAGCATTAACTTATATTATTCCCGCAAGATATTTTGTTACATGCATAAAAACAGTATTTATGGTCGGTGATATATGGCCATTACTTTTACCTAATATTTTTTGTATTAGTTTAATTACAGTAGGACTATTAGGTATTACAGCAATAAAAACACAAAAGAGGCTCATGTGATGTTTTTTCGTGTATGGGCATTAATTATTAAAGAAATGCAAACTTTATGGCAAGATAAGCGCACACGTTTTGTATTAATTGTTTCACCAATTATTCAATTATTAATTTTTTCTAATGCAGCAACACTTGCTGTAGATCATATTCGTATTGGCGTTTTTAACCGTGATAATGGAAAATTAGGTTATGAATATATAGAACGTGTTGTAGGCTCTTCATATTTCAATCAAATTTTTTTTGTTAAAAAACAATCTGACATAAAGCCATTGATTGATGAGCAGAAAGTTTATGGCGTAATTGTCATAGACCCACAGTTTTCTAAAGATATTTTAGCTGGAAAATCAGGACAAATACAGTTATTAATGGATGGTAGGCAAGCAAATGCAACTCAAATTATTAGTGGTTATATTTCTGATATTTCCCAAGATTTTTCTAAAAATATGGCTGAAAAATATCATCGAAAATTACAATCAAGTACGGTGATCGTTAGACACCAATTTAATCCAAATTTAGAATTTAAGTGGTTTACTATCCCTTCGATTTTGGGTACGCTTTTGGCTTTGACTGGTATTATAGTAACCGCACTTGCAGTTGCGCGTGAGCGTGAAATGGGTACTTTTGATCAATTGTTAGTTTCACCATTGAGCATGTCAAATATATTATTAGGTAAAACTATTCCAGCATTGTTAGTAGGATTAGTGCAAGGTACATTAATGTTTCTTTGTAGTATCTTTATTTTTCATGTGCCATTTACAGGTTCATTAGGTTTATTTTACTTAGCTATGATAATTTACTTATTGGCGGTAATAGGTATTGGGCTTTTTATTTCTTCATTAGTTAAAACACAGCAGCAAGCAATTTTAGGTGCTTTTTTATTTATGGTACCGGCGGTGTCCACCTCAGGTTTTGCTACATCAGTACAGAATATGCCGGTTTGGCTACAGGATGCTAGTTTAATCAATCCCATTCGTTATTTTTTAGTGATCGTTCGTGGTTTATACTTAAAAAACGCGCCTTTTTTAGATTTATTGCCGTATCTAACAGCATTGGCTGTTATCGCGATTGTAACATTAGTTACTGCAACTTGGTTTTTTAGACGACGAATGTAAATCGCTTTACTAAAGCATCAGCTATGAAAAATGATGAAGTGTCGGCGGACAGCCAGTTTTCATTTCTAAATAATGACCTGTTTTATGCCAGTCACTTAGCACAAACCTATATTGGTAATCTTTTGTTGTCAGTTGATTAATGAGATCAATACCCGGTAAGTGTGTATGACCATGAATGACAGTTTTTACTTGGTGTTTGTTACAGTAATTTACTAAATCAGTTAAGTTGACATCGAATTTTTTCATGTTGTCTTGTGATATCTGGTTTGATTCATGTTGACTTTTTTTACGCATTATTCGAGCCAGTAATTGTCTAATAAAAAGTGGCAATTTTAATATACGTTTTTTCATTTTGGGATTTTGAATTTTAGCACGATAATTTTGATAATTAGTATCATGAGTACAAAAAAGATCACCGTGGNTTAAAAGTATTTTATTTCCATCTATATCGATCATAAAAGGGTCAGGTAATAAATGCATATGACATAGAGAACAATAATTTTCCCCAAGCAAAAAATCTCTATTCCCTGGCATAAAATATACATCAATATTTCTTTCTGAAAGTGAGCGAATTAGCGTTGCAATTTTTTTATTAAATACACTTAAGTTATCATCACCTATCCATGCATCGAATAAGTCACCCAGAATATACAATTCACTAGCGTTCTGCGTATGTTGGTCGATGAATTTTTCAAATAATTGTGTTAAATCTGTTCTACTAGGCGACAGATGCAGATCTGATATAAATAATTTACGATGTGACATACAATATCATTACCAAATTTTTTGATTAGTATATACTGAAATTACCTCATAATGCGATTTCTTGTTTTGGATTTTCTCATTTTTAATAAGCCATAGGCGAGGATAAATTTCATATTTTGTGGCCATTTCGGTATAATTACTAGATAATTGTATTTAAATGTAAATTAGAGATAAATATGCATCATTCTATAAAAACACGTTTTTGTCCAAGTCCCACAGGGTTAATGCATCTTGGCAATACACGCACGGCATTATTTAGTGCACTTTACGCACAAAATCAGGGCGGTAAATTTTTATTACGTATCGAAGATACAGATCAAGCTCGTTCTAAAACTGAGTTTGTAGAAAAACTGATGGAAGATTTAATGTGGTTAGGGTTAAATTGGCAAGAAGGCCCCGCACATGAGCAAGATAATGGTCCATATTATCAGTCCCAACGCCAAGCAATTTATGATGCTTATTATCAACGACTAATTGACAAAAAATTAGCTTATCCTTGTTTTTGTACAGAACAGCAATTAACTATCACGCGAAAAGTTCAGCTTTCTGCTGGTCAGCCACCACGATATCCAGGCACTTGCCGTTCACTGTCAACCGCTGAAGTTGAGAATAAATTAACGCAGGGGCTAAAACCAACGCTCCGTTTTAATATTCCTAAAGAACAAGCCATTATTTTTGAAGATTTGGTCAAAGGCAAACAAAATTTTAAAAGCGATGATATTGGAGATTTTATTATTAAACGCACAGATGGGACTTCGCCTTTTATGTATTGTAATGCCATTGATGATGCTTTAATGGGCGTAACACATGTCATGCGCGGTGAGGATCATTTAACAAATACACCAAGACAGATTATGTTACTGGATGCATTAGAATTACCTATTCCGCAATATGCTCACTTTGCTTTAATTGTTGGACATGATAATAGCCCCTTATCAAAACGTCATGGTAGTAAAAGTGTTAATGAATTAAGAAAATCAGGTTATTTATCATTGGCATTAGTTAATTATTTAGCACGACTAGGGCACTCATATGATGAAAATAATTTAATGGATTTACCGCAGCTTGCGGAAAAATTCGATTTTACAAAACTGAGTAAGTCACCTGCAAAATTTGACATTGCACAATTAAAATTTTGGCAAAAAGAAGCGGTTAATGCGCTTTCTAATGATGAAATGTGGACATGGATGGGAATAGAGGTACATAGTATTGTTCCTGCTGAACAAGTTACCTTATTTGTCGAAACAATACGTGCGAATATAGCATTTCCAGATGAAGCAAAAGCTTGGGCCATGAAATTATTTGATGATAAATTAGCTTACACAGATGCACATATTACAATATTAAAAGCTGCAGGCTTGGATTTTATTTCAGTTCTTCAAGCTGCAATTGATACACATCAACTAAATTATCAGGCTATTTGTGATCACTTGAAAGAAACATTAAATATTAAAGGCAAAGCTTTATTTCAACCATTACGCATTGCATTAACTGATGATTTACATGGACCAGAATTAGCTAAAATTATCAATTTAATGGGTTGTCAACGTATTCAAACACGCTTAACTCAAATTAAAAAATTAATAGGATAATCAAATGTTACAGTTACATAATAGTTTGACGAAAAAAAAAGAAGTATTTAAACCTTTAAATGAAAATCAGATCTCAATTTATGTCTGTGGTATTACAACTTATGACTATTGTCACATTGGACATGCGCGTTCAAATAGTGTGTTTGATACGATTGTAAGATATTTACGATTTAGTGGATATGATGTTACTTATGTGAGAAATATTACAGATATCGACGATAAAATAATTAATCGTGCTAAAGAAAACCAAGAAGAATACACAGCATTAACACAGCGATTTATTACAGCAATGCATGAAGACTTTGATAAGCTAAATATTTTGCGACCTGATCATGAGCCGCAAGCTACGGCGCATATTGCTCAGATGATATCCTTAATTGAAAAATTAATAAAAGATGAATATGCTTATGTAGGCATGAATGGTGATGTTTATTATCGTGTCCATCAATTTAAAGACTATGGCAAGCTTTCACATAAAACCTTAGATGAATTAAAGTCAGGCATCCGTGTTGCTCTTACTGATGAAAAAGAATCGCCGCTAGATTTTGTTTTATGGAAAAGTGCAAAACCTGATGAGCCTGCATGGGATTCACCATGGGGAAAGGGTAGGCCTGGTTGGCATATTGAATGTTCCGCTATGTCGATGGAACTTTTAGGTCAAACATTTGACATTCATGGTGGCGGTAATGATTTAAAGTTTCCACATCATGAAAATGAAGTTGCTCAATCAGAAGCCTGCACACATAAGCCATTTGCTCATTATTGGTTACATAATGGAATGGTTACAATAGATAAGCAAAAAATGTCAAAATCTTTAGGAAATTTTTTTACGATTCGAGAAGTTTTTGAAAAATTTAAACCTGAAGTGATTCGCTTTTTTTTAATTTCAAGCCATTATCGTAGTCCAGTTAATTATTCTCAAGCATCACTTGAAATTGCAGAGCAAGCATTAGATCGTTTCTATACTTGCATGCGTGGTTTAAATACTGAAAGTAATATCGTTATTGATAATATATATCAACAAAATTTTATACAAGCCATGGATGATGATTTTAATACACCGGAAGCTCTGGCCGTTTTATTTGAAATGACACATGAAATTAACAAATTACGGCATACAGATGTTGAACAAGCGAATTTATTAGCCAGCCAGTTAAAAAATTTAGCAAATATTTTAGGCATTTTATATCAGGAATGTGAGCATTATTTTTCAGAGAATGTTGAAATTAATCCAGAGTTACTGGCACAAATTGACGCATTAATTCTTGAGCGGAATACAGCACGCACCGATAAAAATTGGGGTTTAGCTGATGATATTCGTAATAAATTATTAGCAATGAATGTTGTGATAGAAGATAGTATGGATGGTACAACTTGGCGATGGAAATAAAGTAAATCTATGTTTGAAACCATATATCCTTTTTTAATCTCTTTAATGATTGGCTTATTGATTGGAATAGAACGAGAGAGAAATGACAAGAAGCGGCACTGGGTCGGTGGTATTCGTACTTTTATTTTATTTGCTTTATTGGGAACAGCCGTTGCCTCAATGGGTCGTATTTATTTAACTTGTCTTGTGACAATATTTATCTTTGGCTTGCTTTCTGTAAGTTATTATCGAATCACAAAGTTAAAAAGCGCTAATACAAAAGGGGTTGGTATAACGACTGAGCTTGCTGCTGCAATGGTTTATCTTCTTGGATACATGACGCCATTTGAGCCAAAGCTAAGTATATTTTTAAGCGTTATCATTTTAGTTGTTTTATTTGAACGAGAGTCCTTACATAAATTTTCAAGGGAAAAATTAACACGAAAAGAATTACAAGCTGCAATTGTCATTTTAATTATTGCGCTTGCTATTTTACCGCTATTGCCAAGTAAGCCAATAGATCCATGGCAGTTAATTAATTTACAAAAAATTTGTATGTTAATTGCCGTATTAGCAATTATGCAATTTGGTGGTTATATTGCATTACGCATTTTTGGTTTTCGCTTAGGTTATTTAGTTATGGGATTTTTGGGCGGATTAATTTCTAGTACAGCTTTATTTGCCACATTGGCAAGAGACTCAAAGCAGAACAACTCAGAAAATTATTCATTGTTAGCCGCTGGACTGGCAGCAGTTGCTGCAACTCTACTTGAAACTTTAGTTATTATTTGTATCACGGCATCCGAATTAGCAAAAACAACAGCAATTCCCATTTTAACTATGGTTGTATTGAGTACGTTTATTGCGCTTATCCTTGCAAAGATAAGTCCTAAAGGGAATGTAGATTTATCGCAATTACCAAACCCTTTAGACTTTAATAGCGTTTTAAAATTAGCCTTAATTATATTTGTGATGTATATCTTAGTCGCAATCACACGACAGCTTGCGGGATTAAAAGCAACAGGCTTAGTGACATTTCTTGGAGGTTTGTTTGAGTCACACAGCGTGACTTTAGCTAATGCGATTTTATTTAGCCAATCTAAATTAACACTTTTAGCAGCAAGTATTTTTATTTATTTAGCAATTCTTAGTGGTTTTGTTTCTAAGTTTGGATTGATAATGACCATTGCTAGAAACAAATTTGCGTTACGTATGTCAGGATTATTAAGCATTATCCTTACGTTGGGCAGCATCTGCTATTATTTATTTTTACCATAGCAATAATATCAATGGCCAGTGCGCAATAATATTTATCTTAAATTATCACCTATGTGGTTATTAAGCTGTGATTCGTCGCATTGAGTGTAATCTTTTTCAATCGTTGTACTAATAAGTGTTTTAACACAATTACTCATTTGTTGTTTCATGTGTCCTAAAAATGCTGCTGGAGCGGAAATAATAATATCATCAAAGTCTTGAGTTTTTCTGGCCTCTTCAATCTCATTTACTATTTCTTTAGCAAAAATTTTATGTTCTTGTAACTTGGGATTTGCTGATTCTGGGATATTGCCATGTCCTGAATTACTAGCAGTAAGTTCTCCTTCTTTTTTGCGACTTTCGGGGTGTGTTAAGGTTTTAACAAGCTTTAGATGGCTTCGGCCATTAAGCAGTGTTGCTCTTGGTGCTTGATAAATTTTAGCATTTGAGGCATTAGCAACAATTATCCAACTTTGTGTCATGACTGTGCTCTCCAATCGTTTATCGTAACTTTTACTTAAGATTTTGTGTAAGCTTTAATTATTGCTCCTAATAAAGCATCGCTGTGCAAACCTGTGTAATAAATAATTAACATTTCACGAACCATCTAAATAGCGGTAAAATATAAAAAATCAAATGTATAAAATTTGTCTTCATCTTATAAGTGTAGCAAAACAAATTAAGGTTAGACAGTTAGCTTATTGGTGTGTTAAAAATTTGCAGGCATACAAGGTATTACTGAGCAGCATACTAACGGTCATTGGGCCGACACCTCCGGGGACAGGTGTAATCCAAGCTGCTTTTTCTTTGACAGTATCAAAATCAATATCACCGCGCAATTTACCATCAACGCCACGTGTCATGCCAATATCAATAACCACAGTGCCCGGTTGTATCCAGTCAGGATTAATAACATCAGGGTTACCTGTTGCACTGATTAAAATTTCAGCTTGTTGGATGCGTGATTGTAAATTTTGTGTAAATCGATGACAAGTGGTCACGGTTGCTGCGGCTAGCAACATTTCTAGTCCCATAGGTCTACCGACAATATTAGATGCACCTACAATTACCGCATTGCTACCTTTGATTGAAATTTGATAATGTTCTAATAATTTAATCACACCTAATGGTGTACATGGTCTTAATAAGGGGCGTCTTTGTAATAAACGTCCTATATTGTAAGGATGAAATCCATCAACATCTTTTTTGGGGCTTATTTTATCAAGTATCGCATCTGGATTAATATGTCTGGGGAGTGGGAGTTGTACTAAGATACCGTTAATATCTTTTTGTCCGTTAAGTTTATCTATGAGTAATAGTAATTCTTCTTGAGTTGTTGTTTCTGGCAGATCATAATCCTGCGCGTGGATACCGACAAATTGGCACGCTTTACGTTTGTTGTTTACATAAACAGTAGAGGCGGGGGCATTACCAATCATAATAACAGCTAGCCCAGGTCTACGTTGCTCTTGATGATATAACCGCTCGATTTCATCTTTCAAGCCAAGTTGGATTTTGTGTGCAAGTGCTTTGCCGTTAAGAATATTCGCAGTCATAATTACTCCTGCTGAAACTTGGAAGATTAGACCCAAACTAATGAAATGGGGTGAACGATGGGACTTGAACCCACGACAACCGGGATCACAACCCGGGGCTCTACCAACTGAGCTACGCCCACCATTAATACTGATATTTAAATAATTATTTAACAAATAATTATTTAAATATTAGCATTGGCCATTATGCTTAATGGCGCGCCTGGCAGGATTCGAACCTGCTACCCTCGGCTTAGAAGGCCGATGCTCTATCCAGATGAGCTACAGGCGCATAACCTCTAGATATCTTGGTCGGGGTAGAGGGATTCGAACCCCCGACATCCTGCTCCCAAAGCAGGCGCGCTACCAGACTGCGCTATACCCCGAACTGAGGACGAAATAATACTGCGCTAGAAGTTAAAGGTCAAGTAAAAATGTAATATTTTTTGATTAAATTTTTTATTGTCTTAAGTCAATTCAAGAGTTTACCTTACAAAAAATTGTGGTATAATTCGTTTCACTAATTTATTTAGATATGAATTTATATATTTATAGATAAAATCGCATTATTCTTTTTCTCATAGCTATAACGTGATTTTAGATATAAACAACAAGAATATGCGAAAGTGGCGGAATTGGTAGACGCACTGGATTTAGGTTCCAGCGGGGCAACCTGTGAGAGTTCGAGTCTCTCCTTTCGCACCATTTAAATCATCGGGGCTTCTCCCAGACAAAACAAGAGGAACTATTATGCAAGTAACGGTTGAGAATACCGGCGCATTAGAGCGCAAGATGACGATACAGTACCCATGGGATGAAGTTGAAACTCGCGAAAGTGACGCGTTAAAAAAACTACAAAAAAAAGCAAAGATAGATGGCTTTCGTCCAGGCAAAGCGCCCATGACTGTGATTAAAAAATATCATGGTGATAGAGTACGTTATGATGTAATTAGTGATATTATGCGTCATTCGTATTTTGAGGCTATCCAAAAAGAAGATTTATCACCTGCCGGTTATCCTTTTTTTGATCCTAAAGAAATTAAAGAGGGCGAAGATTTTGAGTTTATTGCCACATTTGAAGTATTTCCTGAATTTGAAGTAGTTGAGTTAGATGGACAAACTATTGAACGCGAAGTTGCCGAATTAAAAGATAGTGACATTGATGCGACAATTGAAAAACTACGCAAACAAATGCAAAGTTTTGAAAAAGTAGATCGCGCTTGTGATAATGCTGACGAAGTCACTATTCACTTCGAAGGCTTTGTTGATGGTGATGCTTTTGAGGGTGGAAAGGCTGAAAACTTTAAGATTGTACTAGGTTCTAACCGTATGATTCCTGGTTTTGAATCTGCAATTATTGGGATGAATGCTGGTGAAGATAAAACGATAGATGTTGAATTTCCTAAAGAATATCATAGTGAAGCATTAGCAGGTAAACCTGCACAGTTTAAAATTCATATGGTTGAAGTTGCCGGTGCTGTTTTACCCGAAGTTGATGCTGAATTTATTAAGCGTTATGGTGTAGAAGATGGCGATATTAATAAGTTTAAAGATGAACTTAGAAATGAATTACAACGTGAGCTTGATATTACGCTAAAAACGAAATTGAAAAAAGCAGTATTTGATAAAACATTAGAACTGAATTCATTTGAGGTACCTAAAGCCTTAATTGATAATGAAATTAAGCAAATGCAGGATGCGCAAGTGAAGCAAATGCAGCAATATGGTTTGAAAGATTCTAAAATACCAGCAGCTGAGTTATTTGAAGAAGAAGCAAAAAAACGAGTAGCTTTAGGTATTATCGTAGATAAGTTAATCAAAAAGTATGATGTTAAACCAGATGCGGATAAAGTTAAAACATTAATCGAACAGCGAGCCTCTGTTTATGATCAGCCTGAAGAAATTGTGAATGCATTTTATGCTAATGAAAAATTGCTAAATGAAATGCAAGATATTGCTTTGGAAGAACAAATTGTTGAAACTTTAATTAAATCAGCAACTTTGAAAGAAGTGGAAAAATCATTTGCAGATTTAATGGGACAGCAATAAGTTTTTGTAGATATTAATTTTATATCTCATAAAAAAATCCTGCACAACGCGGGATTTTTTTATGCTCAAAAGAACAACAAGTTGTTAAAATTCAAGCCTCTAGATGGTCTTGCTCTTTAGATGTTTTATCGCTATTATGCTACAAGTAATTATTTCTTACTTACGCAAAGCACGTTAAAGTTTGTTAGACTGTTATGTAAAAATAATTGGGTGATGAAATATTTTACCTTAGGCATGCTAAGTGATAAAAAGTGCTTATAATTCGTACGATGATAATTTAAAAATTTTGATACTGGAGATTTACATGTTTGATCAATTTCAAAATGGAATGGATAAAATAAAGAATGCAAGCGGATTAGTACCAATGGTAATTGAGCAAACCTCTAGAGGTGAGCGTTCATATGATATTTATTCACGCTTATTAAAAGAACGAATTATTTTTTTAGTTGGTGAAGTAGAAGACCATATGGCGAACTTAATTGTTGCGCAAATGCTATTTTTAGAATCAGAAAATCCGGATAAAGATATTTATCTTTATATTAATTCACCAGGTGGTGTTGTAACAGCAGGGTTAGCTATTTATGATACCATGCAGTTTATTAAGCCCAATGTGAGCACCTTATGTATTGGTCAAGCAGCATCTGCNNNNGCAATCGTANTTATTAGCATCAGGTACAGCAGGAAAGCGTTTTTGTTTACCGAACTCACGTGTGATGATTCACCAGCCACTAGGCGGGTACCGTGGGCAGGCAACAGATATTGAAATCCATGCAAAAGAAACACGATTAATTAGAAGTAAATTAGATAATATTCTTGCAAAACATACCGGTAAGTCGCCAGAAGATATTCATAAAGATACAGAACGCGATAATTTTATGGGGCCTGAGGCAGCAATAAAATATGGATTAGTTGATAGTATGCTAACTAATCGCGAAGAAATTGGTGAAAAGGTATAAGCCCTAATGAGTATATTTTGGATTAACTGGAATAGGAATAGATGTTGTGAAATGTAAAAAATCATGTATTGGATTGGTGATTTTAATAATTTTAATTGCCATTTTACTATCGTTACCATATTTCTTTGGTAAAGCAACCGAAACAGCATTAAGGCGCGTTATAAAGCATATTCCTGCTGAACCAGGCGTGACTATTAATATAAAGTCCTATAAACGCGGGTGGTTAGATGCGGATGCTGTTATTCAAGTTGCCATTGATACGCAAGTTTCTATGCAGTCCGGATGGCAGTATCAATTGCAACATCAGGGTAAAATTCCACCAAAATTATATTTTACTGTACATGAAAAAATTTGGCATGGTCCAATTATCTTTGCTAAAGATCCAAAAGGAAAAGATAAATTTTTTATTGCAAGATCTTATGCCACTGGTAAGTTAGTTATTCCTCAGGTTGAACGAGAGCAATTAAAATCAATAACTATTGATGCGCTCGACAATGCCAATAGTATATTAATGAAATTATCAGGTGATATAGAAGTTAATTCCACTATCTCTCAGTTGCACATTAGTAGTACTGATAAGACAGAACAATTTTCATTGCAGGGCTTTAATGTTAACTATGATCTAAATGCAAACTATCATAAGCAAAAAGGTCAGGTTACACTTGATAATGTACATTATCAAAATCAGAATAATGCTTTTACTATTCAACATATAAACCATCAATTTAAATTAGATCGTGTTCTGTCACATTTATGGACAGGAGACTCAAACCTCAAGATTGGTTTAGTTAATGTGACATCACAAGGAGAGTCACAAATCAATCAGCAGGATATTCAGCTAAAGAGTTATGCCACTGTAAAAAATAAATTACTTAATCTAACAATAGAGTTAAATGCCGGAAAATTGCAGTATGATCATAAGCAATATGGGCCAGCAAAAATTAACTTGAAGATTATGAATATTGGAGCAGATGCACTTAATAACTTGCGTGATTTAGATGAAAAATTACAAGGAAATAACCTTACCCGCCAGCAATATTTTCAGGCAATCACACATTTAACACCAGGTTTATTTGGTCATGGTGCTCAAGTCCATTTATATCCTTGTCAAATCACGACACCTAAGGGTGACATTAAATTAAATCTTAATATTGCTTTTCCAGCTATAAAAGGCGATAAATCAATGACTACAGTAAAAAGTTTATTTCAAAATGTTGAAAGCCATAACGAAATTACTGTACCAAAATCAATTATTAATTATGCATTAACGCGTTATTTCCAAGATAAATTTGCCTATATTCAGCAAATAACAGGCAGCAAAGATAAGCCAGCGTTAACGCAAGAGCAAGTTAATAAGCTTGTTGATAGTAAAGTGCAAGCATTACTGACAAACTGGGAGCAAGAAAAATATTTAGCGCCACAGGGTGATAATTATCAAGTAAAAATACTATATCAAAATAAACAATTACTTGTTAATAATAAAGTTATTTCTCAGTAAGTTTTTTGCGTGCCTATATTATCGTTTAGGCACGCAAATCACGACATATAAAATTTTAAAAAATGCTTGATTGACTTTGTTGATTAAAATCCCTATACTTTGCCTCATATGCCGGAGTGGCGAAATTGGTAGACGCGCCAGACTCAAAATCTGGTAGTGGCAACACTGTGTCGGTTCGAGTCCGACCTTCGGTACCATCCTCTAAACTTTTTTATTGAGTTTGATTTAAATATTATGTTAAAACTCTCAGACTATGAATTTTATCTACCAAAAGAGCTTATTGCTAAATATCCAGAAAAAAATCGTACTTCAAGTAAACTTCTTCATTTGCAAATGAAATCTCATCAAATTCAAGATAGAAAATTCACAGATATACTTAATCTTTTGCAACCCAATGACTTATTAATTTTTAATAATACAAAGGTTATACCAGCAAGATTATTTGCCCAAAAAGAAACTGGTGGTAACGTAGAAATATTAGTAGAAAGATTAATGGATGAAAATAATGCTTTAGCACATATCAAAGCGAGCAAAGCGCCAAAAAGTGGAATGAAACTTTATATTAATGAAAAACCTTTTTTTTCTGTCGTTGACAAAGAAAATCATCTTTACCACATACGTACCTGCAGTAATGACACGATTTTAGATATTTTAGATAATCATGGACATATTCCGTTGCCACCTTACATTGAACGTGCTGCTGAATTAAGTGATAAAGAACGGTATCAAACTGTTTATGCTGAGATAGATGGTTCTGTTGCTGCACCAACAGCAGGTTTGCATTTTGATAATTTATTATTAAAAAAGCTTCAGGAAAAAGGCGTGGCGCATGCTTTTGTCACTTTGCATGTTGGCGCTGGTACATTCCAGCCTGTTAGAGATGAAGATATTACTAAACATGATATTCATCATGAATGGCTTTCTATATCTCAGGAAGCATGTGACAAGATCAATGCAGCTAAAGCAAAAGNCGGACGTATAATTTGTGTCGGCACAACCTCAGTACGTTCGATAGAAACAGCGAGTACGCTTAATGGTCATGTATCACCATATGTTGGTGATACAAATTTATTTATTTATCCTGGTTACAAATTTAAAGCTGTTGATGCCATTATCACTAACTTTCATCTGCCTAAATCTTCACTATTAATGCTGGTTTCTGCATTTGCAGGTTTCGAATTCATAAAAACGGCTTATCAACATGCAGTTGATTATGAATACCGTTTTTTTAGTTATGGCGATGCCATGTTTATAGAATCGTAGATAAAATTTAAACAATCAAAAATTATGAATAAATTTTTTTTATTGTTTTTTTAATATTGGAAATAAATAATGAAGTTTGAATTATTAACTACTATTGATAAAGCCCGAAGAGGGCGGCTGACTTTTGAGCGTGGAACTATTGAAACACCTGCATTTATGCCAGTAGGTACTTACGGTACGGTTAAGGCATTAACGCCAGAAAATATACTCGATACAGGTGCTGAAATTATTTTGGGTAATACATTTCATTTAATGTTACGGCCTGGCACTGATGTTATTAAAGCGCATGGTGATTTACATGACTTTATGCAATGGCAAAAACCAATTCTTACAGACTCAGGCGGCTTTCAAGTATTTAGTTTAGGAAAAATGCGGAAAATAACTGAAGAAGGCGTTAAGTTTAATTCACCGGTGAATGGTGAAAAAGTATTTTTAAGTCCTGAAATATCAATGCAAGTTCAAAAAGACTTGGGTTCAGATATCGTGATGATATTTGACGAATGTACGCCATATCCAGCAACTGAAAAACAAGCTGATGAGTCTTTGTCGCTTTCTTTGCGATGGGCACAGCGATGTAAGGTGGCACATGAGGATAATCTTAATGCATTATTTGGCATTGTACAGGGTGGTATGTATGAACATTTACGTACGCGTTCTGCAGAAGGTTTACTTAATATTGGTTTTGATGGATATGCTATTGGCGGATTATCTGTTGGCGAACCAAAGTCAGATATGTTTCGTATCTTAAATCATACATGTCCTATATTACCTCAAGATAAACCTCGTTATTTAATGGGCGTAGGTAAGCCAGGCGATCTTATTGAAGGAGTTTTACGCGGCGTCGACATGTTTGATTGTGTCATGCCGACTAGAAATGCAAGAAATGGTCATTTATTTACCTCAACAGGTGTCATAAAGATTCGTAATGCACAGTATAAAAAAGACCTATCTTCGCTAGATGATGCTTGTAGTTGTTATACCTGTAAAAAATATACACGCGCTTATTTACACCATTTGGATCGCTGCCATGAAATTTTAGGTGCACATTTAAATACCATTCACAACATACATTTTTATCAAAATTTAATGAAAAATTTGCGAACTGCTTTAGAACAAGGTACATTGCATACTTTTATAGAAAACACATACCAAAAATGGGGTAATTAGATATGGCATTTATTTCTACTGCAATGGCAGCAACACCAAGTACAACAACGGGTACGCAGGGCGCAAGTAGTTTAAGTACACTTGTTGTATTAGCGGTTTTTTTTGTAATTTTTTATTTTTTAATGATCAGACCACAACAGAAAAAAGCAAAAGAACACCGTAATTTGATTAATAATTTAAGTAAAGGTGATGAAGTTATTACTAGTGGCGGTTTACTGGGGATTATCAAAAAAGTTACAGAAGATTACATGGTTATTGAATTAGCCGAAGGTGTTGAAGTTAAAGTTCAAAAACAAGCAGTGAATACATGCTTGCCTAAAGGTACATTAAAGTCAATCTAAATTTAAATATGAAAATTAAATGAGATTTTCTGTTATTGTATTTTGCCTAACGTAGGAGATGCGTTAAGGTTAAGTCGTAAGTGGCAGCTAAACCTATAAAAAGCTTTGAAGCTGCCCGTTATTTTCATTTATTTTTCATCATGCTATTATGCTGTGGTCGTGCAAAAGGATCTTAAAGAATGAATAAATATCCACGTTGGAAATACTTACTAATAATATTTGTTATTGCCTTAGGCGTCATTTATGCGTTACCTAATCTATTTGGCGAAGATCCTGCTATTCAAATTTCAGCACATGCTGGCTATCAAGTTAATCAAGCAACGATTAGCACGTTGAAAAAAACATTAATAAGTAATCAACTAATTGCTAAATCAATTACCCATGGAGATAAAAATGACCTGCTGGTTAGATTTAGTGATGCACAGTCTCAATTAAAAGCACAAGACTTGTTCAAGGCCGCATTAGGTGAAAATTATACTGTGGCACTTAATCTTGCTTCTACGACACCAAGCTGGTTACGAACAGCTGGGGCAAATCCTATGAAGTTAGGTTTGGATTTACGTGGCGGTGTACATTTTTTATTGGCAATTGATATTGATTCATTGCTTCAACGTAGAATGAATGGTGACATGCGTAATATAGGCCAAACATTAAGAGATGCACGTATTCGTTATCGTGGTTTATCGATATCAAAAGATAACTTAATAAAACTCCACTTTAGCAGTGAGGCTGATTTAAATAAAGCACAGCAAATTATCAGTACCCGCTTTCCAGAATTACTGATCACAACAAAAAGTAATAATAATACCTATCAGTTGAATGCAAGTATGTCACCCGCGGCATTAATCAAAGCGCAAAATTATGCAGTAGATCAAACAACCACTATTTTAAGAAATCGAATAAATGAATTAGGGGTTGCAGAGCCTGTGGTACAGCGTCAGGGGGTAAATCGAATTTCTGTTGACTTACCTGGCGTACAAGATAGCGCACGCGCTAAACAAATTTTAGGTGGTACTGCAACACTTGAGTTTCATTTAGTTGATGTTCAGGTAGATCCTAATCAAGCATTAAAATCTGGCGCGCCAGCTGGGACTAAAATTTATCAATATGATGGCACGCCTGTGTTGCTAAAAGATCGTATTGTNCTTTCAGGTACATCGANTACGGGTGCTGTTTCTAGCATAGGAGAAAATGGCCAACCTGCGGTTAATATACGCTTAGGTGGCGGTGGGGAAGCTTTATTTTATCGAATAACAGGTGAAAATATTGGTAAACCACTTGCAATCGTTTATGTTGAAACCAAAATGCGAAATAAGCTTGTTAATGGTAAGTTAGTTCTAGTACCTAAAAAGTCTGAAAAAGTCATTAATGTTGCAACAATTCAAAGCGCACTAGGTAATAGTTTTCAAATTACCGGACTTGAGCAACAAGAAGCAACAAATCTGTCTTTATTATTGCGTGCGGGTGCATTACCAGCGCCTATTTCTATTATTGAAGAAAGTACGGTGGGCCCATCTTTGGGTAAAGAAAATATTAAAATGGGCATGCTATCAGTCGAAATTGGTTTTGTGTTAATTGTGCTTTTTATGATTGCTTATTATCGTCTATTTGGTTTTGTTGCCGATATTGCTTTATTCTTAAATTTAGTATTTATGTTTGCGGTATTATCTATTATCAATACGACCTTAACTTTAGCAGGGATTGCAGGGATTGTATTAACAGTTGGTATGGCAGTTGATGCCAATGTTTTAATTTTTGAACGTATTCGTGAAGAGTTGCGTAATGGTTTGACACCGCATGCTGCTATTAAGGCCGGTTATGACCGCGCATTTGCAACAATTGTAGACTCAAATATAACAACACTTATTGCCGCTGTTGCATTAGCTGGAATTGGTACAGGAACTATAAAAGGTTTTGCAGTTGTATTAATTATTGGAATTTTAACCTCTATGTTTACGGCTATTACCGTTACTCGAGCAATTGTTCATTTAATTTATGGCAATCGCAGTATTAAAAAATTATCGATTGGAATTTAAGATGGAATTTTTTAGAAAAAAGACAAATATAGATTTCATGGCGCTTCGAAAATTGGCGGCTATTTTTTCAACAGTCCTTGTATTAGGATCTATAATAACTTTAGCAATTAATGGGCTAAATTGGGGATTGGAGTTTACTGGTGGAACCGAAGTTCATGTTCTCTATCAAAAACCTGTTGACTTAACTGAAGTGAGAACCCTAATTAAACAAGCTGGCTTTAAAGATGCGGTAGTGCAAAGTTATGGCACAACAAAAAATGTTTTAGTACGCATTGGAGGACATCAAAATCTACAAAAGAAAACCATTGGGCATGAAGTCATTCAAGCACTGCCTAATGCAACGCTACAAAGTGTTAATTATATTGGCCCACAAGTAGGTAAAGAGTTAGCCACTAATGGCGCCTTAGCGTTATTTATTGCTATGTTAGGTACAGCAATTTACATTGCATTACGATTTGAATGGCGATTCTCTGTGAGCGCAGCAATTTCTTTATTGCATGATCCCATTTTAATTCTTGGATGTTTTTCGTTGTTCCATATGGAGTTTGATTTAATTTCCCTTGCTGCGGTGTTAACAATTATCGGTTACTCATTGAATGATACTATCGTTGTTTTTGATAGAGTCAGGGAAAACTTTAGAAAATATAAAAAGGGGACACCAACAGAAGTTGTCAATGCCTCCGTGAACCAGACCTTATCTCGTACGATTATGACATCTGGACTAACATTGCTAGCGGTTGTTGCTTTATTAATCTTTGGTGGACCAACATTACATGGATTTTCTATTGCTTTGTTGATAGGAATTATTGTAGGTACTTACTCCTCGATTTATGTTGCTGGTGCATTAGCAGTAGCATTAGGATTAAAACGTGAAGACTTATTACCTAAGGCAAAATTTTCTGATGATAGGCCATAAGATGAAACTTTAGTCGCAGCAAACTATTTATTTATTATAATTTAATACGCTTAGAAGATATTATCTATATATTAAATTTTTATTATGTTCAGATTGAAAAGACATAATATCTGTTATGCTACGAAGTACCCCATTGACCTTGACCACTGCATCATATGTATTTTCATTTACAATCAATAATTCAATTAATTCTAAGGCTACTTCTGTATATTTGAAAATTGTTTTATGATTAGTTTTAAGATAAAAATTCGATGGAGCATAGGGATTTAAATGATAAGGTTGTGAGTAAAGAAATTCATTTTTTAATTGAAATAAAAGTGTAAATTTTACACATGCTAAATTTATAAACAATCCTAATGGGTTGTTATCAACACCGAAATTGTAATTTACATTTAATTCTTTTGTATTAAAAACTAAATTAAATACTTCAATATACTCTGATTCAGATATATCTAGTCTAAACATGAAATCATGAGGCATAATTGATTCAATAATTTCTCAGGATGAATAATATATTCCTTTGAAGGAATGTCATACTCTACAGTAATTAATGTATTTTTTTTATTTTCTTCTTGTTTCCAGTAAAAAAAATACATAGTTTTTCGTTTTATATGGATATAATCAAAAAAATTTAGACAGCTTGAATTTGTTGAGGATAACAATTTATTATTTTCGATATTAAGTAATTTTTGCAGAACTTGGTATCTTTTTTGGATGAGCTTGTGTTGCTTAATTTCTTTCTCACATTTCGGATATGGTAACTGATGAAAGAGATGATAAAATTTTACAAGTTCTTTATTGGGTGTTTTAAGCTTATTTCTAGGAAAATCTTCGGCACTAATCTTAAGCGGCGACTTAATTATTTTTTTATTGTCACCGTCTGTAAGCGTTACTGCATAACTATCTTTATCAACGTTTTTAATTGTAAGACTTGAGTAAATTATGTCATTATTTAATAGCTTATTGCATATTGCGTATAAAAGAAAAGGTTCAACAACCTTAATTTCTAGGAATATATTGCGATTCTGCAATATAAAATGTTTCATTATTTATAGTCGTGATAAAATTTTGCATTGTGCTTATAATTTATTTTTTATAGCAAAATTATAAGATATACTATTCTATTAAAGCAAACTTTTATCTGGTTTTTTTATGCACAAACCACAATTAAAACAATTACCCATTGAGTGTTTATCTCGAGGCAAGTTTCAACCCAGAAAGCAATTTGATATTGAGGCATTAACCGAGTTATCGGAATCAATCAAATCGAGTGGCTTGATTCAACCTATTGTAGTTAGACCCATCAGTGATAAGCAGTACGAAATCGTGGCTGGTGAGCGTCGTTGGCGAGCAGCGCAAAAAGCTGGATTGACTGAGGTTAGCTGCTTAATTAATGCATACAGTGATGAGCAAACAGCAGCAGTTAGCACTATTGAAAATGTTAATCGGGTTGATTTAAATCCTATTGAAGAGGCTTATGCTTATCAACGACTCATTGATGATTTTGGTTACTTACATGATGAAATTGCCGCTGTTGTCGGTAAAAGTCGTAGTAAGATAACAAATTTATTACGACTACTTGTGTTAGACAAGCGCGTACAAACATTTTTAATTGAGGGAGAAATAACTGAGGGACATGGTAAAATTTTAGCGGGCTGTTCTGAAAGCATTCAATATCAGCTCGCTGAGAAATGTATTAGACAGGGATGGTCAGTTCGTAAATTAGAACAAATGGCAAAGTTACATACACAACCTAAAACTGCCATGCAAAATGCTGAAGATGTGAATATTAAAGCATTAGAAAGCCTAGCAAGTGAGCAAGTAGGTGCTGCAGTAAAATTAGAACATGATGAAGTTGAACGTTCCGGCTGGTTAAAAATTAAATATTATAACGCAGATACATTAGCAGGTATTTTAGATAAATTAGGCATTCAATACGAAGAATAACTTTTTATTGTGTAAAAGAAAGATTATTTATTTTTTTTATCCATAAAGGCACTGTTCACCAATACAAACGCTAGTGTCACTTTCATTCGTAATCTTTATTACACCTTTGTTCATGCCGGTTGAGATGTGTGGAATTTGCATATTTCCTTTAGGCTTGTGGCCTTGCAGTATAATTTTTGCAGAAGAGTATTGCCAATCGTTAATCAGTACATTTGCACTGTTGGTTGAAAAAATTAATTTGATATCTCTACAGTAATTATTATACGGGATAGCAAAACTACGATATTTTGTGCGTGGTAACACATTTGCGGTGATAAAACCTTTAGGGCATAGTACTATTTTTTGTTTAATATCTGCTAAATTGGGTACGGCTCTAGAATGTATGCAGGTAGGGTAATCTGCCGCATATACGCTTGATATGAGTGTTATACTTAGTAGCGTCAATATCCATTTCATCATATTAAATAATTCCTAATCTCAATTTATCAATTATAGCAAAAAATTCACAAAATTAACTTGTTACATCTTGTTACGTTTTGATTTTAATGTTTACTTTACTTCCAACCCTTAGTTCGTTAATATATTGCGCAGTGTTCAGCTTACCTTAAGTATTGGATGATGGTTTGAGATGCAGCAAATAACTTATTTTTAGTTAATGCTTTCAGCGGCAAAATATTCTCAAATTAAGCAAGAGGTAGACTGGGGCTAAAATTTTGCAATTTGCAAAATAAGAATTGGAAGGCAGAGACAAACAAGGCAACAAGAGTCATCACTAGTTACATGTAAATAAGCTTACAGTGGCAATAATACCGCTCACTCGCAGCTTTTTCGCGTAAAAATGAGTGTTGTGTTCGTGAATAATTTGGAGCAATGGTATCATGTCAAGGCAATTAATCTTAACAATTTTACTCTTATTAACCCCTATCAGCTTATTTGCTGCATCTTCCCCTCATATCAATAAACAAGCCATATTGGCGGATTCGCCTGATTTGCAGCCTGTAGTGTTAGATTATGCACTTAATGGTTATCAATGGGCATTGACGCACGGACATGTAAAAAATCCTGATATTTTAACAATTGTTGATTTTACCAAGCCTTCTTATGAAAAAAGAATGTGGGTGATTGATTTAAAAAATGGTAAGCAATTGATGAAATTACGCACCACGCATGGAAAGAATAGTGGTGGTACTTATGCTACACATTTCTCAAACAGGCCAGGAACAGACGCCAGCAGTTTAGGTGTATATGAAATTACAAATTCTTATTACGGAAAACATGGTTTATCCGCACGATTAGCTGGTTTAGAGCCTGGTATTAATAACAACGCACGCAGCCGAGCTATTGTTATACATCCGGCATCTTATGTTACACCTAGTTATGTTGCTCGTAATCATCGTGCAGGCCGAAGCTGGGGTTGTTTTGGTGTTGATCCTGCAAAAAGCCGTAAGTTAGTTGATTTAACTAAAAATGGCACCGTATTATTTGCCTATGCAAAACCTGAGAAACATGATCCAGTTGTCGCTTAGTAGATTAAGTGAATATACATTTTTCTAAAATAAGTATTTCTAATGCCCAAATTTCTTTTTGAAGCTATTTGGGTATTTTTTGGTTAACATCTCAACTTAATTCTGCTGCTAATAGTTAAGTCTCAATATTTTACATAACAGAATTTTGTATTCAATGCTTATTAGAAAATTTACTTTTTATATTTCTGAAGCTATATTTTAAAATGTGGTTAGTATTAATCGGAGAGTGTTATGCTTAGACGAATCAGTAAGGTACTAAATAGGAATGGGCTCTTTAAAAAGAGTGTTAAGGAGAAAAAAACCACTGAGGCTGAGTACATGGCTGAGGTTCAAGCCAATGAGGCTAAGTACATGCCTGATGTTAAAGCCAAACCAGTCTCATTTAATTTGAGTGAGACTCATACCATCACAGATGAAAATGATATTATTGAACAACATCCTAATGAACATTGCGGCGGCTATAGCATCACTAAGCCTAAATAACGGTTATGTTTTATTTAGGCTGTGTTATTTTAGTATACATCAAGTCGTATTTAACCCTCTGGTTGAGATAAACGCATTATTACGCGATCAAGAATTTTAGCGGTTCCTTTACTGATTTTATCGGTGAGGGATTTTCTATGTTTAAACTTAACTTCAAAGATATCATACTTGTCTTTAGCATCAAGTAAATAGTCATCACTCGTAGATATCATATCAACTAAGCGTAATTGTAAGGCTTTAGTTCCTAGCCAATATTCACCATTTGCAACAGCATCAACATCTAAAATTGCACGGTTAGTTTTGATAAAATCTTTAAAAAGAACATGCGTTTCTTCTATATCTTCTTGCATTTTTTTGCGATCTTTTTGTGTATTCTCGCCAAAAATTGTTAACGTTCTTTTATAATCGCCAGCAGATAGTTGCTCAAAATCAATTTTATTATGCTTTAGCAGTCGATTAAAATTAGGTAATTGTACTAAAACGCCAATTGAACCAATTATGGCAAATGGCGCAGCAATAATTTTATTGGCAACACAAGCCATCATGTAGCCGCCACTTGCAGCAACTTTATCAACTGTTACGGTCAAAGGAATATTTCGAGTGCGTAGACGTTGCAATTGTGATGCTGCTAGTCCGTAGCTATGTACGAGTCCACCAGGGCTTTCTAAGTTAATAACAACCTCATCCTCAGGCGTTGCAACTAATAAAATACCAGTAATGATTTCTCTTAATTGTTTGACTTGGGTTGCTTTGATATCGCCATTGAAATTAACTAAGAAAATTTTATTTTTCTTTTTATCATTTTTTTGTTTTTTTTGCGCTTTATTTTCTTGTTTAATTTGCTTTTTAAATAGCTTATCGTCAATAATTTCTTTTTGTAAGGTATGTTGCATATCGGTATATTTTTTATTGATATTGGAAATAGATATTTTTCCGGGTGTTTTTTGTTTGGTTTTTGCTGAGATAACAATTAAAATAAAAATAAGTAGCAAAATCAGCGCAGTTGCAAATTTTGCTAAAAATAAACCATAACTAGCTAGAAAATTCATGATGTCACCTATATTGATAAATAGAATTTTGTTCATTTTAGCATGCTCTTGAATTGTAAACCAAACGTTACAAAAATATACTTGTCAATATCCACACATAGGATTAGAGTTAAAGGTGTAGGATAAAGTAATTAATTGANGAGAAGGGCAATGAGTAATAACAATGCGTTAGCGTATGCCCAGTTAAGGTTTCAGGTAGATGTTCCCAATTTAGAAGANACTTGGCTTGATGGTTATCAAGCGGGTTCGCATGATAAACCTGAGGAAAGTAACCCTTATGCGATGGATTCAAAAGAATATGCCTTTTGGAATGAAGGGTGGTGGGCTGGTTTTTATCAAGAAACACCATTGTTCGATTTATCTGGTGCTGTTCATGCTGTAGAGAATAAAGTTGCTACACAGCAAAAAAACAATGTTGACTCAAATGCTGTGATTAAAACACCTAGCAGATATATTATTAGAACGATACAGGTTTTTGCTGCAATTTTAGCGGCTGCAATGTGTTATCAGTTAGCAGACTTTTTCGCTTAAGGAACAATTATACCCAAATCATTTTGTTTTATTGAAATGATTTGGGTATTTAGTAGGCGTTTAGTTTTTGGGGATTACTCTCCCAGAGTTGACTTGATCTTTTATTTAACTAACAAATCGTTTTCAACTTTTTGAACATCTTTTACTTTACTTGCAATTTGTCCAGCTTTTTGTATGTCAGCTTGGCTATTTACAAATCCACTTAATTGCACTGTATTTTTAAAGCTTTTTACCGTAATATTACTTGAGTCAAGATCTTTAGCCTCAAAAAGTGCAGACTTTACTTTGGTTGTGATAACTGCATTATCAATATATTGGCCAGTGCTTTCTTGTGTTGATGTTGACGAACAAGCACTTAGCACGATGGAAAAACCTAGACAAATAGCAAACATTAATTTTTTCATTACGACTCTCCTTAAAAAAACATTATAACTTATTGATTACATGATATAAAACCTCATCAATAAATTATTTTCATCAATAACTAAAAATAATGA
>PAMH01000008.1 GCA_002707205.1 Legionellales bacterium
CCAAAAAACAAGCAGAAAAAATTCGAGCGCAATTAGTGCATGGTGCAAGTTTTTCACAACTAGCAAAAGCATATTCACAAGATCCGGGTAGTGCGAGTAAAGGTGGTAGTTTAGGTTGGGTACCACCTGGTGTGTTGGTTCCACCATTTGAAAATGCTATGAATCACTTAAAAATCAATACAATTAGTCAACCTGTTAAAACCAGTTATGGGTGGCATATTATAGAAGTTTTGGGTCGTAAAAAAGTTGATGACACAGCAGACTATCAAAAAAATGAAATAAGAAAAATGATTTATCAACGTAGATTTCAAGAGGAAGCGCAAAACTGGGTTGAGCGTATGAAAGATGCCTCTTATATTAAGGTATATTTGAATACAAATGGTTAAACCGATTTTAATAACAACCGGTGAGCCTGCTGGGATTGGCGTGGATATCACGTTAATGGCAGCAATGCGAAAATTACCTCATCCGGTTGTTGCCATTGGCAATAAAACATTGCTTGCAGCTCGTGCCAGTCAATTGGATATTCCTGTACAATTATCTGATTACTCTAATCAGCATGATGCGCATATACCTGGCAATTTGTCTGTGATTGATTTAGCCTTAAATGCACAAGTTGAAGCGGGACAATTAAATGTTAAAAATGCAAATTATGTGATGCATATGTTGCAATACGCTGGAAAAGCAGTATTAAAGCAGCAATTTTCTGCACTTATTACCTGTCCCGTACAAAAAAGTATTTTGAGTGAGTCAGGTCAACATTTTTCCGGTCATACGGAGTTTTTTGCAGACTTATGTGGTGTCAAATCAATTGTGATGATGTTAGCCAATCCACAATTAAAAGTGGCATTAATGACAACACATTTACCCATTAATCAGGTGGCATCGAATTTGTCAAAGGCCATGATTATTGAAAAAGTATGTATCATAAATCATGACTTGAAAACACAGTTTGGAATAACCTCCCCGCGAATTTTACTTTGTGGTTTGAATCCACATGCGGGTGAAAATGGGCATCTTGGTTGTGAAGAAATTGAAATTATTAATCCTGCTGCAGAAGCTTTGCGTACCCAGTTTGGTATAGATATTAGTGATGCTTTGCCAGCAGATACTGTTTTTACTGCATCTTATCGAGAAAAAGCAGACGTGATTGTTTCCATGTTTCATGATCAGGGATTACCGGTTATTAAGGCGCTGGGATTTGGTCATTGTACCAATATAACTCTAGGATTGCCTATTATTCGTACATCAGTTGATCATGGGACAGCATTATCACTTGCTGGCAGTGGAAAAGCGAGTGATGAAAGTCTGTTTGAAACAATTTTATTAACCAAGCAATTAATTGATAATCATGCAAAAGCCATTTAAGACCAAAAAAGCGTTGGGACAACATTTTTTACGAGATCAAATAATCATTGATCGTATGATACTTGCCATCAAACCGGATACTCAACAGCATTTTATTGAAATTGGCCCTGGCCAAGGTGCTCTGACATGTGCTTTGTTGCCACATATTAAACAATTGGATGTGATTGAGTATGATAGGTCAGTTATTCCTTATTTGAAGCAGAACTGTGAGGATTTAGGTCAACTTCATGTACACGAAAGTGACGTTTTACAATTTGATTTTAAAAGCTTTTTTGAAAAAAATTCGCAGTCATATCGCATTGTTGGGAATTTGCCCTATAATATTTCTACACCTATATTTTTTCATTTAATGCCTCAGATTATCCACATGCAGGATATGCATTTTATGGTACAAAAAGAGGTTGCTGAGCGCGTTGTAGCAAAACCTGGCAGTAAAATTTATGGTCGTTTATCTGTCATGATGCAATATTATTGTCGGGCGATTTTGTTATTTGAAGTGCCTCCACGGGCTTTTTTACCGCCGCCAAAAGTTGATTCAGCTGTTATTCGCTTGTTACCTCATGGAAATAAGATGATTAAAGCAAATAACGAAATATTATTTGCAAATTTGGTGCGGGATTGTTTTAATTTACGCAGGAAAACCTTGCGTAACAGTGTGAAATCATATATAAATACGCAACTTGAAGCGAGTTGTCCTATTGACTTAGGTTTACGACCTGAGAATTTAAGTGTATCAGACTTTGTTTGTCTCGCTGATTTTATTGATTCTTTATCTCAACACTCAAATTAAAATCACAAAGCTTATGGATATTGCTGCATAGTTTGTGAGATATTTCGCAAAAGCGTGTAAGACCTTTTTGTTTGTTTGTGAGTGCTAAAAATACTAAAAATCGAGCGCTTTCCAGTAACCTTTTGTTTTATAATGAAAAAATAATTTATGATACAGTGCCCCTCTTAATGTGTGTCCAAATATTAAAAAATTTCTATTGTTTGCCTTAAATAGGTTAAGTATGCTGTATATGTATCAAGGATGATACAGATGCTCAAGGAACATGGTAAATGGATTAACTATGAGCAAAAGTTTGGGTAATGGATGCCCAGGGCAAGCTAAAGGGTAGTTGTTTAGACAATTACCCTTTTTTATTGAAAAAAGAAAATTCAATGCCTGTTTTTCGGTGTTAGAAATTTATTATTTTATTATAATCTCCCATATTGTTTCCCGATATAAAACCTTGTAATGATGAATAATCTCTCGCATCAAAAAAAGTTAGAATTTTATCAAGCGCTGGTAAATAAAAACTCGCAATATGAAGGTGTTTTCTTCGTTGGTGTAAAAACCACGGGTATTTTTTGTCATGCCACTTGTCCAGCCAAAAAACCTAAATTTGAAAATTGTGAATTTTTTATTTCAGCGCAAGATGCATTGCTTGCCTCATATCGTCCATGTCAGCGCTGTAAACCACTTTTATTACCTGATGCAGCTTCGCCTATTATTCAACAGTTAATGACTGAAGTGGAAAAATCACCTGAAAAACGTTGGACTGACGCTGACTTTGATGCGTTGGGTATCGATAGCTCAACAGTACGTCGACAATTTAAAAAACGGTTTGGCATGACATTTGTTGCCTATGCGAGAGCAAGAAGAATGGGATTTGCAATGAAACAGGTGCGTGCAGGAGAAAAAGTTATTGATACACAATTAGCTGTAGGTTATGAGTCAAGCAGTGGTTTTAGGGAGGCTTTTTCTCGTATTATGGGCTCAGCACCCGCTAAAAAAAATCAGATACAAATTTTAAAAACGACATGGATAGATACGCCGTTAGGGGCGATGGTTGCCATTGCAAGTGAACATGCTTTATTTTTATTAGCATTTGTTGATACTCGTGGGTTGGCGCGAGACGTTGAACGTTTACGTGTACGATTAAAAGCAGCAATTGTACCGGGAGATAACGCCATACTGCAACAAATTAAAAATGAACTTAGTGATTATTTTTTAGGTGAAAAATTAACATTCAATGTGCCAATTGAGATCATAGGCACTGAATTCCAACAAAAAGTTTGGCGAATGCTACAAACTATCCCTGTAGGAAAAACTTGGTCATATTCAACATTAGCTATCGCAGTTGGCCAGCCCACCGCTTGTCGGGCTGTCGCTAACGCCAATGGTCGTAATCAGTTGGCACTCATTATTCCTTGTCATCGTGTGATTAATGTCAATGGACAGATTGGTGGATACGCCGGCGGTATTGCGAGAAAAGCATGGCTGTTGGCACACGAAGAAAAATACTTACTGGAATAACTATCACGCCATACCATTTATTTGAAAACGAGCTGCTTAGTTTATGATACGTATTTTTCTCGGCGCACCTGTTGAATGGCAAAGCCATTTTCTTTGAGTTGGTTAAAAGCATCATCAATCATGTTAGGGTTACCACATAAATATACCGTATCAGTTTCGGGATTCATGAGTAAAGCATCAAAAGCATGTTGCGCATAACCTTGATATTCATGCGGTAAACGTCCGGGTAATTCATCACGACTAAAATAAGTTCGAAATTCAAAGTTAGGATATTTTTTTGCAAAATCAATAAATTCGTCAGCATACAAAGCATCTTGGCGATATTGCACACCTAAAATTAAAATGATTTTTAATGCTGGGTTGGCTTGTAAATGTTGTGCAAGTGTTGGTAACATGCAGCGATAAGGTGTTACCCCGGTGCCTGTTGCCATGAGAAATAAACGCTGTAAAGGTTCATCACGCAAAATCAATCGACCATAAGCGCCACTAAAGTTTAACGTTTGACCCACTTCTAAGTTCATCAATAATTCAGATGCTGGGCCGTTAGGTACATAAGATATCGCAAATTCGATTAAATCACTGGTTTGATCTACGGTTGCAATGCTATAGCTGCGTCGTAGTGGTTTATCTTCATGTTCAAAATGGACACTAATAAATTGCCCTGGAATATAGTTTAATTTTTCACCATCTTCACGCTTAAATGCTAAATGTTTAACTTTAGGGCTAAGCATTTTATGCCAAACTAATTTTGCGGGGAATGTTTTAATCGCCATTAGCTTCTCCACGAATGATTTTATTTTTTGCTATTGTACAGGGATTTATATGCCTAAACTACCTCAAAATGCAATTTCTAACTTTCAAGTACCAAAATAATATTTAATTAAAAATGCATATGTTGCGGTTATTGTTCTCATTATGGAATACTAGAATAGCCTAGGTGTGGTTCTGAGTTTTCTGCGTAGGAACAACAAGCGTCATAAAATTTTTCTAGGAAAGATATCAGCGCCATGGCGCCTATCATACCAATGGTCATACCAAGATACATTCTTATAACAGTTGCAGCTTCTTCAACAATCGCTTCATCAAAGGTATAAAGCGAATACATCATTGCTAAGGTGCCAATAAAGTACATAGCACTATCCATGACAATTTCATGTACAATAGCGCTTGCTTGATTTGTTTTGAAAAAAGCGCCTGCGAGCGGTAAAGCACTGAGAACGTTTTTGGATAGTTCACAATCGCGCCAGTTTGAATTTACATTTTCATGACTGGTTTGCGAACAAAACCTTAGGAGTAGATTAGCGAGAATGTTACCTGTCATTGCGCCGCCACGCATTTGTGCCCACATACTAAAAAACATCTTAGCAGAGAAACTATTCATTCCCATATCAGTATCATTTGTGGACATTTCCATCGACATATTATCATTCATCATGGAATTATCTTGATTATGGATTAAATAGTTAATTAAGGTCATGCATAATACACCACCGGCAAATTTAAATAAGTCTGTGACAAAGATTTCTGTTTTATTATTCTCTGCGGCCACTGCGCGTAAAATGGGAAATACTTGGCTAACGTTTTTAAGAGTTTTTGTGCAGTTTGGCATTTGTTTTTACGTTGAATAAGACTAGATGGTTTGTATTTTAGCAAAAAAAGCTTAACATTAGTTTATTTTATGCGATGTTTACTTTAATGCTCAAATTACGTAAAATTTAGAGCCGAGACTTTTTTAAAGTCTTGATTTTATTTAATGAAGGCAATTATTACGATAACAAAAGGTGATAAACAATGAAAATAATAAAAGGCATTACATTTGCAGCAGTTATGCTTGGTGTAGCAACTTCAACTTTCGCAGCCAAAAATGGTTTTTATTTTGGTGGGCAGTTAGGTTATTCTGATTCAGATTATTCGGCAAGTAACCAAAATTTAGTTAATGCCGATGTCTCATTTGTCGATAACACAGGTTCTAGACTTATTTCTACGCCTCTCGGTACTGCTAAAACGAGTACTGATCAAGATCATTTAGGCGGTCGAGTCTATTTAGGTTATCAATTTAATAAGCATTTTGCCTTAGAATCAGGTTATACCCAATTTGGTAAAACTGAAGTTAATAATGCTTATGGCTTAACTAGTAATCGCTATATTAATCATGATGTTGATTTAAATAATGCTGCCATTGACTTGGTTGCAAAAGGCATGTTACCTGTAGGGCATAAATTTGATTTATTTGCTAAAGGCGGTGTTGCTTATGTTGATGCTGACACGATTGATCGCCCAGCATTAGTGAGCTTTTCTCATACATCATCACCATTTATCGTATCAAACTCGGCATCAGTGACATCATATCATGAAGAGACAACCACTAAACTATTACCAACAGCAGGAGTTGGCGCAGAATACACAATTAATCCCCGTTTATCGATGGATTTAAGTTATAGTATTATTCCTGGTTCCGGCGATATTAAAACCTCTCAATTAGTTGCGCTGGGTTTAGCATTCCATGTGTAAGAAACGTTTTTAAGCCAAATATATTTAAAATGTTGGAGAAATGAAATAGGCACACAATGTGTCTGAATATTTTTCCAGCATTTTTTTAGGTGGTATGTGTATATAAATCGATAAGCGTAATATCGTCCGTGCGTAGTTCTGCGCCTAAAAAATATTGTGCTATTTTAGCAAAGCGTTCGGGCACATCTGTTGCAAAAAATTGACAGTTATTTTGCGTTAGAGTGGCATGTAAATTTTTTTCATCTAATATTTTTTTTGTGGCTTGTGCTGTCGTGTCGGCAGAATCTACAATCATGATATTTTCACCAACAATCCTCCGTATCGTGTGATGTAGTGCGGGAAAATGTGTGCAACCTAAAACAATACAATCAGATGTTGCATGCTGGGTTTGAGTGAGTAATGGCATAATGTATTTTTTTGCCACGGCTTCAACTATTTCACCAGACAACCAGCCCTCTTCAGCAAGCGATACGAATAACGAGCATGCACGTGAGTCGACATGAATATTAGGATTTATGTTATGGATTGCCTGTTGATAAGCATTAATTTTAACCGTTGCTTCAGTTGCTAAAACGATGACGCTTTGCGTTTTACTTGCTAAACAAGCTGCATGTGCACCGGGCTCGATAACACCTAAAATTGGTAAGTCGGGAAAACTGGTTTTTAAATCCTCTAATGCATAAGCCGTCGCGGTATTACAGGCAACAATTAACATTTTAATGCCCTTTTCGATCAGGGTTTTTGCGGCTTGGTGCGCATAGCGAATAATGGTACGTTCGCCTTTGGTACCGTATGGTAATCTTGCTGTATCACCTAAATATAAAAAAGCCTCATTGGGTAAATATTGTTTTAAAGCTTTCAGTACTGTTAAGCCTCCAATCCCAGAGTCGAAAATGCCAATAGGTAAATTATTTTTCATTTTTTATGTATAACTGATTAATGAGTTACTAGTTTAGCATGTTTAACGTAAGTTCTGTCAAAAGTATCATCTAGTCCTCGCAGGAATAATCGCGCGTTTTTAGGTAATGAATAACTTATTGTTGTGCGCCGAAGAAGATTAAAGCGTCGAAAATAATATAGCCGATTAGCCCGTCGAGGTAGTTTGGGTATATACTCAAACAATTTTGAAAGGTAAATTGAGGTGTAAAAATTGCGAGAAGAAATTATATTTGAAAAATTAGCAGGGAAAAAAGGCGATGTAGGTTTAATCACATTAAACAGGCCTGAGGCATTAAATGCATTAACTTACAATATGTGTCAACAGTTAAATATACAATTAACACAATGGGAGCAGGACGAAGACATTAAAGCTGTGATTATACAAGGCAATGGTGAGCGTGCTTTTTGTGCTGGGGGTGATATTCGCAAAATTTATACATTGGGACAATCAAAAGATTATACACAGGCATTAGCTTTTTTTGCTGAAGAATATAAATTAAATGAGAAAATTTCAAATTACACCAAGCCTTATATTGCATTAATGAACGGTATAACTATGGGTGGTGGTATGGGCATTTCTATACATGCGAGTCACCGTGTTGCAACAGAAAAGACGATTATGGCTATGCCAGAAACCGGCATTGGTTTTTTTCCTGATATTGGCGCGTCTTATTTTTTATCACGTTGTTCGTACGAAATAGGCACATACTTAGCGTTAACAGGGTTACATATAAATGCGGCTGATGCTGCATATATTGAATTGGTTGATGCACTAGTTTCAAGCACTCATTGCCAAGAAATTATTGATAAAATAGTAAGTACAGCATTAGGATCTACGCCTCATCAAGCAGTAACCGAGATTATTAATGGTTTTGCCGTGTTTGAAGAAATTACAGATCTGCGTTTGCACCGTGAAAGTATTGCACAAGCTTTTAGTCAGCCATCTGTTGAGGCAATCATTGCGTACTTGAAAAATTACCAAAGTGATTGGCATGAGCAAGCTATACAAGCTTTTGCCAACAAGTCACCTACTAGTCTGAAAGTGACGTTAGCCCAGTTAAGAAGGGGCGTTGCATTAAATTTAAAACAATGTTTAGAAATGGAATACAGAATGGCTGCTCATTTTTTGCAACAGTCTGATTTTTATGAAGGGGTACGAGCGTTATTAATTGATAAGGATAAGTCTCCGCAATGGTCGCCCGGTAGTTTAGATAAAGTTTCTGCTGAAATGGTTGCCTGTTTTTTTGAATAACTAAAAGTGAGTACTTTTAGTTAACTTGTTGTAGAAGGCTATTGTCGCTATCAATAATTTCGCGTAACATTTAGTAACGTTTACTGATAAAGGGAAGAGGAATAAACAATGTCTTTTAAAAAAATAGCAGGATTAGTGACAGGATTATTGATTGTAACAGCTAGTGCACAGGCAAATACCAATGGTATTTATGTAGGGGGTTCAATTGGACGTGCTTCCACAGATTATTCAGCCGGTAATCAAAATTTATCACCAGGTAAAACAAAAGATGACAGTGGACTTGGTTGGAGTGGATTGCTTGGTTACCAAATGAATCGAAATTTTGCCCTACAGGCAGATTTTATTCAATATAATGACTCGAGCATTGATAATGTTAAAGGTATTAATGGTGCTGATGTTGATTATGAGCAAGATGCTGGTGACATTGTCGGTAAGTTGATGTTCCCATTTGGTAATGGCTTTAATATTTTTGCCACAGGTGGTATTGCTTATGTTAAGTTAGATAGAAACGCTAATAGTACAGCTAAAGCATTTAATATTAAAAGTGATGACAAAGACGGTGTTAGACCAACCTACGGTTTAGGTTTGGGCTATGATTTTTATCCGGGTTGGTCAGCTATAGCTTCTTGGTCACAAATTCCAAGCGGTGGCTCGATTGAGCAATCAAATTATTTTGGCTTAGGACTTAATTTTCATTTTAGCTAAGCTAAGGTAGGCGTTGAATCATTTTATTGAGCGAAACGAATTATTTCGAAAGAGGTCGCTCGACCAAATGGTATAAACAACGCTTTTTTTACTGTTGAATGCTTAATAAAAAATATTTTGTTATAACATCGCATTTCGATATATACTAAAAAAACACATCATACAAAGTTTTTTTATGCGATTGTCTTATAAATTTGGTATTTTTATTCTTTTTTTAATTTTAATTAGTATGATTGCTTATTATTTTCATGATGATTTTAATTTGTTGAGTATACGTACATGGCTTAGCGCTCATCAGCCTTGGACACCGCTGCTATTTATTGCTTTATACATTATTGCAACGGTTTGTTTTTTACCCGGTTCGATATTAACTTTAGCGGGTGGTTTATTGTTTGGGGCGTGGTATGGAACGCTCTATAATTTAATAGGCGCAACATTTGGCGCCATGATTGCTTTTTTAATTGCGCGCTATCTTGCAAGTGATTGGGTGGCTGTCAAAGGCGGGAAATATATTAATAAAATATTGTTGGGTGTACAGCGTGAAGGTTGGCGATTTGTTGCATTTGTACGTTTTGTGCCTTTATTCCCATTTAACCTCACCAATTATCTTTTTGGCATTACAAAAATTAATTTTATAGCTTACAGTATTACCAGTTTTATATGCATGTTGCCAGCGACATTTGCTTATACATATGCAGGTTCATTAGGTGAGGCCTTTATACGTGGCCAAGGTTTTGCGCTGATTGGAAAAGTTATTATTGCTATTGGCTTATTAATTTTTGTTAGTGTACTGCCAATTTTTATCAAACGATATCGAGCGAGAACAAAGCAAAATGACAATGCTAAATAAGCGTGATGTGATTATTCTTGGTGGCGGTGCTGGTGGTTTGACCGCTGCAAGTGTTTTAAGTCAATTAGGTTTAAAAGTCACACTGATTGAAAAAAATAAAACCCTAGGTGGTGATTGTTTACATTATGGATGTGTACCGAGTAAAGCATTGTTGCATCAGGCAAAAATACAACATGTATTGAAACAATCATATGCACACAATGTTGAACAACAGCCACAACTATTTCAACAAGCCATGCAAGCAGTACATGCGGCTATTGCCAAAATACAACAACACGATGATCCTAAGCGATTTGAAAGCTATGGCTGTGAAGTTTTATTTGGCCATGGAGAGTTTGTCGAGAAAAAACAAGTTGTTGTCAATGGGCAAGTGTATTATGGGAAAAAAATTATTATAGCGACGGGCTCATCACCAACATTGCCTCCTATTTCTGGTTTAAAATCGTGTGATTATTTAACAAATGAAACTATTTTCTCATTAGAGAAAATGCCCCAAAGCTTATTAATTATCGGTGCGGGTGTTATTGGTATTGAAATGGCACAAGCTTTTGTAAGACTAGGTGTTGAAGTTAGCGTATTAGATATTAGTGATGAAGTCTTACCCATGTTAGATATCGACGCTGCAAAAACACTACGCACAACATTAGAAAAAGAAGGCGTTAAATTTTATTTAAAGGCCAATATTAATAAAGTTTATCACCTTGATGATTATATATGCCTTGATTTAGCATGCGCTAACAAAAGTAAAACCTTAAAAGCAGAAAAGTTGTTAGTTGCAACAGGAAGAGCCTCTAACTGTCATAATTTAGCACTTGAAAAAACCAATGTAAAATATACTAAACAAGGAATTGTGGTTAATGCTAATTTACAAACTTCACAAAAACATATTTATGCGATAGGGGATGTAATTGCTGAACCATTAAAGTTTACTCATCTGGCTGAATATCATGCGAGTTTAGTAATTAGTCAAATTGCCTTTAAGTGGAAACAAAAAGTTAATTACAAAGCATTGCCGAGTGTGATTTATACTCAACCGGAGTGTGCTATGGTAGGCACTATTTCTGAGACGGATAAAATTAAGATAACAACTTTTGCCATGTCTGAGATTGATCGTGCAATCACCGATCAACATCTAATGGGATTTTGTAAAGTATTTACCATGAAAGACAAAGTTGTGGGTGCGGTAATAGTTGGCGCGCATGCTGGTGAGTTAATTTCTGAGTGGACATTGGCTATTAATCAAAAGTTAACTGTAAAGTCAATTGCACAAACTATTCATGCTTACCCAACATTAGCACAAATAAATAAACGCGTTGCAGGTAGATATTATGCGCCTGCATTATTTAATAAAAAAACAAAGTTTATCGTCAAATGCTTAAATATTCTATCGCGGTAGCAGAGCTACCAGAAATTGCAGCGCAGTTAGATTTACCATTAGTTGATATCAATACAACTCTGTACGATTTTATTTTAACAAAAGTAAATGAAAAATTAGTTTTGAGAAAACTAATTAAGCCAACAAATGATTTGGTTCTTGACTTTTGTGCTGGCAAGATAAAATATAGACGTATTAAAGGTGGTAGTGAATTAATTATTAAGGCAACGGGTATTAATAAAAATAAAAACCTTTCTGTCATTGATGCTACAGCAGGATTTGGCCGTGATGCCTATGTGATGGCATGTCATGGTGCAAAAGTGACAATGATTGAGCAAAATAAAATTGTTGCAGCATTATTAACAGATGCATTACAACGATTACAAACGATTGAACCAATGCCATTGGATTTAATCATAGAAAACAGCTTAGATTATTTAGCACATATTGAGCATTTACCTGATGTTATTTATCTTGATCCTATGTATCCAGAAAAGAAAAAATCAGCATTAGTCAAAAAAGAAATGCAATTATTACAAACCATTGTTGAGGTTGATCATAACCCAGAAATATTATTACAAGCGGCTTTAAGTAAAGCTAAGCAACGAGTTGTTGTTAAGCGACCTAGAACCGCTATATACTTAGGAAATTTACAGCCAAACTTTAGTATTGAAGGAAAAGCACATCGATTTGATGTATATCGTATTCACTCATGAAAATGTTAGAGGTGAGTTTGATGAATATTATCAGACCATAATATAAAAAAGGGGAGTTCATGCAAAAAAAAATAATTTTCGTTATATTAATTTTTATATTAATACCTATCACTTATGCTGGTACAAATCAAAAAAGTAATTGTATCAATAAAATTAATTCTGGGAGTCAAGCATGGCAGGTGATAAAGTATTGTGGAAAACCTTTAGAAACTAAAATAAGTATACAATCAGCAACAAAAAATAAACAATATCTCATTTATGAGTATGCATTAAATGAACCTATTTGTTATACTCAACCTGAGCAGCCACAAGTGGTTTGTAATGCAAAAGCATCAGGGAAAGTAAAATTTTACTTTTATAATAATCAATTAGAAAAAGCCGAGTTACAGAATAAAAATATTAATGATGTTTTTCTTCGGTATAATCAAAAAATTGTATTAGGTGATACTGAAAAAGATGTTATTTCATTATGGGGACAGCCCAATATGACAGAAAAAAAATCTTTAAATTTACCTGTTAATGTTGAAGTTTGGCAATATCAATCCTTTGAGATTATTTTAATAAATGGTGTGGTGTCAAAAATATCCCCATTAGAGTAAGTTTCAGAACTTCATATAAACTAACGCATTCTTCAATGATTTTCTGTTGAATGCGTCAAATATATCTCCACTAATCTAAGAAATAATCAATGCTTGCTAGGCTTTGCATAGTTTTGCCATATAAAATAAAAACAAAAACTGTCAATTATCAACTAAACTGAAAAAATACAATATATGATATTTAGAGAGAATTTTAGTTGAATAAAAGATTAAAATACTTTATTTTCCCTTGTGCAATGATTCCCGTATCCATTGCAATAGTAACATTGCTACTTTGGGAAAAAAATCTCACCTACTTTTTACAAACTGAAATAATGCAGCCAGAAACAGCAGTTGCGATGATTATTGCTGGCTGCGCATTATTTTTTTCAATCAGAAGTAAAAAAGTAACGATAATAATAAGTTTATTATTGTTAATCTATATCGCTTATGTTTTATATTTTCATACAGTTAATCAAATTAATTACTTACCCTATATTTTTAACAAAACAACAGCAACTATTTCTTATGAAGAAAATTTNTGTTTTATATTGATAGCGATATCATTAATATTAAGTCAAAACAAAAAAATCAACTTTTTTGTTTTTAATTTAATATCACTTGCTGGAGGAATGATTTTTTTAATAACATTAACTGTTTTTATTATTCATTTATTGCAAGTCAATCATCCTTCATTTTTGCAAGATATTGATCATAGAATAGGAATGTGTTCAGCGTCATCGTTTATGCTTTATGCTATTGGTATCTATTTAAACCTATTTAATTTAAGAAAAAGGAAAAAAAATCTACCACTTTTACCGTCAATAAGCATAATAAGTTTTTTTATTTTGACATTGATTATCATGTTATTGTGGTTAGTTAATGCAGTTGTCACAAATCCAACCATGCAGTTATTTGAGTTAAAATATTTATACTTTACTCAGGTTGTAATTTTAATCATGGGAATTTTAATTTCAATTGTAATAGCTTTTTTTATAAATTTTTTGGCGTCCTATTTTTTTCTTTCAAAAAGAAAAAATTATATTATGGATGTAATGGGGGAAGGATTAATAGAGGTTAATATAAACGGATATATTGTTAGGGTTAATCATGTTGCTGAGAGCTTGTTACTTAAAGGCTCCGGCCTAAAGTTACAGAATCATCATATTTTTGAAATTCTTCATCCAAAGATCAAAGATAAGAAAAAAGCTTGGGCGAATTCAACGCTATATGAAAAAATTCGTAACAATCAAGTTTTTGATATTGAGTATGGCCGAGTTTGGGGGCTTGGTGGTGGGCATTTTAATTCAATGTTAACTGCTGTGCCATTTAAAGAAAATAATTTTGTCAGCGAATTTACCCTAATTTTTAGAGATTTCACAAAGAAAGAACAACAATTATATAATGATACATTGCAGCTAGATGCAATTTTAAATAATGTAACAGATGCAATTATTACTATAGACACCAAAGGCTGTGCTAAGTCTTTTAATAAAGCGGCAGAAAAAATATTTGGTTATGCCGCAGAAGAAGTCATAGGTAATAATATTAAAATGCTGATGGCTAATAATCATTACGCAAAACATGATGATTATCTCAAAAGATATTTGCAAACAGGTAAAAAGCATATTGTTGGTCAAAAGCGAGAGACATTAGCAAAACATAAAAATGGTTATGTTTTCCCAATGGAAATATCTGTTGCTGAATATCAAGTTGCAGGAGAAACTTTTTTTTCTGGTATTGTCAGAGACTTAACTGGTGAAAAATCAAGACTAAAACAAATAAAAATGCTAACGTATTTTTCTGACTCTTCTCGACAGGGTTTTGTTATGTTGGATGAGCATTTAAATATTATTTATTGTAATCCTTATTTCTTAGAAGTTACCTCATCTTTTCAACATGATAAAGCTAAAAGGATTAAGTTATCAGATTGCTATGTGCAAAAAAATATAGAGAAAATTAAAGAAATTATTACAACAAAAGATTTTTCCCAATATGGCTGGTCTGGAGAAATTATTATCAAAGGAAAAAAAGAAGAGATTCCTACTTTGCATAATATATTCTGTATACTGTCTAATGAAATTGATGCTTGTGTCGGTATGGTCATCACGGATATTACCCAGCAAAAGATTGTTGAAAAAAAATTAGCAAATGCGATAAAAGAGGCTGATCTTGCAAATAAGGCAAAGTCTTCTTTTCTTGCAAGGATGAGTCATGAAATCAGAACACCAATTAATGGTATTTTTGGTGCAATTGAATTATTAAGCGATACTCAATTAGACTATGAGCAAAATGACTTAGTGAATACTTTAAGTTACTCATGTGATAATCTTCTTTCTGTGATAAATGATATTTTAGATTTTTCAAAGCTTGAATCTGGAAATATTGAATTAAGATTAAGAGAAAATGATGTGCATACATTAATTTATGACACCATCAGTTTTTTAAACCCAATGGCTTTGAAAAAAAGAATCAACTTAAGTTTGTATATTTCTCCAAACATTTCCAGAAAATTAATTTTTGATGCTGAACGGTTAAAGCAAATATTATTCAACATTGTGGGCAACGCCATTAAATTCACATTTACAACAGACAATTTTCAAGGGAATATTGAGGTTTATGTTGAAACTGTTCCTGCTAAAGAAGACGGTATTATAACAATACAATTTCAGATCAAAGATAATGGTATTGGCATGGATGAGCAAATAAAAACATGTTTATTTAAACCTTTTTCTCAAGCACAAGAAGCAGGTAATAGGGAATATACGGGAACTGGCTTGGGATTAGCAATTTGTAAACTATTGGTTGATTCAATGAATGGGGAAATTATGTTCTTAAGTGAGAGAGATATTGGAACAAAATTTACTGTCACTATTAGTGTTAAAAGTATAGAAAAAAAATCAATACAATTAGAAAGCTTGAAGAAAAATATTTTATTGGTATTTCAGGAAACACCAATACCTCATGCGTTAAATCGTTATTTGGATGATTATCAATGTAAAGTTTTCTACCATTATTGTTATCAAAGTGTCAAAAATAAAATTTTAGCTTTAGAAAAAGAAAATATTAGCATCGATTTTATTATGTTTGAAAATTTTTTAAGTTATGATGCACTGATAGATATTGTTGATAGCTTGAAATCTTTAAAATTTTATAAGCAGATAAAGTTTATATTTTTCGGTATTAAAAAACCTCCTCAAGATAGAGAAAATATTTTTTCCCTATCTTTGTATCCCTTAGCAATCGAAGCACTATTACATTTATTAATGAATCAACCTATTCAAAGAAAATCGCCCAATAAAATTGAGTCTGTCGTTAAAAAACATGATAGCTCGATTAAGTTACTGCTTGCAGAAGATAATGAAGTTAATCAAAAAATTATTATCAAACAACTTGATAAACTAGGTTATGCTTGCGATATTGCTACCGATGGATTATCCGCATTATTATTGTGGCGAAAGAATAAATATCTTTTAATGCTTATGGATTGTCATATGCCAAAAATGGATGGATTCGAATTAACAAAAATTATTCGTGAAGAAGAAATGAAGAATAATTTAAATCCTACTTTGATTATAGGCGTCACGGCAAATGTTTTTGTTGAAAGAAATAACATGTGTTTACAAGCTGGTATGACTGATTACCTGGTTAAGCCATTCCGCCTTGAGGCCTTAAATCAAATGTTGAATAAGTATATTAAGCAGCCCAGTCATTCATTCCATCAAACTATTTTACTTGATGGGCAAGCAATAAGCGATTATTGCTGTAATGACTTAGATTTTTATTTACAAGCATTAAATGAATATTTGGCACAGTTAAAGCAGGCCGTGTCTAAATTGCATATTGCACTTCAACAAACTAATTTTTTAGAGATATCGGAGTTAGCACATAAGATGAAAGCATCAAGCCAATTAATCGGACTGAATGAGATTTTTACTCAAATGGAAAAGTTAGAAAAACACGCTAAGCTAAAGGATAGAGAGGAAATAAAAAAAATCATCTTATACCTAGATCAAGTTTTACCCTCTGTTGAGCGTTGTATAACGCAGTTTCTACTTAATCACAGGTAACGAGTGATGTTATGTACAGATTAAAAGCCAAAACATTTGTGATAATCGATGATGATAAGATGACAATCGATTTTCACCGTCACATGCTTGAAAAAATTGGTTTTTCTAATTATAAGACTTATATTAGTGCAGTAGAATTATTAGATTCAATTAAAAAAAACAAATACCGTGATGCGATTGTGCTGTGTGATTTGCGCATGCCTGAGATGGATGGTGTTGAATTTATTCGAAAGTTAGCAGAAAATAATTTTTTAGGATATTTACTTGTTGTCAGTGCTGTTGATAGTAAAATAATGAAATCAGCAATTACCCTTGGTCGAACGCTTGGTTTGAATATTATGGGTGGACTTGCTAAGCCTTTGAAGTCTTCTGGTCTAGCACAAATTTTAGAAAAAAATAAATATCATGTTATTAAACATCAGCCTGTGGTGGATTGTAATTTAACAAAGGATGCACTTATTTCTGCTTTAAATAGCGATGAGCTTTTTCTAGTTTATCAACCTAAAATCAATCTTAAAGATTTATCGATTGTGGGTGTTGAAGCATTAATTCGATGGCGGCATCCTCGGCATGGTCTTGTTTCTCCATTAACTTTTATTGAGTTTGCTGAAAGTGAAGGCTTGATTACTGATGTGACACATCGCGTATTACACATGGCTTTCAAGCAACTTGCTGCGTGGAAGAAAAGAGGCTTATATACCACAATGTCAATTAATGTCAGTGAAAATGATTTACAATGTTTAGATTTTCCTGATTATCTAGTGTCGCTTTCTGAAAAATATGACATTGATTTAGCTTTATTAACACTCGAATTGACTGAAACATGTTTGATGAGTGATCTTGCAACATCATTAGATGTCTTAACTCGAGTGAGACTCAGAGATATTGAATTATCAATTGATGATTATGGCACAGGTTATTCGACGATGACAAAATTGAGACATCTTCCCTTCACTGAGTTAAAACTTGATCAAGAATTTATTAAAAAAATTGATCGTGAACAAGAAGATTACATGATGATTAAATCGAATATTGAAATGACCAAAAATTTAGGGCTGATAACGGTTGCCGAGGGAATTGAGACGAAAGAAGTATTGGCTGTTTTGCAAGAACTACAGTGTGATATTGGACAGGGATATTATTTTAGTCGTCCTCTGCTTGCTGATGATTTTGAGGCATGGGCAAAAAACTTTAATGCTTAATATAAATACATTGTTTATCTGTTAGGTTTATTCGTACGTAGGATTTAGTTATTTAATTTTTATAGCTGCGTGTAAAATTGAGCGATACGCTTTTTTTTTACGTGTAGAGGTTTAAGTGATTTTAGTATTTATGACCAATATGTACAGCAACAATTCCTGCACTTAAATTATGATAAGCGACGTCCTCAAATCCAACTTTTTCCATCATAGATTGTAGAGTAACTTGATCAGGGTGCATTCGTATTGATTCAGATAAATATTGATAGCTAGCTTCATCTTTTGCTACAAGCTTACCAATTTTAGGTAAGATTTTGAAAGAATAAAAATCATAAATTTTATTGACAGGCTCTATCGTCGGTTTTGAAAACTCAAGAATAATTGCTTTGCCACCTGGTTTAAGTACTCTGTGCATTTCTGCAAGGGCTTTATCTTTATGTGTCACATTACGTAATCCAAACCCAATTGTGATTAAATTAAAATAGTCATTAGCAAAAGGTAGGCACTCAGCATTAGCTTGTACATAATAAATATTTTTAAAGTAGCCGGCATTAATGAGTCTGTCTCGACCAATCGATAACATTGAGTCATTAATATCACTAACAATAATTTCACTTTGATTCTCGGTGCGTTTTGCAAATAGTTTTGCTAGGTCACCAGTGCCGCCCGCTAAGTCTAATATTTTGTCATTCTTATGTGGTTTTGCAACGTCAATTGTAAACCGTTTCCATAGACGATGCGTGCCTAATGACATTAAGTCGTTCATGATGTCATAATTTTTTGCAACAGAGTGAAATACTTCAGCAACCTTGGTTGCTTTTTCTGTTTCAGGCACTTGTTGATAGCCAAAGTGTGTTTTTTTATCTGACATGATACATCGAACCACAATAGTTGAATCTGAATATTATCAGAATTAGGTAATTTTCAATTGTATCATATAGTCTCATATCATGAATAGAGGTTAGTTTTGATATACATTTTCTAACTTGGTTGTTTTGTAAGTTGCGTAAGATATTTTTGCCAATAATGATGTTGATTTACAGCCAGATCATATAAATAATCCCAAGTGTAAATTCCACTGCCATGACCGTCATCAAAGATGAATTTTACGGCATAATTTCCTACGGGTTCTATGGCAATAATATTAACATTTTGTTTATTCTTTGGTAATTTGCCACCTTGTCCACCATGACCTTTTGCTTCCGCCGATGGTGTGTGTACACGTAAATACTCACAGCTCAGTTGATACTGTGTATCATGACTGTAAGACAGTTCTACAACTTTATCTTTTTGTAGTAAACGTATATGACAAGGTGTCATTAAAATATCCTGTCGTTATAAAATGTAATGACTGAGATCTTCATCTTTAAGTAACGGACCAAGGTGTTTTTCAACGTATTCAGCATTTATTTGAATAGTGTCACCGCTACGATCAGAGGCATCAAAAGATAAGTCTTCAAGTAATCTTTCCATTACGGTGTAAAGCCTTCTTGCGCCAATATTTTCTGTGGTTTCATTAACATGCCATGATATTTCAGCTAAGCGTTGAATGGCCGCATCATCAAAATTGATATTAAGATTTTCTGTGCCCATCAATGCAGTATATTGCTCGGTTAATGAGGCATTTGGCTCAATGAGTATACGTTTGAAATCATCAACTGTTAATGCTTTTAACTCCACTCTAATGGGCAATCTGCCTTGTAATTCGGCAATTAAGTCTGAGGGTTTAGAGTGATGGAATGCACCTGAAGCAATAAATAAAATATGATCTGTTTTAACCGCGCCATATTTGGTAGAAACCGTACTACCTTCAATTAATGGTAGTAAATCTCTTTGAACACCTTCTCGTGAGACATCTGCACCGGCTGCATCTTGACGACGGGTGATTTTATCAATTTCATCTAGGAAGACAATGCCGTTTTGCTCTACACTTTCAATCGCTTTTACTCGCATTTCTTCTTCATTGATTAATTTTTCAGCTTCTTCTTCTTTGACTTGTTTGTATGCTTCTTTAACTTTCATTTTACGTGTTTTTTTACGGTCAGTATTTAATGATTGGAACATACTTTGGAGTTGGTTTGTCATTTCTTCCATGCCTGGAGGTGCCATGATTTCCACCCCAACTGGTGTGCTTGCAAGCTCAATCTCAATTTCCATTTCGTCAAGCTTACCTTCGCGTAATTCTTTACGAAATTTTTGTTTCGCAGCACCATCAGTTTTTTTATTACCTTTGTCTTCCTCATCCTCTTCAAATGGATCTTTGTTGGTAGGTATAATTGTTTCAAGAATACGTTCTTCAGCGGCATCTTCTGCGAGGTGTGAAACTTTAGCCATTTCTTGTTCACGTGTATTTTTCATTGCCGCATCAGCGAGCTCACGGACGATCCACTCAACATCGCGACCCACATAACCAACCTCAGTAAATTTAGTCGCTTCAACTTTGACAAATGGCGCGTTAGCAAGTTTTGCTAAACGTCTAGCGATTTCGGTTTTACCAACGCCAGTAGGTCCGATCATTAAAATATTTTTAGGCGTTATTTCTGGACGTAATACTTCATCAACCTTCATTCTGCGCCAACGGTTTCTTAAAGCAACAGCAACTGCGCGTTTTGCATCAGTTTGACCGATAATGTGTTTGTCTAATTCTTGAACAATTTCTCTTGGTGTCATTTCAGACATAATTTTCTCACTTATTAGTTTTATTTGAAAAAAGAGGATGCGTTATAATTCCTCAATTACGCGATTATGATTTGTGTAAATACAAATATCTGCGGCAATACTTAACCCCTTTTCTACAATTTCTTTGGCGCTTAAATCAGTATTATCCATTAGCGCTCTTGCAGCAGATTGAGCAAAAGGCCCACCAGAACCAATAGCAATGAGGTTATCTTCAGGCTCAACCACATCGCCATTACCTGTAATGATTAATGATGCTTTTTCATCAGCAACAGCAAGCAAAGCTTCAAGGCGACGTAGCATTTTATCTGTACGCCAGTCTTTTGCTAGCTCAACAGCCGCACGCGTTAGATTTCCTTGGTAAGCTTCTAATTTTGCTTCAAACCGTTCAAATAGTGTAAAAGCATCCGCTGTACCACCTGCAAATCCTGCAATAACCTTATTGTTATATAAACGTCTTACTTTGCGCGCATTGCCTTTCATAACGGTATTGCCTAATGTTACTTGGCCATCACCACCTATGACAACTTTGCCATTTTTACGTACGGATAAGATGGTCGTACCTCGATATTGTTCCAATGTTTTTTCTCCAATGTTTTTATTATTTATAACTTACTTAACTATATGGGGCAATTTATGTATATTTCAATTAAAATCATTATGTTCTACGCTGAATGATACGGTTAGCTGTTAAATCGTATTATTTTTTGACATCAATGAGTAATGCCTTGATGTGTTGGAGGTTCAGCTTTTGTTGTATTTTTTCAACGGCTTGCAAGCTATTATAAGGGCCAATAAATACGCGATACCAATCGGTTTGGTTAATTTTTGCTTTTTCCACATGAGCATTGAAGCCTGCAAGTAGTAATTTTGCTTTGGTATCATCAGCATCCTTATAATGTTTAAAGGAGGCAACTTGTAGTAGATAAACATGTGTTTGTGTTGCAGGTGGCGGGGGTGTTGGGGACTGTTTATGGGTTAAATCAACGACTGGCGCCATAATGGATGTTTGCTTTTTGCTGGTATTTTCATTATTTTTAGGTAAGTTAGTATAAAATTCAAATTTTATTTTATTCTCAGGGGAGATTTCATGTCCTTGATGAACCGGCGCAGGTACCTTATGCCCTTTTTTTTGAGGTTTTACATGGTTTAAATAAACTAAACTAACCACAAATAAAGCAATCAACGCCACTGCAATCACCCACATTAATATTGATGGACGCTCTATATTTTGTTGCTTATGCGCCTTCTTAGGTTTTTTTGCATAGTCTTTAGACATTTACATAGATTCCGGAACACTGATACTTAATAATGTTAACCCATTTTTAAGGATTTGTTGAGTTGCGGTGATTAATATTATGCGCGCATCACGTAAGTTATGATCATTAACAATAAACTGATGTGCGTTATAATAAGTGTGGAATGCATTCGCCAATTCGCGTAGGTAATGACATAGTTGATGCGGTTCATAATGTAAGCCAGCTGACTTAATGGTATCTTGGTACTTATCGAGTAGTTCTATAAGATATAACTCTTGTGTTTCAGTTAGCAATGAAACATGTTTTAATCCATTTTGTTGTTCGGGCGTAATATTTTTTTCAGTCAATTGTCTGAAGATACTACAAATACGCGCATGCGCATATTGAATATAATAAACGGGATTATCATTAGATTGTGATTTTGCTAACTCAAGGTCAAAGTCTAAGTGCTGCTCATTTTTACGCATGACATAAAAATAGCGCGCGGCATCTTTGCCTACTTCCTTTTGTAAATCATTTAATGTTACAAAAGAACCGCTGCGAGTTGACATCTGTACGCGTTCATTACCACGATATAAAATAGCAAATTGTACAAATAACGGGATAACTTGATCAGCTGTATAACCTAACGCTTGCATTGCGGCCTTTATTCTAGGGACATAACCATGATGATCTGAACCTAAAATATCTATTACTTGCTTTGCACCGCGATCAAATTTACTAATATGATAGCTAATATCAGTGGCAAAATAAGTTGGAATACCATTTTTACGTATAAGAACGCGATCTTTGTCATCTCCAAATGCACTTGCTTTAAACCAAAGGTTACCTTCTTTTTCATAAGTATGGCCTGTAGCTTTTAACTTTTCTATGGTTGGGTAAACATATTGTTCAAATAAGGATTTTTCAGAAAACCATGTATCGTAAGTAACACCAAAATCTTTAAGATCAGACTGAATGCCTGAAAGAATATGCGTAATGGCGGCATTGAAGAAAATTTCATAATTATCAGTGCCTAGTATGGTTTTTGCCTTATAAATTAAGGCATCAATGTGAGCTTCTTTATCACCATCTGGCGTTTCATCAGTTAAATCGACGGGTACTTGATTAAAGAGGTTCTCTACCGTTGTTAAATATTGATTTTTATATTGTTGATATAAAGTTTGTGCAATTGCAATAACATACTCACCTCGATAAGCATTACTGGGTAATGAAAAGGTTAAATTATGCAGTTCAAGATAACGCAGCCAAACGCTAGTTGCCAAAATATCCATTTGTCGGCCTGCGTCATTAACATAATATTCTGTATGTAGCTTCACGCCATTAGCGCGTAGAATTTGACTTAAAGCAGAGCCAAAAGCAGCACTTCTACCATGACCGACATGTAGTGGTCCTGTTGGATTTGCTGAGACAAACTCCATGTGAATATTTTTATCCGCAAGACTCTGGTTCAAACCGAATTGTTCTTTTTGCGTTAAAATATCAGTTAATACGTGACTGCGCGCATCTGCTGCAAGATAGAAATTAATAAACCCAGGCCCTGCTATTTCAATTTTTGAAATAGATTCGCAGGACTCAATATTTTCAATAATTTGATTGGCTAAGTCTCTGGGGTTCATTTTTGCTGGTTTTGCAAGTACCATAGCAATATTAGAAGCAAAATCACCAAACTTTTTATCGCGGGTGTGCTCAATTGTCACGTTGATATCAATTAATTTATGATTAATCGATTCGAGATTTATTTTTTTTAGACTTGCTAAAATTAATGTTTGTAATTGTTTTTTCATTCTTTGCTTGTAACTTTTATATCTATTACCTTAATTATATTGTAACTTTTTTTATAGCGCAGATAAACTCTTAGCGCTAGCGGGGCTTAGAGAAAACCATGCTAAATTTATTTTTCGTCATTATTGGAATTATTCTATTAACTTTTAGCGCTGAACGTTTTATTGAGTCAGCCGCGGTCATTGCTAAAAAACACCAGATTTCACCAGTCGTTATTGGATTGATTATTGTTGGATTTGGTACATCATTACCTGAATTAGTTGTTTCGATTGTCGCGACACTGCATGGAAATTTGGGATTGCCAATTGGTAATGCTATTGGATCTAATATTACTAATATTGCTTTGGTCATAGGACTAACGGCAATTATTAAACCTATTAGCGTGCATTCTAATATTTTAAAGCGCGAATTACCGCTAATGCTATTTGCCTTGGGTATTGTTTATTTATTAATTTTAAATGGTCAAATTACGCGTTTAAATGGTGTGTTTATGGCAGGGGCAATGGCTGGGATTATTGGGATTTTTTATTATTTTGCCCAGCAACCCTCTTTGGTAAATGATGCTTATATTGTGGAAATTGATCAGGAAGAAACAAAAATTGCCCAAAAAATGGGATTGAGGGCTGCGACGGCTTGGCTTTTATTCGGATTGATTATGTTGCCAATCAGTTCAGAAATTTTAGTTAAAGGTGCTGTTGGGCTTGCAGTTCACTTTGGCGTGAGTGAAGTTATTATTGGTTTGACGGTTGTTGCATTTGGTACTAGTTTACCAGAGCTTGCTGCATCAATTATCAGTGTTATTAAGAATGAGCCGGATATTGCTGTGGGAAATATTATTGGTTCAAATTTATTTAATTTGCTTGCTGTTTTGGGGGTGCCGGCAATTATTCAGCCTTTACCAGTAAAGTCGGTCGTACTCGCCAGAGACTATCCAGTTATGTTAGGTTTGAGTTTACTTTTTTTTCTTATGTGTTTTGGTAAACCTTCACGACAAATTAAACGATGGCATGGTATCGTTCTGTTTATTTTATACATGCTCTATATAGCATCTTTGTGTTTTGACACCGCAATTAAGTAAGTTAAAAACCCAAGTTGTTGACAATCAATCATGTTGCGGGTAAATTACCCGAATATTAGTTGTGATTTAATTGTGGTCAATATGATAGAAACCAGTTCGTTTTCTGATTTTCTTGCTTTTCATCACGCAGATTTACAGGGTAAATTATTTCCTACAGAGGTTAAAGTTCATGAAAATATAGATGCTCCTTATTTGATTCAAGCGCATTTAATTTCTAACTCACATGATATTCCTATACAGCAACTTTTATCTAAATCCGCAACAATTACGATTAATATCAATGAGACCAGAAGTTTTCAGGGAACTATTGTACATGTTGAAGCTGATAATATTGATTATTTAGGACATCGAGCATATTACATCGAAATGATGCCATGGTTTGGATTGCTCGATCATATTAAAGTAAATCGTTTTTATTATAATATTTCTATCCCTAGGCTTGCACAGCGTATTGTCCGTGATGTCTGTCAACAAGATTTAAATATTGAACATTTAGTGAAAAGATATGAAGCACAAGATTGTATTATACAATACCAAGAAAGTTATTTAGCTTTTTTACAGCGTATTTTAGCACAAGCCGGTATTTTTTATCGCTTTGAGTTAGGACAACTTGTAGAATCAATACAATTAAGAGATTGGCCAATCAGTACATCAGAACGTTATATCGTAGGTGATAAGGATTCAAGTAACGCGATGCTTTATGATTGGCAAGAAACAGTTAGTTTGCAGGCTGATACAATAGCAACACATTTTTCATCGGCATTATTTTCGCCCTATATTTTACAGAAGCAAAAAAAAGTGTATCAACCCTCTTATTATAAATTTGCACAAGTTATTAATTCACAAGGTATTGATAGTAATGCTGCTGCAATAGATATCTTAGACTATCAGAAAAAACGTGCGCAGTTAGAAAATGCGAAGATACAATTTAAAAGTCATCATCCTACATTTTCACCTGGACGAAGTATTTGGATAACTCATCCTAGACAACCTGAAACTACCGGCAGTTATATGACATTATCAGTGAAGCATCATGTCTGGGATCATAGTTATTATAAAAAGCATAAATTAAGGCCTGCGCGGGGTAGTTTTAAGTCAGAAACACAACATTATCAAAATCAAGTGACAGTTTTGTCAAATCAATTAGACTTTGTTCCAAAACGTAAATCATCACCACAAATTAAAAGCATGACATCAGCAACGGTAATAGCAACACATGATCAGACGGTATATACCAATAAGTTCGGTGCAATAAAAATAAAATTTCCTTGGCAAGCCGAGGATAATGTAGATTTATGTTATCTACCATGGACACGTGTGTTGCAGTGGCAAGCGGGTAACCGTTGGGGAAGTCAATTTATTCCTCGTGCAGGAGATGAAGTATTAGTAAGTTTTTTACAGGGTAATTTATTAAAATCAATTGTGATGGGGCAAGTTTATAATCAACAAAATAAAATACCTGAAGAACAATCAGATAATAGAGCAATTACGAAAATTCGTTCACAAATATTTGGCCAAAGTGTAGGACATGAACTTATACTTGACGATACTAAAAATCAAGAAGTTATGCGTTGGCATGCACAAGGTGATTATATTGAAAAAGTAAAAAATGATACAAACATTCAAATTAAAGGAGATGACATTTTACATGTAAATGGTCAGAGTTTAATACAAGTATTGTCTGGTAAAAGTGATATAAAAGCACAACGCATAAAATTACAGGTTGGCACTAATAAATTGGAAATTAGTGATTCAGGCATAAATATTAAAGGTGAAACAATAACCTTTAAAGCCAAAGGAGTTGGTGGTAACTACCCTGTTGCGAGATTCGGCGATAATCATTCATGCAATAAAATGACAGCAGGTGTTGCACACCAAGGTGGTACAATCAGTTCTGGATCTGCCTTATTAAAAATAAACCAGCTTGCCGCCGCATGTCTTGATGATACTGCCAACTGCATATCAGCAACCGATGTCATTAATCAGGGTGTTGATTCAATTACAGTGCAAGGCAAACCTTTAAGTCGCGTTGGCCATACAACAGCGCATGGTGGAACAATTACCGCAGGTTCACCTAATGTTTTTGTAGATGAGATAAGTGTTTAAATACGATTATTCTTAATAACCAAATATAAAGAAAGTTCTTAAATAAGCGAGAAAAGTTAAAATAAAAATAATTAATGTAATAGGGAATAGCGTATGATGATAAAAATAGCCAACAGCAGCACTACTTAATGCCCCGAATGTCGATAACATTGTTGCCTGAACAGCAATGATCACACCCATTGGCGCAGTACAACTGTCAATAGCCTTTCTGCTTAATATAGGCATTAATATACCGCCAGCAAATGCATAAATACAAAGAGGTATAATGAGACTAGAAAGCATCTGGGGATAAAAATAGCTCAATATAACAGATATCAAGGAGGTTATCAGAATTAAAAAAAGCATAGGCAAAATAATGCGTACTTGATATTTAGTGACGAAGTTAAATTTTAAACTTAAAGATCCTAAAATAAATGCGCCAAAAATAATACCTTGTAAAATAGCAAAATATAAAGTATTTAATTTAAATACATCTACAACGAGGAAAGGGCCGGCTGTAATCCAGGTGATTAAACCTGCAAAAATTGCACAATAGCTTAATGAGTTGAAAAAGAAGCCATGATTTAAAAGTACATTTTTATATTGTTTCAATAAACGTTTTAAATGTAATGGATGTTGTTCTTGAATAGTTTCAGGTAGTTTGTAGATTAAACCAATCAAGCAGAGGGTAGCTGCAAATCCTAAAAATAAAAAGATGCTACGCCAACCCATAAACAATAAGAAACCAGCACCAAGCAAAGGCCCTAACGCAGGTGCTAATACAGTGACGCTATTCATTTTACCAAGAACTTTCACAGCATATTCACTATCAAAGTATTCATGTATACAAGCATATCCTGCCACTAACATTGTTGCCACACTGGCGCCTTGAAATAATCTTGCAATTAAAAATATAGAAATATTTGGTGAAAATGCACAAAGAAGACTAGTCATAATAAATACGCCAGCACCAATTAATACACAAGGTCGTCTACCAAATCTATCGGAAATAGCACCTAAGAATAATTGAACACATGCCGATCCTAAAAACCATGTTGTCAGACTTAATTGTGTGCTATGGTAGCTGGTGGATAAGCTGCTCATGACAGCAGGTAATGCGGGTAGGTAAGCATCATTAGATAAAAATAATATGGATGTGTATATAATAATAATGTTAATAAATGAATTTTTTATTGACGAACTCATGATACTCTCCTATCTTGTTGCAATAATATACAGGAATAACTATTATTAATAAAATTGATAATTAGTATTTCATAAATAAGTTTTACAAATGATAAATGTGAATTTTAATCTATTGAAAGTATTAGATGCATTATTAACAGAAGTACATGTAACCAATGCAAGCAAAAAGATACATTTGACTCAAGCTGCAACCAGTAATGCATTAGCACAATTAAGAAAAATATATAATGATCCGTTGCTCATCCGTGGTCAGGGCAGTAAAATGCAATTATCGCCGCTAGCAAAAAAGCTAAAACCACAAGTTGCCAGTACATTAGAAAAACTTGAGACTGTATTTACACAAAATACTGTATTTTGCCCAAAAACCACAACACATATTTTTCATATAGGTATGTCTGATTATATTGAAACAATAACCTTAAATAAGTTAATTGAAATTTTTTATCAAGCAGCGCCGAATGCAAAATTAGTCGTACATCATGTTAATTATTTAGAAAGTACGCAAAGATTAGAAAGTGGTGACTTAGATTTGTTATTAGGCAATTTTCCTCATTTTGAAGAAAGATTAATGAAAAGCAAACTTTTTTCAGATCATACGGCATTTTATGTGCGAACAGATCATCCTATATTGCAAACAAAATTGCCGACATTTAGGCAACTTCAAACTTATCCTATTATCACTGTAAACTATGCAGATAAACCAAATATGAACTATCTTGCACAATTATTACAAAAAAAGCATTATAATATTCATGTTAATATTACCGTGCCACACGCGCTGAGTTTGATGCAAGCGGTAATAAGCAGTAACTATATTGCTTATTCAGCTTCAAGATTAGCATTACCTTATTTAGCATCAAATGATGTTAAAACGCTTTTACCCAAAGGAACACCCAAAGCACTAACCTATAATCATTTTGACGTTTATTTATATTGGAGTAAACATCTTTCTAATAATCAAGCCAATGTTTGGTTACGTCAATTAATTCAAGAAATATTTGTATTGTAAAAATGCTTATGTTAAGTTAATTTCTGCGCTGAGCTTAAGAGAACTTGATTGTTTATATTGCGCATTCAAATTTTTTTTTGGACCATCAAAAAAGCTTAAAGATTCCAGTGTTTCATTAATGGATGCTTTAGCTTCTTTAACTTCAGAACAATGAATGCCCGTACCGTATGAGAGAGCCACAATAAGTATTAATATTATACTAATCACCCAGTAAGTGATGGATGATAGGTACTCATCATTGTTTAATCTGATTTGTTGTAATGCAATAGCAAGAGGTGCTATTGCTTGAGGGGCATGTAAGGGTCCCATAAGATTTAAACTAAATTTTATAGCTTTTAAATAATGATTGCTTTGAAAGCATGGAATACCAGAATTTAATTTGATGGTTTCATGATTAGTCTTATTTAAATTTTTTAAACTAGCATTTCCTTCAAAGTGTAATGTTTGTTGATAAATAATAAAAGCCAAAGGTAATATAAGTAGTACTGTCACTGCAGTAAAGCACATGAGTATCACAGGCGAGTTAAGCAGTAAATTAAATAAATTTTTAGGTATAACTGTTATGGCCAGTGGAATAATATCATCCATTAGTGTATGTTCTAGCGAACCAATATGTACCAATAGTTGAGCTAGTATTTTATGTTGAGCAAGCTTTTCAATTAAGGGTTTATAAAAATAATTATCATGTTCCCTTTTTTCAAGCCATGTAGCTATAGTTTGACAGCCCGCAAGGTTTTCATTTGTTAATGTAAAACCTAATTTAATTGCACTATCGATAAAACAAGGTAGCAATATAAGCGGAATAGGTGGATATAAGTCAAACAACCAAAAACAAGTGTTAATAGTAAAAAGCCGATTAAAGAAAATAATAGCAGAATTAATAGTAGTAAAACTCAGTTGCATAGGAACAGATAAATTGCTTTTACTGCTGGAGGTTGATGAGAGAAGTATATGCTTTTCAGCACTTAACAAGTCTGCTTCAGAATTTTTTAGAATTTCTTTACCCTGAAAAAAATAAGTATTAAGACTAGCAAAAATTCCTGTTGTTGTTGCAAGTAAAATAAGTCCAGCAACCAGCATAATAGGAAGGGCTTCAATGTTACCAATAAATGCACCAAAGGTGAGTAATGTAGATACAAATACAGCGATGCCAGAACTCGCCGAAAATAATCCAACGCCTAAATGTTTAAGTAGTTTTTGAATAAAATGCATGGCTTTATCTTTTTTTGGAACAAGGGGAATGATTGTAAATGATTATCATTTACAATACGTTCAAAAGATATTTTTGTGAAATTTTGTTTCTGTTGATAATAAATAATTATCATTTGGATCAATATAACCCTCAAGAATAAATAAGCTTTGGATTAATTTAACATTTGGGTCTGTGGCACTAGACGAAAAATTATCCATGCCTGCGTTTTTCAAAGTTTGTTCATTAATGCAAAAGTTACCAGATGTTTCTTGAGCTAGCCTGATGCTTCAATTGTCACCAGTGATTAAAAATAATTAATTCTGAAAGTTCATTGAGTTTAGTAACTAATTGAAAATTAATTATAAATTAAAACTATCTTCAAGTAACTTTTTAGTGGATATGATTTCACTAGCCGTTCTATCTTGCATGATGTGCAGTGCATTTTGATGTGCAGATTCAGTCGGTGCACCACAGGCATCATGCACAATCGTGACATAAAAATCATGGCAAATTGCAGTATTAGCGCTATTTAATATCGCATTATCTGTGGAGAGACCAGTAAATATAATTTTATCTACAGCAATTTTTTTTAAATGTGTTAGTAATTGATTGCCGTGAAATACATCACCATAGGTTTTATTAATGATATTATCTGTCGGCATTATATTGATAGTTGGAATAAATTGAGTTGTTGATTGATGTTGTTGAAAAAGATGTTGTGCTTTAATTTTTTTTGCTATTGGGGCATATTTTGGTAAACCATGATAATTATTATCAAAAGCTAGACGAATATGATAAATAGGCAATTGTGCACAACGCATTGTACAAATTAATGTATTTGTATTTTCAATGACTTCAGGATGTTTTTGTAAATATGATGCACATGAGCCATGTATTGCAATACCTTGAATAAAATCAATAACGAATAATGCACTTTTGATAATGGTACTCCTAAATTATTTCTGAATTTGATTTAGCCAATTTTCGATTCTTTTTTGATTTATGCCAAAATCATAATAACCATATTTGGATTGACTATATATAGCTAAGCTTGATTCATTTTCATTAATTGGAATAATTTGTACCGTGATATAGTCAGGAAATTTAAAGACCTTAGAACGTTGCTCATAGAAATAGTAATGCTTTTTATTATTATACTCAATGAGTTTAGTACGAGGTTGATTTGTAATGATATGGGCGACCTTCTTTTTAAGCTGCGTGCTGGATAATTTTAAAATAGGACTGATTTGGTCAGGCGTGGCTTTGCAAAAATTTTTGGGACAAACTAGGTAATGGTTAGGTTTTTGTGTTGGATAGTCATGTGCAAAATTAAATGGTACTAGCATATTACAAAATTACTTGAGTAGAAATTATAGATAATTTCATTGTAGGTGAAATATAAAAAAAATGCGATATTTACTTCGAATAAAAAAATGATTTAAATCTCAATGAAATAATGTTAATTTCACATAAATTTATTTAGAAAAACAACTGGTTTTTTAAAGTGACATATCTTAGCATTATTTGGGTATATCATGGAGTGTCGTCATTAAGCAACCTAATTAAGGAAATATAAAATGAAAACATTTTTAATCACAGGTGCAACAGGAAATATCGGCCGTCATTTGTGTCAATTTATACTTGACCATATTGAAAGTGAAGTCAAACTGATTTTAACGGCAAGAAGTGAAGATAAGCTCGAAATTTTAGCCAAGACATTAATCAAAAAAGAGGGACACATTAAATATTGTATTTCTGATTTTGAGGAGACATTGAGTTTTAAAAAATTAATTTCATTATGTCAGGCAGGCATTGATGGTGTTGTTATTATGCCGCCAAGACCTGTGGATGACGCCACGATGATTCCTGATGTGCGTATTTGGCAAAAAGCTTTTAATTCGTCATTTCATGGGCCAGTTGAAATGATAAGACAATTATCACCCGCATTAATTAAAAAACAAGGTAGTATGGTTTTTATTTCAGGTATTACCTCTTGTCAACCCTTAGATGCTTATATGACTAATACAGCGATTAAAACAGCATGGTTAGGTTTTTTAAAAACCTGTGCAGATAGATTGGGTGCGCAACAGGTTAGATTTAATAGTATTTCACTTGGTGGTATTATGACAGATACTTTTGAGACTAAAGTGAAAAATGAAGCGGATGAAGCAAAAGTTGCGATAGAAGATTTATATTTACAAAAGTTTTCTAATGATCCCTTGCAAAAATATGCAAATTTAGATGAGGTAAGTGATCTCATCCTATTTTTATTGAATTCCACAGCAAGTCACCATATGACAGGACAAAACATTGTACTTGATGGTGGATTTGTTAGAAAATATTGAACTGGTCAGTTTATATTATTGTACGAAAAGTTAAATTAACTCTTGGTATGCAGTATTTTTTTGTTGGCGGTAATCTATGAAGCCAGTGAGCTTGCGTTATATCTTTCATGACAAGTAAACTGCCATGCTCAAGTATCACCGAAACTTTTTCTTGTGTTTTTTTATGTTTGAAAGAGAATTTTCGTTCAGCGCCAAAACTTAGTGAACCAATAGCACCATTTTTCTTTAAGTCTTTTTCAGCATCGCTGTGCCATGCCATTCCTTCATCGCCACTGTGATATAAATTCAGCAGGCAGGCGTTATACGTTTCTCCACTTTCTTTTTCAATGATCGTTTTTAATTCATTCAGCATAGGCGTCCATGGTTTTGCTGTTTTAGTTATTTTTGAATAAGTATATGAAAAAGGTTTTTCAGCATACCATGCAACTTTTCGCTTCGTTATAATTTTTTTCCCAAAGATTATGGCTTGATCATTTTCCCATTCAATATTTTGCAATAGTGAATCATAATAATGATTCGCTATTGCTGCAGGCATAATAGAACCATAATAATGAACTGTACCATCATAAGGCAATAGATTATGTAATTGCTTATTTATTTTTTCAATCAAATCCATGCATGACCTTTTTACTGAAATATACGCATTATAAACCAAAGTTAATATTTTAAACTAACTGCATATTCACTGAATTTTATAGGCTTTATCATTTGTTTTTTTGTAAAGTAATCCGCTAATTTCTGATAACGACTTTGATCCAAAGCCGCTGGTGTTAATGAGAATCGAGGAATGGTTGCAAGCCATGCTTGATGGTTAAGTGAATTATTTAATGCAGGGTGTGATTTTGCAAAGGCTTGCCAGCTTGATTCTGGATGATTCACTAAATATTGTACACCTTGATTTAAAGCAATGATAAATTTTTTATAACGAGGGTCATTAATATCTTCTTTATTTGCAACAATAATCAGTTCATCATACGTTGGCATGCCATGTTCTTCAGGATAAAATGCGGTGATTGCTTGCCCCGCTTGTTGCATTTGTATTATTTCAAAATTACGCATAATACCTGTGATAGCATCAACTTTATGTGTGAGTAATGCTTGACTTAAATCGTAATGCACATTAACTAACTTAACATCGTTAAGTGTTAATCCTTGTGACGCTAGTATACTCGATAACATAATATGATCNACACCTGCAGATGAGTAACCAATAGTTTTTCCTTTGAGATCATGGATAGATTTTATTTGACTATTTTTTAATACGGCAAGGCAATTTAATGGTGTTGCCACTAAGGTTGCAATGCGAACTAAGGGTAAGTTTTGATTAACCGCAAGTAATAACGACGGTTGATAAGTGATGGCTAAATCTGCCTTACCTGCGGCAACAAGTTTCGGTGGGTCAGCAGGATCGGCCGGTTCTATAATTTTGACGGTTAAGCCTTGTTGTTTAAAAAAACCTTGTTGCTGTGCAACAAAGATCGGTGCATGATCAGGATTAGCGAACCAATCTAAGACTAGCGTTAAGTTTTGTTGAGCAAATACAGTTTGATTAAAAGTAAAGAAAATAATTAGCATTAACCAAATACGTGACATGAATTACTCCGAAAAAGTTAGTTTTTTTAATATACAATCAATGCTGTAATACAGCGCTAATGCAAACAACACAATAATCAATAGCACAGCAAACATCAGATCAATTTGCATGCGGGCATTGGCATTTAGCATTAAATAACCTAATCCTTTGCTTGAACCAACCCACTCACCAACTACTGCACCAATAGGGGCAATTACAGCAGCCATACGAATACCTGAGGCAAGATGAGGAAGCGCGGCTGGAAATTTAATTTTAAATAATTGATTGAGTGGACTTACTTGCATGACTTTTGCCAAATCGAGATAGTCTTTGGACGTGTTTTTTAAGCCATCATAAAATGTAGAGGTCACGGGAAAAAACAACATTAGTATAGCTGTCATAATTTTAGAGCTCATACCATAGCCAAACCAAATAACAAACAACGGAGCTATTGCAAATGTGGGAATGGATTGGCTAATAATAATTAATGGTAATACCCACTGCCTAGCAAAAGTAAACATCGTAAGAAATAAGGCAGCACAAACACCAATGAAAATACCCAGTAATAATGCCGCAATAGTTTCTGTGACAGTGAATAATGCTTGATGGGTAATTAAGACGATATTATGTTCAAGTGATAATAATACTTGGTAGGGACTAGGTAATATATAGCTGGGCAATTGAAAGCAGGCAACGAGTATTTGCCAAGCTATTAGTAATACAGCTATTGCGATAAAAGGTCTAAGATACCGCATATTGTTCTTCCATTAACTGGTGAATAATTTTTTGTTGATATTCTATTAAGACACTATCGTTCATGTCACGTAATGGAGGTATGCTTGGCGTTGGTACTGTAATTAACTTAACTGGATTTCCCTGCATGATCAATATTTGCTGGCCTAGTCTTAGTGCTTCAAATGGATCGTGTGTGACAAGAAATACAGTTTTATGCTGTAGTAATTTAAAGGCTAAAGCTTGCATGGTCATACGCGTAATCGCATCTAAGGCACTAAAAGGTTCATCCATTAAAACAAAAGGTTTATCTTCCATTAAAGTGCGAGCAAGTGCCACGCGTTGACGCATACCGCCTGATAATTGATGAGGATAATAAGATGCTTTTTCTGCCAAGCCAATTTGTGTTAATAAATCCATTGCTTGCTTGGTATGGTATGGTTTTTTTTCACCACGCAGTTTAACACCCAGAAGAACGTTATTGATGACTGTTAACCATGGCATCAAACAGTCCGTTTGCGCCATATAGCTGATATGTTGGTTTAGCGGACTAAAAGAAGTATGTTTTACTTGTAGCTGATGTTGGTTATCAGGGATTAAGCCCGCTAAGATTTTTAATAAAGAAGATTTACCGATACCACTACGCCCCAGTAAACATGTCCATTGTTGTTGTGGTAATGAAAATCGAAGATTTTTAAAATAATACTGTTGTCCAATATAAAAACTGGCACAAGCAATATCAAGTGCAGAATTATTTTGCATTGCTTTGTTTCCTACGACGGTATTAACCGATACAGGTTCAAAGGGTCGTTTTCAACGTGAAAACCTCTCAGCCCTAAGGCTCCCCTACATCATTTAAGGTATTATGCTAAATGTTTATCTTTAAGTCAAAGTTTGTCTAATACGAATGGTAAAGCTCATTAATGCAATGGCAAGCACTATGCATATTGTTGCAAGTAGACTCCAGTAATTGGGTATTTCATGAAAAATAATACCTGCCCATATTAACCCTGTTATCGAAACAATGCCGCCAACCATACTGTAATATACTGCGCCAGCGGTGCGCAATAAAATAAAAAATAAAACATAGCCAATACTGGATAAAATAATTTCAAGTATCACAATCCAACCGGCAATGGAAAATGGTGGTGTTAAGACGTAAAATTGATGAGAAATAAAGGTTAAAGGAATTAATAAAAGGCTTGAACTGATCAACATGCCTTGAGAGGCTGTCAATGCAGAACAGTTTTGTGGGCGTGCGCGATTGATATAAATAGCACATAATGCAAAGGATAATGGTGAAACTAATGCAAGTAATGCCCATGGCGTCATGGCAATATCTGGTAAACTTTTATGAGGTAAAACAATTAGCAATATGCCTATAAAACCAATAATTACTGCAAAAAATCTCGACCACTTAAAATACTCTTGTTGTGCTAAAATCGCTAAAGGATAAGTTAATATAGGGACGGTATTGACAATGACAGCAAGAATACCCGCAGGAATATGCGGTGCAATAAAATACATGTTGGTATTTGGAATGGCGATACCTAGCAATCCTGAAATAAAATAAAAGCGTAAATGTTGTTGATTACATTTAATAAATTGTCCTGAAAATAGCGCAATGATTGAGATTAAGATTGCAGGCCCTAAAGATTGCCAAAAAGCGTATCCAATAGGTTGCACACCATTTTCCATTGCAAATTTTGCAATGGAGTAACCAGACCCCCAGATGATGCCAAGTGCAACTAAAAGACTAAGTGCATAAAATGTACGTGTATTTTTCACCATAATTAACCTATTAATGTGAGAGGTTAAAATAATACTTAATCAAACAACATGGCTTCTTTAAATGCTTGTGAATATTTAGTCGGTGTAAATTCAGTGATATGAAAATCTGCAATTTGATGCTGGTAAAAGGGATCATCTTTAAGAATGTTTTCAATACTATGCCTGTCAGCTAATGTCAAAATAATACCACCTGTTCTTGGTGTTTTTGGGCCTGAGGCAAAAAAGATTCCTTTTTTATAGTAGACGTCTAAAAAATCTCTGTGAGCATTTAAGTGTTTATTAACTTCATCTAAATCTTTTTTATAGCTTAATTCTATGATAAGCATGTTTACCTTAATTTTGAATTTTAAACTTGTAAGATTTTATCAAACGTAAAGATAAAAAGTCTATAGCCACTAAAATACTTTATTTATAATTTCGAAACATAACATTTTTATGGAAGTTTGTCGTGGACTCTTCGCTTCTAGTTGCTTTGGTTTTATAAACCATAGCAACTAAATCACATGTAGGTTAGATGTCGATAATTGTACCCAAGAATCTTTAAGTACAGGAAAGATCAAGTTAAAAATCGCGTTTTGAGGTATTTTAGGTATATACTATTTAAAAGAAATTAACAACAGTATAAATTTTGATGCCACTAAAAACACTTTGGGAAAACAAAAAGTTTTGCATACCTTTGATTATTTTATTTTTAGGTATTTCTTTATTAGCTGTACTCATTCTGCTCAAGCCTAGCGCACAAAAAAAAATGATGGTTGACCAAGCTTGGCCAGTAACTGCTATGCCTCTCGCAAGTGGTAGTTTTAAGCCTTATATTTATCTTTATGGGAAGATTGAGTCGCCTGAAACCAGTGATCTTGAGTCGGTTGTTGAGGCAGATGTCAAGCAAGTTTTAGTCAGGGAAGGTGAGCTTGTTGAAAAAGGGGCATTGTTAGTTGAGTTAGATGATGGACGTTTAAAGTTAGATTTAACGCAAAAACAAGCAAAGGTTGATGAACTGAAAGCTGAAATTGAAATAGAACAGCGAAAATATACAATGGATCAACAAGCGCTAGCGCATGAAAAATATTTATTGACATTAGCTGAGAAACAGGTAACTAGACAAGAGCAATTAAAGAAAACAAATGCCATATCAGATTTAGCATTAGATCAAGCCAATGAAGAATATAAACGTCGTTCACTTAGTGTTACTCTTAGAGAAGAAAGTGTTGCACAACATCAAAATCGAGAAGTGCGATTATCCGCACAGTTAAATAGTGCACAGGCAGAAGTTGATCATGCTAGCATGGATGTTGCAGATACTAAAATTTATGCTCCTTTTTCAGGAAAAATCACCAAAGTAACTATTTCTCCTGGTGAGCGAGTACAAGTGGGGGAAGTTTTATTACAAATGTTTAATAAGCAAGATGTAGAGATTCGCGCACAAATCCCAGAGACTTATTTAGAAAAAGCTCGAGAACTGATTAGACTTAACCAGAAAAGAGTTGCGACTATTGAAATTGATGGTGCGCAATATTCAGTTTATCTAGATAGATTATCTGGTGAAGTAGGTAGTGGTCGAGCAGGTATTGATGGTTTATTTAAAGTTATTTCCAACAGTGAGCAGTTAAGTATTGGACGAATTATTGAAATGAAGTTTTTACTCGCGGCAGAAAATGATGTTTATGCAGTACCTGAAACGGCAATCTTTGATAGTGTTCGTGTCTATAAAATAGAAAATAATCATTTAGTCGCTGTTAATATTCAACGTATTGGTAATGCAGAATTGCCCGCTAATGAGCAAGGTGTCTTGATCAAAAGTCCACAACTTAAAACGGATGACAAAATTTTAATTACACCATTGCCAAACGCCATCACAGGATTGAAAGTTAATATTATTAAAACTGTTCGGCTAGGAAAGCCTAATGTCATTGAAAAAGAATAATTTTATTACATTATTTGCACGACACCCAGTCGCTGCTAATTTATTAATGCTATCAATGATCCTAACCGGACTTTGGGCATTAACACAAATGAACACCCAATTTCTGCCAACCTTTAGCGTTAATATTATTACAGTTTCCGTTGAGTGGCCTGGCGCAAGTGCTGAAGATGTTGAGCGATCTATTGTTAGACCTATGGAAACAGAGTTGAGAAATGTTGATTATTTAAAAGACATGTCTTCCTCGTCTCGTATCGGCCAGGCTAAAATCACACTAGAGTTTATACAAAATTCAGATATGAGCGCTGCACTTGAGCAAGTAAAAGAAAAAATTGCACAAGTAAGAAATTTACCCGATAACGCAGAAGAACCGATCATTAAAAAGCAAGAAAATTTTGAAGAAATTGCAAAAGTTGTATTTTCTGGTACGCAGAATATTCATGAATTAAGGCCGTATATACGTAAAATAGAACAAGATCTGTTAGATCGAGGAATTGCTAAAATTGAAATTGTGGGTTTACCTGATGATGAAATTGCAATTCAAGTACCAGCGCGTAATCTCGCAAAATTAAATATGTCTTTAAATGATATTGCAAATAAAGTACGTGAAGAAAGCCAAGATATTCCCACGGGCGCTATTGGTAAAAATAGTGTAAGTAAACAATTACGAAGTTTGCAACAACGTCGTACAATTGCAGGTTTCCAAACAGTTCCTATTAAAACAGATGATCAAGGACAGCTAATTACAATTGGCGATATAGCGTATGTCGAAAAAAGAGCAAAAGAATATCAAGTACAAGTTCAACACTTGGATAATCCAGCAATAGAGTTAATTTTGTATCGAACAGAAAATAGCGACAGTTTAAAAGCAGCAAAAGTACTACAGCAATGGTATAAACAAATTAAACCACAATTACCTAAAAATATGCATGTAAAAATTTATAATGAATCTTGGCAATTGATCAAAGAACGGATTGTTTTATTACTTAAAAACGGTGCTGGTGGTTTTATTTTAATTTTAATTTTATTATTTCTGTTTTTAAATAATCGCGTTGCATTTTGGGTTGCCATGGGTATTCCTGTCTCATTTCTTGCCGCGATTTTTGTATTATATGTAATGGGTGGTAGCATTAATATGGTGAGCTTATTTGCTATTATCATGACCCTTGGAATTATTGTTGATGATACGATTGTCGTTGGTGAAGAATCTCTAACTTTATTACAACGTGGATATCTTGTAAAAGAAGCCGTAGAATTAGGTGCCCAGCGAATGTTAGCACCTATTTTCTCTTCTTCATTAACAACTATAGCCGCTTTTCTACCTTTACTCTTGATAGGCGATATTATTGGCACGATATTAAAAGCTATTCCGATGGTTGTTATTGCAGTGATTATTGCATCTGTCATTGAGTGTTTTCTTGTGTTGCCTGGTCATTTGCGTCATAGCTTTAGAAATATACGTACTTTGCATAATGAAACAACACATTCATATGTTAGTAAAAAATTTGAAAAATTCAAAGAGTATCATTTTAAAAGATTTGTGACTTATGCGATTGAGCATCGTCTAATAACAATTTCTGTGACAATCGCTTTTCTTTTTTTAGGCATTGGATTAATTGTTGGTGGACGCGTTAACTTTAATTTTTTCCCTTCACCTGATAGTACGATTATTTCTGCCGATGTGCAATTTCACGCTGGCACACCTGAAAATGAAATTAAAAATTACATGCAAACATTATCTATTGCTTTAAATAAGACAAATAGACAATTACAAAAAGATAAATCTTTAGTAAAAACATCAGTCACATATATTTATCGTGGGTCAGAAGAAAAGGGCAATGCACCTGAGTATGCTTCAATGACGGTTGAATTAGTTGATCCAGATGCAAGAAATATTACTAACAAACAATTTATGGAAAAATGGCGTTCTTTAACACCGGTCTCCACTTGGATTGATCATCTCATTATAGCGGCACCGCGAGCTGGCCCACCTGGTCAAGATATTGATATTCAATTATCCAGTGACAATGTTTTGACTTTAAAGCAAGCTGCTGAATCATTGAAAAGAGAATTAAAAAAGTATCATGGTGTAAGTAATATTATGGATGATTTACCCTATGGTCAGGAGCAGCTTATTTTTGCTTTGAAACCTCAAGGTAAAGCTTTAGGATTAACAGTTGATAACATCGGTCGACAAATTAGTGGCGCATTTACTGGCGCGTTAGCACAAGTATATCATGAGCCAAACGAAGAAATTGAAGTGCGCATCACGTTGCCACAAACAGAACGACAAAACTTTAAAATTTTAGAACAGTTCCCTATTATTACACCAAATGGAAGTGTTGTACCTTTATATAATATTGCAAGTTTTAACTCACAGCGAGGTTTTGATGTTTTAAATCATACAGATACCAAATTAACAACGCATGTGACTGCTGAAGTTGATGCGACAGAGACTAACTCAAATAAAATTCTCGCTGATCTTTCATCAAATCAATTACAAACATTAGCAAAAAAATATAATGTAAAATATTCCTTAGAAGGTAGAGCTCAGGAACAACGAGATACGTTGAGTGATATGCGATACGGAATGATATTAGCTTTTATGCTAATTTATATCATTCTTGCATGGGTTTTTTCATCGTATATATGGCCATTGATTGTAATGTCGGTTATTCCTTTAGGTTTAGTTGGTGCCATCATAGGTCATTGGGTGATGGGACATGACTTAACTATTCTATCTTTATTTGGCTTTTTTGGTTTATCAGGAATAGTAATTAATGACTCGATTATTTTAATTGTACGTTACAAAGAATTACGTAAAAAGCATGAACATGCACATGATGCAATTATTGAAGCATCATGTCAGCGTTTACGGGCTGTGTTGCTCACATCACTAACAACCATTGCAGGTTTAACACCCTTAATGTTTGAGCGATCGTTACAGGCACAATTTTTAATTCCAATGGCAATTTCTATTACTTTTGGTTTAGCTTTTGCCACTTTATTGATTTTAGTATTAATCCCAACATTGTTATCCATGTTGGTTTCACAAAAGTTTTAGAGAAAAATTATCTTTTGTAAAGTTATTTAAGGAGAAAAGAATGAATCATCAACAAGTTTATTTATTTTTTAATGGGGACTGTGAGCAAGCACTACATTTTTATGTCAATTGTTTTTCAGGAGAAATAGCACTTTTAATGCGCTTTAAAGATGCGGAACAAACAGTCTCTGCTGAATATGCAAATAAAATTATGCATGCAGAATTTAAGGCAAAAGGTTTACAGTTTATGGCGAGTGATGGCCAAGAAACACAAGCAGTGACTCAAGGAGACAATATACACTTGGCACTTGATTGCGAGTCCGTAGATGAACAAAATCAAATTTTTGAAAAACTTGCTGTAGATGGACAAATCACTATGCCATTAAATGATACTTTTTGGGGCGCAAGATTTGGTATGTTAACAGATAAATTTGGCATTCATTGGATGTTAAATTATGATTATGCTAAAAAAGAAAGTTAAATAATTCTACAGTCATTTTGTGGGAAGGCATAATTGACGAATGCTAAAACCAGCAATTAAATAACATAAAACCATAAGGGCAAGTAGCCAAGAAAAATAGGCGGTGCTAATTAAACTGATCATGGCACCTCCTATACTCCATGAAACGGCGATAACTGAATTGCCTACACCCATGACCCAGCCCTGATGCTCTTTGGAAACTGATTGTGAGTAAAAAGATAAAATACAGGCATAAGCTAGACCCATACCTAACGCAATAAATATGACGCTGATCCATGGCATCCATTTGCTTTGAAATAAAATATTTAATAAAACACCAACGATAGCAATAATGCAAGCAATAAAAACCAGTTTTTTTTCAGAGACAAACTTAAGAAACAAACGAATCATAATCATCATGGTGAAGCTAATAATTAAGCCTAAATATGCATAAAAGAAACCAATTTGCTTAGGAAGATAATGATAGTTCTCAGTGAAAATTAAACTAACAAGCTGAAAGTAAATTGCCCATGCTACTTGCATGAGTAAAAAAATTACAGAAATTCGCTTTAATGTTTTATTGGTAAAGGCGGCTTTGAACATGGTTAGTCCTTTCAGCAATTGCACTTTACCTTTATTTAAGGCTTGATGTGTTTCAGTAAATGTGAAAAATAAACAGATAGCATTTAATAACGTTAGAACTAGCGCAACAATAAAAGGGGTCATATAACCAAACCAGTGATTAAGACTAGGATCAGAAAAAACACCACCGACCAGGGGGCCAATGACAAAACCAAAGCAGCCAGCAACTGTAATTAGACTAAGATTAATCGTTTTTTTCTCTGGTGGACTAATATCAATAATTGCAGCTTGTGCAATAGATTCACTTCCCGCGGCAAATCCATCAATCATACGCCCTAGAATAAATAACCAAACACTTTTAACTATTAAAGCTAAGGCACTGATGACATAGCCAAAAGCAATGCCGAATAAACACAGGATAATGATTTTTTTTCGACCATATTTATCTGATAAATCGCCAAAGAATGGAGCGCCGAGTAAAAGCGCAAGAAAACAACTCACATTTGTTAAACCATAAAACATGCTACGTTCCGCAATACTTGCGCTGATAGGTAACATGCCGGCATGTTTATCCATAAGTAGTGGACCAATAATTGGAAATACTAAACCAAAACCCATTGCATCAACAATAAGAACAATGAAGAGTGGAATAAATATTTTTAAGTTATTTTGTTGCATATTTTACTCATTGCTTTAGATATCTACGGGATGCTTTGTAATCAGCTATGGTGCGTAGTTTTCTAAAATAGTGTCAGGTAATAGTTGTACTTTTTATCTTGAATCACGATATTTTTGGCAAATTAGTATACAACAAAAAATGATTTAAGTATAATCGTAGTTTACGTTAACTCTTGAGCAGGGATTACGTATGATTATGCAACGCCTATTAATAATTAGGCTTTTTGAGATGACAATAAAATATTCTGACTGATTAGTAATACAAATGACAAATTATATTTATGGGTTACATGCGACTAAAGCTGCAATTGGCCAACAAAAAATTTTACGCGCTTTTAGTTTATCACAAAGACAAGATGGTAAATTACAGGAAATTTTAACTGCTTTGAAAACAGCAAAAGTTCGGATTGAGCCTGTTGATCGCGCAACCTTGGATCACTTGGTTAATTATGAAAATCATCAAGGCATTGTATTAGAAGTAGATGTTCAACAACAATATCACGAAGGCGATATTGAGATACTTTTATCGAAACGAGATAAACCACAAGTTATTTTGGTGCTTGATGGTGTACAAGATCCCCATAATTTGGGTGCGTGCTTAAGAAGCGCTGATGCGTTGGGCGTTAGTTTAGTATTAGCACCAAAAGATAATGCCGTTGGTTTAACACCAGTCGTACGAAAAATTGCCTGTGGTGCAGCGGAAACTATACCATTTATTCAAGTGACTAATTTAGCAAGAAGTATGAAAAAGCTACAAGATTTAGGTTTTTGGTTTTATGGCTTAGCGGGTGACGCAGAACATAATTTTTTTGATGCAGATTTAAATGGAAATATCGCATTAGTTTTGGGCGCTGAGGGTAAAGGGTTAAGGCAATTAACCCAAAAAACGTGTGATGTACTTTATCATATTCCTATGTTGGGCTCAGTGAGTAGTTTAAATGTCTCAGTTGCAACAGGCATTTGCCTGGCAGAAGCAATGCGTCAGCGACTCGTTTCATAAATTTTTATCAGTATTCTTAAGGTTAAAAGACATAACATGAATAAAAGTAAGTGGTTTTTATTATCGCAGCACACATTACCTCAACATTTTTTATCGCGAGTTATGGGATTATTAACAAATTGTAAAATTAAAGTCGTTAAAAATTACTGTATCAATAAATTTATTAAAAAATATCAGGTGAATATGCAAGAAGCACAGTACGAGTCATCTGTTGAATATCAAAGTTTTAATGATTTTTTTACCCGAAAGTTAAAAGTGGGCGCACGCAGTATTATTTCTGATGACAATACGATAATTTGTCCGGTTGATGGCAGTATTAGTCAATTAGGTCAAATTGTAGATGGACAATTAATTCAGGCGAAAGGATTTAATTTTACTGCACAAAACTTATTGGGCGGAGAGCAAAGCTTAGCCGAAAAATTTCAGCATGGATTATTTGCAACGTTATATTTATCACCTAAAGATTACCACTGCATTCATATGCCCTATGATGGAAGATTAAAAAAAATGCTTTATATTCCAGGTAAATTATTTAGTGTTAATCAATTAACGGCAGCAAACGTGCCTAATTTGTTTGCACGCAATGAACGCGTTGTCTGTATTTTTGATACTGCATTTGGTGAAATGGCAATTGTCCTTGTTGGTGCATTCTTCGTTGCCTCAATTCATACCACTTGGGCGGGAAAAATTACCCCCGGCATTAAGCGACAGATAACAGAGGTGACATATGATCAGCAACCCATTTTTTTAAAAAAAGGTGAGCTGTTAGGGCATTTTGAATTAGGGTCCACAGTAATTATCTTGTTGCCTGCCAATGTTGCGCAGTTTGACCAACAGTTTGTGCAGCAAGAAGTGATTAAAATGGGACAGGCAATGCTGAATCTACTGTTACCTTAATATTATTGTTACAGCTCGTTAATAAAATTAAATTGACAGTACTAATGCGGTTTGTTACCGTTCACGTGTACATAACATATAAAAAGTAGAATGTATATAATAACTTCTACTACAAAACTTTATGTTAGCATTAAATAAAAGTAATTATAAGTATATCTAAAAACCGTTTGACTGTAATTTTAAAAATGATTTTTTTAAAGCTCCGTACGTTGAAACCATTTGGATATACAAATAAGAGGAATATTATTATGCCAAATCAAAACGCAATAGATAGCTTGATAACATTTTATTAAGAAAGGTTTGATAATCTTGAGCCAATTACAGAAAAAATCAAATCAATCAATTATTTTGGCGCCGCTTTATTAGCTTCGCTTGGTTTTCTCTATGGGGCTGGCGAGTTGGCATCTGATAAATGGCAAGCACACCATAATAATGATTCAGCACTCGCACAAAGCGATTTTTCAGTATCAGAAGATACATCACATAGTCAAATAGACGAAATCCTAAGTGATTTTTTCGTCCCTGCAGCTTGTTTTGCAAGTGCATTTTCATTATTGGGAATTGCTGGAACAGCAAATAAGCTTTTACGAGATGCCAATGCAATACTTCATCGAGAATCAGATAGGCTTGTGATGCAATTTTTAAATGATAACATAGCTGCCTTTGGAGACGATCAACAAGAATGGATAACCAATAATAAAAATAATTTTTATTTTAACTTGTCTCAATTAAAAAAAATAAGTTGTTTGTTAGAGTTTATTAAACAAGTCGATTTAGAGGCTGGCATAAGCATATCTGAAGCGTATTTACCGGCTATTGAAAACATACTTTTAGCGGAAACGCAAAATAAAAAAGCAGGTTGTGGTGGGAACTGTGGAAAGTTTTGGTCTTTCTTTTCTTCAAAGGACGCTTCATCGGTTCCAGCAGAAACGTAAACTTTAGAAACGGAAATTGCTGTTACATATGGGAGTACAAACTCATAAACCTCTTTTCTGTAGGTCGATAATAAAAGGAAATAAGTTACAGGATTAAGTTGATATTGGGGGCTAACATGTCCCCAAACTCTGGGTGAAGGCGTTATATTCTTTGTTTTTAAAGTTATGAGACTCAGGTGTTTTTTAATTTTCATTCGTTGATTCATCATTATTTTTACAATAGACAGCACTATTAAAATCGGTTAAAATATATCCAGATAATTTCATATTATTATAAGCTTGTACATAATATGTATATGTCCTGAGAAAGATTATAATTAATATAATAGAGAATAATTATTATGCTAACCGACGATCAATTACAAAAAAAATCACTTTCCTTACAAGATATTACTCAATACCTTGATGCGATTGCGCAATATTATGATAAACAGTCTAAGAATAAAAATACCTTACTTAAATTAGAGCCAGTTAAGACTTTCGCTAAGGCTTTGATAGCGTTATCATTTCTTTCGCTTGTGTTTCAGACAGCTCTTTTAACGATATTTCAATATTTTTCAGAAGAAAATAATAGCACAAGGTTTAATTCAACGGATTTGATTTCAATTTCCGAAGGGAGTGCGCAAGCTGCTGTAAAATTTGGTTTATATTTCTTTTTTATCCCTTTTGTTTTAGGGTTTATTGGTTCAGTAATTTTAGGTGCTTTTAAAATTGCTCAGACAAATTATGCTAATCATCTTGATGATAATAAACACATCATTGACTTTTTAGTTCACTTAGACTTAGACATTACGATACCCGAAGAAATAAAAAAAGCATCAAAAGACAGTATTGACTTGTCATCTGAGCAGCGCGCGAAGCTAAAAAAACTTATTATGGGTGTCATTGAAATAAATAAATCACTTGTTGATTTGGAAGCTCAAACTGCCCACTCTATGGCCATCGATAAATTAACAAAACTAGAAAAGATACTAAATCTAAATCTGTCTAACAAAACAAGTAAACAGATAAGTAAATATGGTACTTTTGCAAGTAGTGTTAATGATGATATTGAAATGCCCGGGGCGCCAGCAACTTCTCGTTTAATGTGTAATTTACTATAGAATTATTCTCAAGCGACCTTGTTCTTGAAGGTCGTTTGGGCTTTCAATGCAATTTTTGATCGCCCCTAGTTATTTTGGGCAAACTTCTATAAAATTATAAACATGATTGATGAAAGCAAAGCCCCCATGTTTGATACAAAGCCTTACGACGCGAGAAAAGTTAAAGATAGTTTAGTGGATGCTTTAAAAGTACCCCCACATTCCATTGAGGCAGAACAGGCGGTATTAGGCGGACTCATGCTCGATAATGAAGCGTGGGATGATGTCGTTGAAAAAGTCAAAGAAAAGGATTTTTATCGATTTGAGCATCAACTAATCTTTAAAGCTATGGAAAAACTTGCTAGTAAGGAACACCCGTTTGATGCTTTAACCTTAACCGAGACCTTAAAGTCAGCCAAAGAATTAGACAATATCGGCGGTGAACTCTATTTATTTGAATTAACCAAAAATACCCCAAGTGCTTCTAATATCAAAGCTTATGCTGATATTGTTAGAGAACGCTCTGTTTTGCGTCAATTAATTGGCGTTGCTAACCAAATAGCTGATTCTGCATTTAATCCTGAGGGGCAAGATGGTGCGAGTTTACTGGATAGCGCAGAGCAAAAAGTTTTTGAAATTGCTTCTACTGATATTCGCGGGAGTGGCCCTCAAGATTTGAAAAGTTTGTTAGGGGTGGCGATGGAAAAAATTGACACCCTTTATCATTCTAAAAAAGCAATTACGGGGTTGGCGACGGGATACTATGACTTTGATAAAATGACCTCCGGTTTACAAGAGTCCGATTTAGTAATTGTGGCGGGCAGACCCTCTATGGGAAAAACCGTTTTTGGGGTTAATGTCGCTGAATATGCGGCAATAAACGCGGGAAAACCTGTTTTAATTTTTAGTATGGAAATGCCAGGCGACTCCATTGCCATGCGTATGTTGTCATCCATGGGTCGTATTGAACAGCAAAAAATTCGTAGTGGACGATTAGATGATGACGATTGGCCTCGTATTGGTTCTGCGGTTGCCATGCTATCTGAAACACCAGTTTTTATTGATGATACGCCGAGTTTAACGCCTAGTGAAGTGCGAGCAAGAGCACGGCGGGTTGCTAGAGAGCATGGTCATTTAGGCTTAATCGTGATTGACTACTTACAATTAATGCGTGTGCCTAATTTGAGTGATAATCGCACCGCTGAAATTTCTGAAATTTCTCGTTCTTTAAAGGCATTGGCAAAAGAATTACGTGTGCCCGTGGTTGCACTTTCGCAGTTAAATCGTAGCCTTGAGCAGCGTGCGGATAAACGCCCCGTCATGTCGGATTTACGTGAATCCGGTGCGATTGAACAGGATGCGGATTTAATTGCTTTTATTTATCGAGATGAAGTGTATAACCCTGATAGTCGCGAAAAAGGCACCGCAGAAGTGATTATTGGTAAACAGCGTAATGGACCTATTGGTTCGGTTCGTTTAGCCTTTTTAGGTCAATATACACGATTTGAAAATCTAGAAGAACGATTTTCTGGAGGGCTAGAGTGAGTCAGTATGCGGTTGCTACTCTTTCACTTGATGCATTAAATGATAATATCAACCAAGTTAAACGTTTGGCGCCCCATTCCAAAATAATTGCGATGGTTAAAGCAAATGCTTATGGCCATGGATTGATGGCAATAGCCAAGAGATTAGCACCTCAGGTTGATGCCCTTGGCGTTGCACGTATTAGCGAAGCTTTACAATTGCGAGCGATGGGTATTCAAACACCCATTATCTTAATGGAAGGAGCGATGCAGCCAGCAGAGTTACCGCTATTAAGTCAACATCAGCTGGGAATTGTGATACACAGTGCTTATCAATTAACACAAATTGAACAAGCCAAAACCTGCCAAATTCCTTCTGTATGGATAAAAATTAACACTGGGATGAATCGGTTAGGCTTTCCTTGCGAACAAGCCAGTTATGTTTACAAAAAACTATTATCACTTGCGAATGTTCAAAATATTATTGGTATCATGACACATTTTGCTGCTGCCGATGAACGTGATAATCCCTTCACTTCTCAGCAAATGTATTTGTTTCATCAAACAACGCAACATTTAACGGTTGCCAAAAGCCTAGCCAATTCAGCAGGACTTATTGCTTGGCCTGCATCACAAGCAGATTGGGTTCGTCCTGGATTAATGTTGTATGGTGTGAGTCCTTTTTTAGATAAAACGGGTGCAGATTTGGGCTTAAAACCTGTTATGCAGTTAGATGCGAGCTTGATTGCTATTAATTATTGCAAAAAAGGTGATAGCATCGGTTACAATGGCACTTATCAATGCCCAGAAGATATGCCAATAGGTGTTGTATCCATTGGCTATGGCGACGGTTATCCTCGCTATATCCGCGAGGCTATGCCAATTTTAGTCAATCATCAATTAACACAAGTTATTGGCTTAGTTTCCATGGATATGTTAACGGTAGATTTACGTCCAATAAATCACGCCAACATTGGTAGTCAAGTAACCTTGTGGGGCGATAAGTTACCCATTGAACATGTTGCTAAAGCTGCACATACCAGTGTGTATGAATTGTTAGCAGGACTAACAGCACGCGTACATATTTAATACATCTGTCTATTCGAGACTATATCCAAACGACTTTGCTGTATCAGCCGATATGGTCATACTGTTGTAAATTATAATCACGAATGAGTTTTTTAATACTAGCAATATAACGCCCTTGTAATACTGAGTAGTGCGAAAGTCCGCTAGCCAAATTAAGACTATCAATTTTTTGATGATGTTTTCTTTCATCATAGCGTGTGTCGCGCAGGTGGCGATAAGCATGGTTTGTGTTTAGATTATGAATATAAGCATCAATGGCCTGATACATACTAGTAAAATGACGATAATCAGTGCTATGGTAACAAGATTGACGTGATCCGCATTCTTCTCCAAAGTAGTTATTTGCGTCACGCGCTAAATAAGAACTACCCCAACCAGACTCTTGAATTGATTGCGCTAAAGTGAGTGAAGCTGGAATGGCATCTACGCGTTTGTTCAATTCCGTCCAAGTAGACTTTTGACTAAAGTTATGTGAGGGAATTTTATAATAGTCTACAAGCTTATTTAACCATTTTTTGTCTGAATAACTCAAGCGATGATCCTTATCGTAGGAAGCATTCAGTTTAATGAGTTTTTGACGATCTTGCAGAATTTTTGCATTAATCTTATTTGTGTCGTCTAAAACATGATTAACAAATTGTTGATGACTATGAGATATACTATGCGCAAAAATATTAACAGTTAATAATAAGCTTAAGCCAAAACTTGTTAGGGAAAATAAGCGTTTGTGATAAAACATTTATTATATTGCTCCATTTTTTATGCATACCAAAAATCCCTCAAATGACTTCGCATTGTAAAATGGCTTTTTGGCATGGATCGTTATAATTTGCGCAATTATATAAAAAATATACAGCTTTGGCTCGCTGTTAAGTTTATCTTAATTTAATTTCATCACCATAAAATCGTTTTAATTGTGTGGCCAGCGCCCTGAAAGGTGATTGCTGCGCGAACTGGCTGTTAAAATCCGTCGTCCATTGCTTAGTGATTAAATTGACTAATACTAAACTGCCTGCTTGATGCTGATTTGGATAATAAGCAAGCATCCAAGGCGGCGAAATAATTGCTCTATTTTTCCCTTTAATAGCCATTGGTACAAAAATGGGATTAATCATGAGTAAGCCACTTTCAGGTTGTACTTGATAATAAGATAAACCTTCTTTTAAGACCTCTTGAGCCTTTGGACTTGATGAGAGAATGCCTGTTAATGTAAAGCCACTTTCAATATAAACTGGCCTAGCAGGCAAACTATCGTCTGATGAATTAATGAGTGATAATAGAGAAAGCCCTTGCATTTTGTAGGGTGACTGGATATTTAAAAAATTTAAAATGGTGGGTGCAATGTCAATGAGAGAAACAACACTATTTTTTTCACCAATACTTTGCTTGTATTGGCCAAAGTAGCGCATTGCTAATACGGTGTGATATTGCGTTAAACTCAGCACATCAGTTCCATGTCCATATGAAAAATTTTTGGTGTAAAAGTGAAATGGTGGTTTGCTGCCTTGAGGGAGATAATTAGCTTTTTGTGTAATTCTATCATATTGATGGCCAAAGGATGTGCCATGATCGGATAAAAATATTACGAGGGTATTATCAAGTAAGTGTTGTTTTTTTAAGGTTGCCAATAATTGTTTAATTTGTTGGTCAGTTGCCATCAGGGTCTGATTATATAAGGTTTCAGCGGAGGTATCTTCTGTAAGATTTTTATTTTTAATTAAGTTCGCATAATAAAAAGGCCAATGTGGTAAAGCAAAATGCACAGCTAAAAAGAGCGGCTTATTTTTAGGGCGCCGTGCAATTTCTTTGTTTAATTGTTGATTATAATTTTCAGGCACATAGGTTACAACATGCGCACGATTATTGTAAGTATAGGGAAATAATCGTTGAGCAATAGGTAGCATCATGACTAAATTTGATAAAGGAAAATCATTAATTTGGCTGAATAAAAAATTATTTAATCCGCGTTTAGCGCCAATAATATGATTAAAACCAAAGCGTTCATCTATTTGATCAAATTGCCGATCATCAGTGGCAAAAACGGTGTAATAGCCATATTGTTGTAGACGTTTTGGTAGTGTTTCAGGAATGGTAAAAGCGGATGGGTCAGTCAGATTATAACGGATATTAGTTTTCTTAGGATAATTGCCGGTTAAAATACTTGCCCACGCTGGTGATGTACGCGCCAGTGGTGTTAAGCTGTGCGTAAATATAGTTGCACGTTTTAAAAATTCATCTACGGTTGGCATGTAGGACTTATCTGCACCAGTATAAGTGAGACGTGTTGGCATTAAAGAATCAACCCCAATAATGATGATATTTGGTTGTTGAAGTTTGGCTGTTTCAATAGGTACAGGTTGTGGTTTGTAATAAAACTCATAAGCCGTTACCGCAATAACGAAAATAAGCAACGACACAATACTAATTGGATTTTTAAATGCCCAAAGCAGTGTGCCTAAGCACGCCATAAAACCAACCATAACAAGCATTGCACCACTAATAAATATTAATGTATGCATGGTTTGCCCCGTTAAGTAGGATGCCCAATGTGCGTTGAGCATCTGTGGAAGAAAGGCAAAAACAGAGTTAGGAAAATAATATTGATTAGCAAAAAAAATAAAGCTAAAAGCAAAGCAAAAAAGTATTAAAGCTAATAATCGCGTACTAGCCCATGAAAGCCTTAGAAATATAGCAGTAGCTCGCGTTAACCACCAAAGCGTAAATACAAATAAAATATATAAAGCACATTGCGATAAGCCAAACTGAACCCATCCCCAAACAACGGCATCTGAATTTAGCGCTTGTAATTTTAAAAACTGTTGCAGCGGACTGTTTTGTAAAATAAAACCGCTAGTAAAATAAATTAAGGCGATTTGTGCAAAAATGAATACCAATGTTAGGCGAATGAATATCGCTAAGATTGATTTCTTTTGGTTATTTTTTGACATTAATGATATCCTAATGCTCAAGTATTATTTAAAATCACGGTAAGCCACAAAGGTGGAAGTGATTTAACTATATGATTTCCCAAGTACTTAAGCTTAGCTGATAAATTAAATTGTAGAAAGCATGAGATTTCGCTTGGGTATCGTTAAGCACGTATTATTATAGAATAATTATGAAGAGGGCATGAGTGTGAAAGTCTTGGGTATAGAAACTTCCTGTGATGAAACAGGCGTTGCCGTTTATGACAGTGAAAAAGGATTAATCGCCCATAAATTACATAGTCAAATTGATATGCATGCTGAATATGGCGGTGTTGTGCCTGAATTAGCCTCAAGAGACCATGTTCGTAAAATTATTCCACTTATTCACGCATTACTTGAAGAAAATAATTTAAAACAATCAGATATAGATGCAGTTGCTTATACCAAAGGTCCTGGTTTAGTTGGCGCATTGCTTGTTGGGGCAACGGTTGGACGTAGCTTAGCTTATGCTTGGCAAATTCCCGCTGTGGGGGTGCATCATATGGAAGGACATTTACTTGCACCAATGTTGGAAGCAAAAAAACCAAGCTTTCCTTTTGTTGCGCTATTAGTCTCTGGCGGACATACACAATTAATTCATGTACAAGCCATCGGTGATTATCAATTATTAGGGGAATCACTTGATGATGCGGCAGGTGAGGCATTTGATAAAACCGCACGGTTATTAGGGTTGGGTTATCCTGGAGGGCCTAAAATTGCGCATTTAGCCATGCAAGGCAATCCTTCACGTTTTCGATTCCCTCGTCCCATGACAGATAGACCAGGACTAGATTTTAGTTTTAGTGGTTTAAAAACCTTTGCTTTAAATACCATTCAGTCCCATGATTTAGATGAACAAACTAAAGCAGATATTGCTTGGGCATTTCAAGATGCAGTAGTTGATACACTTTATATTAAGTGCAAAAGAGCCTTACAAAAAACCCGATGTCAGCAACTTGTGATTGCTGGTGGCGTGAGTGCAAATACGGCGTTGCGCGAGAAATTAGCACAATTAGCGACTTCAATAAATGGTCATATTTTTTATCCACGCTTAGCATTCTGTACCGATAATGGCGCAATGATTGCGTATGCTGGTTACCAAAGACTGCTTAAAGGAGAACAAGAGTCCTTAGCCATCAAAGTAAAAGCACGGTGGCCTTTGATTGAAACCTTTGATTAAAAGTGGGAAATAGTATTAATTTGACAGAAATTTAAACTACTTTATAATATGATGTCTAAATAATTAACAAAAATAATAAGAATAATATAGCTATATCGAATAATAATGAAAAGCTAGAAGATAAACATCCTGCTGAAACCTCAGATAATTTGCACGCTTTTGAATTATTTAATGAACCATTTGATATCAGTCAAGATGTATGGCTAAATGGTGATGATCAGTATGCCGGTTATCAACAATTGTATGATGCTGTACGCAATGAAGGTGCTGATAACTTAGTCATTATTAACGGAACAAATTATGGTTATGACTTAAGTTTTGTAGGTCTTGATGTTGGTATCCGTATTAACGGAATAGATATTATTTACGGTTCTCATCCATACAATAACAAAGGTGCGCCAGATTATACTGGAGCAGGCGGAAGCTTTGATAATTGTTTTAAAGGTATTCTTGGCAATTTTCCATTGATTTTTACTGAATTTGGAGCCAATCAATCCAGCGAATATCCTAATGGTTGGCAAGTTATTGATTCCCGTATTATTAAGTATGCAAATAAAAATAATGTTCATTATACAGGTTTTGCATGGTGGGTAGATGCAAATAATCCAGCATTTCCAACGCTTATTAGCGCTTGGGATGGCACGCCAATAAATGGTGGTATATTAGTGTATTTTGATTTGCAACTTAATCCGGGAACTGCCTTGTTTCTAGATTCTGCTAATCCTCAGAAAAAAGTAATTCTTATTAGTAATTGGAATGGAGAACCAATCAGCAATGGCTGCATAAAAAAGTCTGATTTGCTATCTAATCTGGGAATTACCGTGCTTTTATATCTTGTCGAGCCTATGTTTAAGAAAACAGTGCCTCTTATTCATTCAATCCAACATCATTTAATGTTTGAAGCATCGAAGGAGAAGGGTAATTTAGCAAAGCCATTAGAGAAAACAAACGATGTACCCAGTTCGCTACAAATGCTAAAGAATTTTTAATAGTCATAGTGCATTTAGTATCAGTTTTGTGTCAGGTATCTTTTGCCTAGTGAGTAGTGGCGCAACTTAATTGATTATAATACTTTACCTAATATTTATTTAAGCTTCATTCTTTAACATCTTAAATTATAGATATAAAGTATGTGCAGCCATGAATTATGAACAAAAACTAAATGTTTATCTAACACATATTGAACAGCGCTTATTTTTAAAAGATAGACGTACAGATAAAAACTTTAAATGTTTTCTCACACGAGCAAGCTTCAGTATTGAAGATGTAAAAAATATGCTGACATATATCTTAATCAAATATATTTGTAGTAGTCAGACTGAGCGCTATTCAACGGCAATTAATTTAATTGATACTGTCGTTCTGATGTCATGTACAAATGTTAATGAGTTAGGAAAATTTTTTGAGGTCATTGAAAATACTAAAAATAAAATTTGTAATTTTAAATTTTTCTTTGCTAAATCTTCAAATTTACAAATACAACTGAGCCAATTTTTACGAAAATTTAATAAAGAGGTTCTTGATGGGGATGAATATATTAATAATGTTTTTGAATTCTTTTGTACCCATAATGTTTTTTTATCCAATATAAGGATCAGGCAGTCTGATATCATGCCAAAAAAAATAAAGTTAAATTGGTTGATTTTTGAAAATCCAAATGATTTTGCTAGCATTGACACATTTATTTTTGAACAAAATTCAAGCGTATTAAAAACCATGTTTTTACTGAATTATCTGTTGTTGAATCATTTTGAAAAATCATTTATTTTTGATAAAAATTTAATATCTGAATTAGAAAAATATTATATTAAAATATGGTATAGTGTTAATATTCAAAAAGCTTTAGATAAAGATCCAACAATACTACACCAATATTTTATTATCATTGATAAACACAAAACACTGATCCAAAAAAATGAAACCATAAGAATAGATTTGCAACAATTTTTTGAACAGTATAATTTTGCTAAGTTTCAAGCAGAAGGTTTAGATGAATATTATTCTATGATAAAGCAACAATTTTTTGCTCAAAACCCAATTACTTATGACCGTATTATGTCAAAAGCGATAAAATCAGCACGGTTTTGAAAATAATATTGTATTTAATAAACTAATGGGATTAAACTAGGCGCAAAATCAATATTTTACTGAGATAAATTGGCATGAGTGATTTTCAAAAATTGTTGGGACAAAAAATAAATATTATAGCAAAGTGGTTATATCACGGCGATGATATGCTCTTCGTGGATGCATTTCTAAGCTGATCAGACATTATGCATTAATAAAACCAAATTCATGTTAACTTATCTATTAATTTTACAAATAAAACAGAGTGGAACAAAACGTGCTTATGAAGCATTTCAATTGGTAATAGAACTTATTAACCAGAGTACTATGGCCTCAAGTCAAAGGCCAGATCTTAATACCTATTTTCAAACAATAAGAGAAGCAGAAGAAGTAAGATTAACTCTTACTTTGGTAGCATATTTAATGTTAATCATTCACGCTTTAAAAAAATACTAAATAACTTTTTGCAAACCTTTGAAATCAATAACGTTGATTTAGGATATTAAGACAAAGTTTTTGAAAAGTTTTATCGTGAGAATGAAAAACTGGGATGGTATCGTCGTGATAAAACTGTTAAATCAGCATGCTGAGTTTTATAGTTTTGATATAATGTATATTTAGTTGAAATTTGATTTAAGCTTTTTTTGTAAAATATGTTCAAGTGCTTGATTATTTTTATTATCACAACATAGTGTTATGTGACCTAGCTTTCTTTTTGCTCTAGGGGCTTTAAAATAATTATGCAAGTATACTTGTGTGTACGGTTTTAAATTTAAATCTGTTGGTATCTGAGAGACTAAATTATACATAGCATAACTGCCAATGCTATTAGGCGTGCCTAAGGGTATATTGGTAATTGCCCGAATATGATTTTCAAACTGACTGGTATGAGTGCCTTCAATCGTCCAGTGGCCACTGTTATGCACACGTGGCGCGATCTCATTTGCCAGTAATTGTTTGCCAACTTGAAAAAACTCCATTGCACAAGTACCAACATAATTGAGCTTATCTAATAAGCATCGTAAATAATTTTCTGCCTCACGCTGTTTTGAATCATGTGTTTTATTATAAGTGCGAAATAAAATACCGTTAATATGTTGATTTTCAGCAATATCATAACTTACAAACTGACCTTTTTGATCACGGGTCATGATGATTGATAATTCTCGGTCAAATGGTACGAATGCTTCGGCAATTAAGTGATGCAATTGTTCGTCCAGTAGTTTTTTCATTTCATTTATATTTTTTATGTGTATTTGGCCTTTACCATCATAACCATTTGTTCTTTGTTTGAGAATAAAAGGGAATCCTAAATTTTCACTCGCAAAGTTGAGCATTTCTCTATTATCTACTGCATAATAGTTATTCGTAGGAATACCAAGAGATTGAATCATATTTTTTTCTTTTAGTCGATCTTGTGTTATTCGTATTGCATCAGTGCAGGGAAATATAGTGTTTGCCTGTTTATCTAAAAAAGTTAAGGTAGACTCTGGAATGTTTTCATTTTCAAAAGTAATAATATCAACTTGATTAATAAACTGTTGTAGAGATTGCATGCAGTTCATATCAGCAATGATTTGTTTTCCTAAGTAATCTAATTCAGGTTTGTGTGTTTCAACATAAAATAAAAATGAGATATCGAAATTTTTCGCAGAAAGTGCCAACATATAACTGAGTTGTCCGCCACCTAAGATACCTACTTTCATGATTAATTCTCAATTAAATCTGTATTGATAATTTTATGTGTTTGTTGTTGTCGATAATTATCTAAAGCATTTAAAATTTCAGGATATTTATTTGCTAAAATGGCAGCAGCAGCGAGCGCCGCATTAATAGCGCCGGCTTTACCGATAGAAAAAGTATTTACGGGAATGCCAGCCGGCATTTGTACAATTGATAATAAAGAATCTATACCGTTAAGTGTTTTTGATTGAACAGGCACACCTAATACGGGTACTGATGTTTTTGATGCAATCATGCCGGGTAAATGCGCTGCACCACCTGCGCCCGCAATAATTACTTCAATACCAGATGGTCTTGTATTATTCGCGTATTCAAATAATAAATCAGGTGTTCTATGGGCAGAGACAATTCTACGTTCGCAAGGAATGGCAAGCATGTTTAAGGTTTCAACAGCATGTTTCATGGTTTCCCAATCTGACTGAGAGCCCATAACAATTGACACTAAATGCTTCATAAGATTATTCCTTGCTGTTTCAATTAATGGTGAGAATTTACTGATGGATCTTTTAATGCATCATGACGTGCGGCAACGCGACAAGCAATAATGGCAATTAAGATGATCATGGGGGCAAATAGTAAACCATTTTGTAAAGCAACAGGCATTTGTTTTAATACATGAGAAAATATGGCAGGGAAATAAATATGCACAATAATTAACGCAGATAAAATATTTATGCCAACACTTGCAATAATTAATAAAGTTAATGCCGCAAGAATAGTCAATGTAATGGATAAAGCTATTTTATAGGTTCGCCAGCTTAAGAAAAAACTTGTTGTAATAAAAATAAGATTATAACCAAAGTAGATAATTTTGGGATACCAGTTAGGCGACAAAATATGAAAGCCAGTTTTTACCGTTTGTGCAATTGCTAATATTAAGAAAAAATACCAAACGTTTTTAAACCAAATTTTCATACCAAGAAACCCTCATTAACCTTTAAACTAAATGAAATGCATCAGAGAACATCAGTGTTTTTTCTAAGCCACATTTTTCAAAATCGCGCAGTGCTGTAAAAACCATATCTTGAGGGCCACTAGCATAGACAACATGATTTGATAAGTCAGGATAAATGTCAATTACTGCTTTCTCAATTCTTTGTGTGCAACCTACCCAGCCCTCATTGAGATTTGAGATGATGGGGGTAAATTTAAAGTTTGCTAATTGTTTAACCCATGTGGTTGCTAAGCTTGAAAGATATAAATCAGCAGGTGTTTTTGCGACCCAAAATAAGTGCATAGGTGTTTCAGGGTCTAAATTGATAATATGTTCAATTAATGCTTTTGATTGTGAAAAGCCAGTACCGCCAGCCATAAAAATAATCGGATGTGTAGGAATATAATGAAAGATACAGCGGCCATAAGCTCCTTTTACAGGAATGGCTTTATTATTTTTAAAATCTTCAAGTAATTGCTGAATAAAATAATTGTCATCAGAGTGGCGAATATGTAACTCTAAATGTTGCCCGCCACTGGGGTTATTGGCGATAGAATAAGGACGCATTTCCCCCGTGCTATTACCTAACATAATATATTGTCCAGCTAGATAGTTCAGCGTTTGATTTTCAGGAGGATTTAATAGTACTTGATACACGGTGTCAGATAAAGCCGTAATTTTTTCTAAGGTGAAATTTAACTGTTTGATGGGCTTATTTTCAGGACCATTAATTTCAGGTACTTCAATCACAAGATTACTTTTAGGCGATGCTGAGCAAAATAGTGCATAACCCAGTTCAGGTTCATGAGGTTCTAACCCTTCAGGCTCAACCCCTAAATAATCGATGTCTCCAGATAACACGCGTCCTTTGCAGGTTGAACAAATACCGCTTTGGCAATTAAAAGGGAAGTCATAAGATTGTTTTAATGCAGCTTCAAGTATTGTTTCACCTTCTTCTACATAAATAATATAGTTATCAGGATGGGTTTTTACGATGTATCCCACAGTCTTTTGACTCCTAAAGCGACAATAGCATTAAGCATATACACTCAAGCGACGTTCAAATACGATTTGTCACTTTATCTTTCTTTGTGATAACTTCGCATGTTGAAGCCATTTGGGCATATATCCAACGATATTGCTATGTAACATTCAACGCTACTGACATAGCGCATTACCTTAAAGGTTATTCCCGCAAAGGCGGGAATTCATGCTGTATTAACCTTTCATTGCATCAAAAAATTCATTATTCGTTTTTGTTGATTTTAATCGATCAGTTAAAAATTCCATTGCTGCTATCTCATCCATAGGATGTAATAGTTTACGCAGAATCCAAATTTTTTGTAATTCATCTGGTTTCATCAGTAATTCTTCTCGACGCGTACCCGAACGATTAATGTTTATGGCTGGATAAACACGTTTTTCAGCAATACGTCGATCTAAATGAATCTCCATATTACCAGTACCTTTAAATTCTTCAAAAATAACTTCATCCATTTTCGAACCAGTATCGACAAGTGCGGTTGCCAGAATAGTTAGGCTGCCGCCTTCTTCAACATTTCTTGCAGCACCAAAAAATCGCTTAGGACGTTGTAGTGCATTGGCATCAACACCACCCGTTAATACCTTTCCTGATGATGGAATAACGGTATTGTATGCACGCGCTAGACGTGTAATGGAATCAAGTAGAATAACAACATCGCGTTTATGTTCAACAAGACGCTTTGCTCGTTCAATAACCATTTCTGCAACTTGTACGTGACGACTTGCGGGTTCATCAAAGGTTGATGCAACCACTTCACCATGAACAGAGCGCTGCATTTCTGTGACTTCCTCAGGACGCTCATCAATGAGTAATACAATGAGAATACATTCTGGGTGATTTGCCGTGATAGATTGTGCAATTGTTTGTAACATCATGGTCTTACCGGCTTTTGGTGGTGAGACGATTAAACCACGTTGGCCTTTACCAAAAGGAGAAACCAGATCAATAACACGGGAGGTTAAGTCTTCTGTACTACCATTACCACGCTCCATGCATAGTCTTTCAGTTGCAAATAATGGCGTAAGGTTTTCAAATAAGACTTTGTGTCTTGCGTTATCAGGTGAATCAAAGTTAAGTTTAGCAACTTTCAATAAAGCGAAATAACGTTCGCCTTCTTTAGGGGGGCGAATTTTACCTGAAAGTGTATCACCTGTTCGTAAATTAAATCGACGAATTTGGCTAGGTGAAACATAGATATCATCCGGTCCACTAAGGTATGAGCTATCAACAGATCGTAAAAAGCCATAACCATCAGGTAAAATTTCTAAAACACCGTCACCAAAAATATCTTCACCATTAACGGCTTGATGTTTTAAAATTCTAAACACCATGTCTTTTTTGTTTAGACGCGATAAGTTTTCTAAACCCGTTAACTCTTCAGCTATTGCCATGAGTTCTTGGGCAGATTTTTTCTTTAATTCTGTTAAATTCATACGTTTTCACTTTTGTTGATTTTCTTGAAAAAGGCAAGAATTGAAAGGAGAACCTCTGTGCAGAGTCCTTTAGCCTAATGATTAAGCATGATTTAAAATTAGCATGGAAAGCTAATTAAGTCTAGCTTTTTATTTAGGACATGAGTATTTTTTTAAATTTTAACAAGTTACGCTGGTATTTTGGAGATATTAAACACCAAAATACCAGTTCATTAAATTTAGCCTAGGACTTCATCCAAAAATGCAATAAGTTGTGCTTTGCTTAATGCACCAACTTTTGTTGCTTCAACATTTCCATCTTTGAATAACATGAGCGTTGGTATGCCCCGTACACCATATTTTGGTGGTGTCTCGCTGTTGTCATCAATGTTTAGTTTTACAAAGCTAACTTTATCGGTGTAAGTTTCTGCAACTTCTTCTAAAATAGGGGTCAGCATTTTGCAAGGACCACACCATTCTGCCCAAAAATCAACTAAAACGGGTTTATCCGCTTGTAAAACATCAGCCTCAAAACTGCTATCTGAAACTGCACTTAGTTTTTCGCTCATGCGTTTGCCTCGTTGTTTGTTTCATCATGTTGTTTTCATGATTTTATTAGATAAAAAAAGCGATGATACCTCTAAATACAACAAATGTGAAGTCATTTAAGATACAAGACTCTGCCATCCCAAGCCTCAATATCATCGTAAAAAATATGCTCAAGTATTAGCAATGATTAATCAGTGAATGTTTGTTCCATACTTATCGCTAAATCTTTTGCATTTTTTAAGGCTTGTGGCTTACGAATTTTAATCATAATTTTTTGTAGTGGATAGTGTTCTTTGAGTAGTTTGATAATATCAAGCGCGAGTTTTTCTAGTAGTGCGCATTGTTGATTGGCACAGTATGTTTGTATTTGTGCGCTGACTTTTGCATAGTCAATGGCAACATTCAGGTCATCAGTTTCTGCGGCAATTTGTCCGTCATACTGTAAATTAAGCGAAATAAGCAGTTTTTGAGATATTGCTTTTTCCCAGCGATATGCGCCAATCATCGTTTCAACGATTAAGTCTTCTATTAAGATGGTTACCATATTACTAATCCTTACATTTCAAAACGATAAGGAATCGCATAATTTGTTTTATCTGTTTGAATCAATATCATCATTGCCCATTTTTTATCATGTTGTGGGTTTGCAGGCATTTGTAAGTCAGCTGTGTAATCACCGGTACTGGTTAAGCGTAAAGGCGTGGGCTTTGGTTGCGGTGGTGCTTGGCCTATTGGAAATGTGACAATATAGGCCTTGTTTGGTTTAAGTCCTTGAATTTTAATTACGGCTTTAATCGTTTGACCGGCCGTGATGGGTTTTGGATTAACAGTTAAGCTTACAGATTGCCCATCTTTCATATGTACTTGGCATGTTGCATCTTGAATGCTGCAATGTGCTGTTTTTGCTGAAGAATTTTCTGGATGGACATATCTTGCCCATATTTGGTAGCAAAAATTTGCAACTAGGATTATAATAACAAGACTGCCAAACCATTTTATGGCGCGGCGGATGTTAGGCGATGGGGATTTAATATCGTTACTCATAACTTTCACGGAATCTTACGGATAAATTTTATTAGAGTGTATCAATAATTGATAAAATTAACCAGTGATATGAGGTTTTGGTATGACTTATCCAACAGACAAAAAGACGCAGGCGAACCCAACTCGACTGCCTTGTTCCAAGCCTGTTCCTGTTCCAAACAACATTTTAACAGAAACAAATCCGGTAAGCTTTCATGGGGGATTATTCGCCTAAGCTTTTTCGTCGTAGTTTTTCGCGTCCAAAAACAGAGGTTCTGGATCAACCAAAAACGGTCACTTATGGGTTTAATCCAAAGACTAACAATAGTTTCTAATGAAACCATTAGTAATTAAATGTATAATAACTCATGAATAATTCAATTTATTGCCTAAAAATAGTTTAGGCCGAGGTGAATAATGGCATTACTTCCTATTTTAAAATTTCCAGATCCGCGTTTACGTCATAAAGCAGTGCCAGTAGCTGTCGTTAATGATGAAATAAAAACCATTATTGCAGACATGCTTGAGACAATGTATGAAGATAATGGCATTGGTTTGGCTGCAATCCAAGTGAATATTCAAAAACAAATTATTGTGATGGATATTTCCGATGATAAAAATGATCCCAAAGTCATCATAAACCCTGAAATTATTGATGCTAAAGGCAATGAATTAATGTCAGAAGGATGTTTATCTGTTCCTGGTATTTATGCTGAAGTTCCTCGTGCGCAGGAAATTCAGGTTAAATGCTTGGATCGTGAGGGCAATAGTCAGGAATTTTCAGCAGATGGTTTATTAGGGCATTGTATTCAACATGAAATGGATCACTTACAGGGCAAATTATTTATCGATTATTTATCCCCTCTCAAACGTGAGCGAATTCGCAAGAAATTAGAAAAAGTGCGCAAGCAAAACTTTTAAGAAGAAGAGTTTTATAAACATGTCATCATTAAAAATCATTTTTGCTGGCACGCCGGCGTTTGCTGAAAAAAGTCTCAATGCCTTAATTGCGGACGGACATAATATTATCGCCGTTTACACTCAGCCAGATAAGCCAGCAGGGCGTGGTAAAAAAGTAACGAAAAGTCCGGTAAAATGTTGTGCTGAACAGCATGAAATTCCAGTTTATCAACCTAGATCATTACGCGATCCACAGGCGCAGCAAGTTTTAGCTGATTTAAAACCTGATTTAATGATTGTTGCTGCTTATGGATTAATTTTACCGCAAGCAATTTTGGATATTCCATCAAAAGGTTGCATTAATATTCATGGTTCACTGTTGCCACGGTGGCGAGGGGCTGCACCTATTCAACATGCTATTTTAGCTGGTGATCAAACTACTGGCATTACCATTATGCAAATGGATGCAGGGTTGGATACTGGTGATATGTTATTAAAAGAAAGCCTGCCTATTATGTCTGATGATACGATGGGAAGTTTGCACGATAAGCTAGCAGCGCTAGGTGCAAAGCTGATTGTAGCATCATTAGCGCGACTTGATGAATTAAAACCAGTCAAACAAAATGATAGTGAATCGTGCTACGCACCTAAAATTGAAAAATCACAAGCCAACATAGATTGGCAAACTAGCGCAGAAAATATTGTTAGCACGATTCGTGCTTATCACCCTTGGCCAGTGGCGTATACTTATTTAGATCATATTATGGTTAAAATACACCAAGCCAGCGTGTCAACACAGACAGCCACGGCAGCGGCTGGGGTTTTGCAAGCTATCACCAAAGAGCATTTGATTGTTGCAACGGGTGATGGGTGTTTGGAAATTCAGGCATTACAATTACCTGGAAAAAAAGCAATGTCTGTCAAGGCGATTTTAAACGCATATCGTGATAAATTTGAGATAGGTAAGCCGTTTTTATGTCAGTAAATTCTCGTGCTGTTGCAGTAAAAGCTTGCCAGCTTGTGTTAGATGAAGGTTATGCTTTGCCTGCGGCATTATTGCAAGTGTCATCAATATTAAATGTGCAAGATAAGGCATATAGCCAAGAGTTAGCTTATGGTATGCTGCGCTTTTATCTTCGTTATCAAGCTATTATTAATCAATGGACAGATAAACCCATTAAAGATACGACGGTCAAATTGATCGTTGCAAGTGGTTTTTATCAATTAGCACACATGCGCACAGCTACACACGCAGCCGTCAACGAAACGGTGCAGTTAACGAAAACCTTCAAAAAAAAATGGGCAACTAAATTAGTCAATGCGTTATTAAGGCGTTGGCAACGCGAATATTCAACATTAGCATTAGATACTGATGCAGTAAAATTTGCTTATCCTCAATGGTTAATGAACCGCATTAAAAAAGCATGGCCAGCACAGTGGCAAGAAATATTACTGAAAAGTCATGAAAAGCCCGCATTTGAATTGCGCGTAAATTTAAGCCAGTTATCTCGCGAAGATTATTGTCAGCAGCTTGATGCTCAGCAAATTGCCTATACACTAAATGCTGCGCAAGAAAGCGGAATTACTTTGTTAGCGCCGATGAATGTACATGACTTACCTGGATTTAATCAGGGTTTAGTTTCTGTCCAAGCACATGGCGCACAATGGGCAGCATCATTATTAGCGGCTGAAAATCACATGCAGGTATTAGATGCTTGTGCTGCACCAGGTGGTAAGACATTGCATATTTTAGAGCAAGCGCCGCTTGCGAATATTATTGCTGTTGATATAGATGGTGCGCGATTAGAACGAGTCAATGAAAATTTGATGCGACATAAAAAACAGGCAGTGACAATGGTCGCTGATGTAACATGTTTACCATTTAAAGAGGCATGTTTTGATCGCATTCTATTAGATGTCCCTTGTTCTGCAACAGGGGTGATTGCAAGACATCCAGATATTAAATATTTAAGACGCTCAACTGATATTGAACAGTTAAACCAAATTCAAATAAAGGCACTTGAGCAGGCATGGCAATTATTGAAACCACAAGGTATTTTACTTTATGCAACCTGTTCTATTTTGCCCGCAGAAAATGATAGGATTATTGAAACATTTTTAGCGCAAACAACAAATGTTATATTGCTTGCATTAGATATGCCGGTTGGTATTAAAACATCATTTGGACAACAACTATTGCCTAACGCAATATCTGGAGATGGTTTTTATTATGCGAAGTTGCAGAAGGCTAACTGATATTAATATAAAATTTATTATTTGATATACTCTTTTTATCATACACATACAACAATGTGCCATCGCATCAAAATAATTTTTTCAATAAATTTTCAGACATAGGTTTAATATATTTTTTTTCGCATAGTTGATTAAAAGCACTAGAAAACGCATTTAAAATTTTATTTAACTCTGATGTATCAACGGGTAGTTGCGTATTGAGTTTTAAAATATTGATGGTATCGTCAAGTGTTGTGATATTTTGTTTGATGAGCAAAGTCAGCGATTTAGACCAATCAATATATTTAAGCAGACTTGGTAATGCGCGAATAATTAATGTGTCATCGCTGATTACTGAAATATCAATGCTAAATTGTGAAAGGATAGCAAGTACTGTTTCAGACTGTGCAATTGAGTTTTTATCTAAATTAATTTTTATTGGCAATAATAATGGCTGTGATTTTATTTCAGATAAATGATTAAGTTGATCGCGCATTAATTTTATTAAGCAATTCAGTATATCTGCAACATATAAATGATTATCGACACTAATAATCCCAAATTGACCATAATGATATAACAGTAATAGTGAAAGAGTATTCTCAGATTGTTTACTATTATTTGTTGTTGATTGATATTGATAAGTGGGTGTAGGTTCCCTTATTTGTGTATTTAAAGATATTTGTGGCGAATAATATTGCGATTGATGAGTTGGTGATTGCGCCATTGCAATAGCGTCAAAAAACGTTTGTTCCGATTGCTCGATAACCCCATCATCATCAACAGACTGGTAGGTGTCATTGATGAGTAAATTATCAATGGATTGAAAGATAAAATCATGAATAAGTCGTGCTTCTTTAAATCGCACTTCATGCTTTGTTGGATGTACGTTAACATCAACTTCTGTAACTGGTAGCTCTAGATATAAAACATAAGCAGGGAAACGCCCTTCAGGGAAGGCATTATGCCACGCTTGCCTTATTGCATGATTGATAAGTTTGTCTTTGATGATGCGACCATTAATATAAAAGTATTGTTGATCGTTTTGGCTACGCGAAAATTCAGTTTTCCCAACCCAGCCATTAAGTTTGAGATGTAAATTTTCTTGTTCGAAATAGATTGCTTGTTTAATAAATGAATGACCAAAAATTTTAGCAATGCGATGATTTGCCTGTGTTTTTTCATTAATAGGGTGTAATTGTAAAATAACTTTATCATTATGTTTTAACGTAAATCCAATTTGAAAATGAGATAATGCAATTCGTTTAACAACTTCTTCAATATGAATAAATTCAGTGCGAGCAGATTTTAAAAATTTTTTCCTGGCAGGAACATTATAAAATAAATTAGCGACCTCAATGCTTGTACCAATAGGATGTGCTGCCGGCTCAATATGATTAGTTAAATCTTTACCTTCTGTTTTTAATTGCCAAGCATGATTTGCTTGGTGATGACGAGAAATTAAGGAAAAGCGAGAAACTGATGCAATACTTGCTAACGCTTCTCCACGAAAGCCAAGACTACTGATTTGATATAAATCTTCAATAGTTGTTAATTTACTGGTGGCATGACGTGCTAATGCTAGCGGTAAATCTTCTTTTGTGATGCCGATGCCATCATCACGAATACGAATAATATTAGTACCGCCATTTTCAATCTCTATAATGATGCGTTTGCTATTTGCATCGATACTATTTTCAAGTAATTCTTTAACAACAGCACTTGGACGTTCAACAACTTCGCCGGCGGCGATCTGGTTGGCAAGTGCGGGAGGGAGTTGTTTGATTCTATGCATAAATTTTTAGGTATCAAGTAGTTTGTTTATATTCTACTATGATTATATTAAGAATCAATGTTATGCAAAATGATTTTAAAATGCTAATTCACAAAATAAGCTATTAATTTTCTTCTAATAATAGGTTCTCAATATGCATGAATTAAGTGATCTCATGTACATTAAAAATGAAGCAGAAAATATGCGCAGTACCTTAGTTAACTGGGCAAATATTAACTCAGGCACTGCAAACCTCAACGGTATCAAATTAATGCAAAAAGCGATCATAAAAAAATTCACAGATTTAAATGCACAATTACAAAGACATCCCAGTCTGATTTATACAAAGATTGATGAGTATGGACAACCAAAGTCACAAATTACTGGAGATGTGATACATTTTTCAAAAAGACCTGAGGCGAAACGACAAATTATTCTATGTGGTCATTGTGATACTGTTTTTTCGCAGGATAATGATTTTCAGGCAGTTGAAGTTATTGATAATAATACTTTGCAAGGCCCTGGTGTTGCTGATATGAAAGGCGGCATCATTGTGATGCATGCTGCACTTTCAATGTTAGAACAAATGCCAAATAAAAAAAATTTAGGTTGGCAGGTGTTTATCAATGCGGACGAAGAAACGGGTTCGATAGGTTCAGCAAGTATACTGAAAAAGCTTACGCAATCAGTAGAATATGGTTTTGTTTATGAACCTGCTTTAGATGATGAAGGAACCTTGGCTTATCATCGAAAGGGTAGTGGAAATTTTAGTTTTTGTTTTTATGGAAAGTCAGCGCATGTTGGTCGAGCATTTGAAATGGGAAAGAGTGCAATTGTTGCATTGTCTGCAATGATAGCGCAATTACATGCATTAAATAGTATGAAAAATTTGATTGTGAATATTGCTAAAATACAGGGTGGAGATGCATTAAATCAAGTTCCAGATTTTGCATTATGTCATGTTAATGTTAGAACAGAGAAACAAACTGATGAGCAAGTATTTTTTAAATCAGTAGAAAAAATAATAAGTAATATTAATGTTGAGTATGGTATTAAAGTCGTCATGCATGGTCAATTTAATCGTAAGCCTAAATGTATTGATAACAATACAGCTAAGCTTTATCAATATATTATCGAAAAGGCGAAGCATTTGGATTTACAGTTATTAACGCATGATACCGGCGGTTGTTGTGATGGTAATAATTTATCAAGCTTAGGTATTCCAAATGTTGATACTTTAGGTGTGAGAGGCGGAAAAATTCATACTAATGAAGAATACATAAAATTAGACAGTCTGGTTGAACGCGCACAACTATCAGCCATAATTTTTGCCGGTCTTGCAAATGGTGAGTTAGTGTAATGTTAGTGAGACCCGTGATTGAAAAAGATCTTAATGCTTTAGTTTATTTGGCTGAGCAAGCAGGGATTGGTTTAACAAATTTAGTCGCCGATAAGCAAGAATTATCTAAAAAAATATTGCGATCTATTGCAAGCTTTAATCAAAACATAAAAAACGGTTATTACTTTTTTGTCCTTGAAGTTGATAGTCAAGTTGTTGGTTGTTCAGGTATTGATGTATGTCCAGGCGAAAAAATACCCTTTTATACCTATAAAATTTCATCCACACATCAGCATGATTATCATAAAAACATTGATGTAACCCACAAGTTTTTACATGTCGTCAATGATTTCGATCACGAAACGGAATTGTGTAGTTTATATTTATTACCAGCATTTAGAAATAAAATTAATGGCTATTTATTATCTTATGCGCGTTTGCTTTATATGGCATGTTATCCTGAAAAATTTACAACAATGACTTTTGCTGAAATTAGAGGTTGTTCTGATGATAATGGCATTTCACCTTTCTGGGAAGCTATCGGAAGAAATTTTTATCAAATGGATTTTGCCATTGCAGATAATTTGACTGGTAAAGGCGATAAAAAATTTATTCAATTATTAAAGCCTGAATTACCTATTTACATTTCGCTTTTACCTCAAAGTGCACAAGATGTTATTGGAAAACCACATGCACATTCATTACCAGCCGTGAATTTATTAAAAAAACAAAACTTTGAACATTTTAATTATGTTGATATTTTTGATGCTGGTCCTACTATTTTTGCTAAAACGCAAAGTATAGCAACAGTTCAACAAATGCAATGTGTAAAAATTGCTGAAATTAAATCTATTACAAACGGAGAAAATTATATGCTTGCAACAACTGATAACTTTTTTACTGCGACTGTTGTAAAATTAGATACAATAAATGCCGATGAAATTTCTATTTCAAGTGAGATATTAAAGCGATTAAACTTACAATTGGGTCAATATGTTAAAATTGCACCATTAATACCTAAATAACATAAGTGCCTTTTTATGAAGCGATTATAATTTTAGTTTATTAGAGGTTTTTATGAAGAGTGTGTTAATTAATGGATTGTGGCAAAAAGGTGAAGGCAAGAGTTATACGAAATATAATCCAGCCACTGGAGAAGAAATTTTTTCAACTGCCTATGCGAGTGAACAACAAGCTATAATGGCAGTTGGTATTGCGAAGCAAAGTTTTAAGTCTTGGAAAAAGACGCCGTTGTCTGAGCGCATTACTGCCCTTGAAAAATATGCTTCATTGTTAGCAGACAATCAACAGGCGCTCATAAAAGTCATTGCACAAGAAACAGGAAAACCTTATTGGGAAGCTGAGATAGAAGTGCAAAGTGCAATTGCTAAAATTGCTATTTCTATTACCGCTTTTCAGCAACGCACGGGTACTGTTTTGATTAATCAAGATAATACGATGTATTATCAACATCAAGCACATGGCATATTTGTTGTATTAGGCCCTTATAATTTTCCTTTGCATTTACCTAATGGACATATCGTGCCAGCATTACTAGCCGGTAATACCATTGTTTTTAAACCCAGTGAATATACGACGCAAACCGCGATGTTCATGATAAGACTGTTATTAATAGCAGGTGTACCTTCTGGAGTGATTCAGTTGGTAAGTGGTGATGCAATCATTGGAAATGCACTTATTAGTGAGGAAGATATTGCAGGGGTATTATTTACAGGTTCATATCACGTTGGTAAAAAAATACACGCAAAATTTGCGGGTAAAGTTGATAAGATATTAGCATTAGAAATGGGGGGAAATAATCCTCTCATTATCTGGGAGACAAAAAATATTGATGCAGCTTGTTACCATACAATGGTTTCAGCATACTTAACGGCAGGGCAGCGGTGCACATGTGCACGACGACTTATCATTCCAGATGATGCATTAGGTGATGCAATTATCCAACAAATAAGCAAGCTCTTGCAAAAGATATCGGTTGGAACACCAGATGATCATCCTGATGTTTTTATGGGTGCAGTAATTAGCTATGATGTCGCACAACAAATTTTGCAAAAACAGCAGAAATTGATTCAGCAAGGGGCAATGGTTTTACATCAATCAATATTGTTACGAGAGAAAACTGGGTTGTTATCTCCAAGTTTACTTGATGTAAGCAAAATGCAATCGATACCCGATGAAGAAATATTTGCACCTTTGTTGCAAATTTACAGAGTTTCATCCTTTGATATGGCAATTGCAAAAGCAAATCAAACGAAATATGGTTTAGCTGCAGGCTTATTAAGTGATAATGAAAACTTATTTAACCTCTTTTCACAAGACGTAAGAGCCGGTATTATAAACTTTAATCAACCGCTAACGGGCGCGAGTAGTCAAGCACCTTTTGGTGGTATTGGCTTAAGTGGTAATCATCGCCCCAGTGCTTTTTATGCTGCAGATTATTGTGCATATCCAGTTGCTAGCATTAAAAAAAATTGTTTGGAAATGCCTCAAAATAAACTTCCAAGCCTTTAAGAGGAATATTTGTGAATAAAATCATAGAGGATTTACGTCAATGCTTGTGTCCCGCAGGCAACGGTGTTTTTACTATCTATACTGCACGACATCATCGTGAAGCATTACAGCAATTATTATATGGTGGTGTGGGAGAACATGCACGCTATACTTGGCAAGAAAAATTACCACAAGTTTTAACTGAGAAAAAACCATTAATTTTAGGTATCGCGAGTGACAATGGGGGCGGTATTTTGCGTGGCGCAAATTGGGGACCATTATTTGTACGTAATGCTTTGTACCATAGCCTTTCTATTGATAAAGTTTTTGATTTAGGTGACGTGAGAGTTATTCCACAGTTTTTATTAGACGAATATTTATCATCAAATGTCATTCGTTCAAGTAAAAGTTGGTTATATCACGATGAAAATAGCCATTTACCAGTTAGTCCATTAAGTATTGCAACTTATGTGACTCAACAGATTTATCAGCATAATACGCAGGCAAAAATTTTTGGTATTGGTGGCGATCATTCATGCAGTTATGCATTAGTGAAACCTTATTTAAAATATAAAAAACAACAAAATAAGCGAGTTGCAATCATACAATTTGATGCACATACAGATATTATGAAATCACGTATGGGTGTTCCTATTTGTTTTGGTTCATGGACTTATCATGTTTTAGAGGAATTAATGGATCCGAGTTTATTAATTCAAGTCGGTATACGCTCTAGCAGTAAAATGCGTGATTTCTGGCAAAGCCAATATGGTATTAAGCAATATTGGGCTTATGATATTCTTGAAAATGGAGCAGATGCTGTCGCTGAAGATTTATACGAATATCTAAACTTTAGAAAAGTTGATGAACTATATATAACTTTTGATATTGATGCATTAGATGCGAGCATAGCAAATGCTACTGGTACACCTGAGTCTGATGGGGTATCTTTAAATGACGCACAAGTATTAATTTCAAAATTAACGCAGCACTTTGCTTTAACAGGTGCTGATATTATGGAGGTAGCACCGTTTGTGAGATCGTTAAGCTATTCAAATGTTGAGCAACCAAAAACAACGTTAGATGCAGCAGCAAACATCAGTGAATATTTGCTGCAAGCTATGAGCTACCCTTAAATTAAGCTGCGAATTTTTGTTTTTTAATTGCGCCTTTTGCATTATAAGCAAGATTCAATTCCTTCATAATTTGTTCTTGTTCAGCAAGTAGCGCATGATCTACCTGGGCTTGATGCGCTAAAATTTGATGGCTAAAATGAATATTTTGCGCAAATGATTTATTGTAGTAGGTTGGCGTAATTTTTTTATTGTCAAACATAAATTCATTATACCCTTTTTTCAGCGTGATAAAGCTAGTCAATGAAAATAATATCTCAAGCATTTTATTCATTTTGCTATAGGTTGTGCTTTTATTTTTTGTTTGATCAAACCAATTAATTTCATTGGTGATTTTATCATTAATTGTATTGTTTAGCTTGAAATAATCTTTCTCAATGGATAACATTTTATTTGTTATTTGGTTAATTTTACTATTATTAGGTTGTTTATTTAATACATTTTCATAATTTTTAAAAAAAGTCGATTGTTTCATTGAATTGATTAACACTTCGTTTTTCTCTTGCTCAAGAAATTGATTGAAACGCTTACGAGTGCCTTCATAAGAACAGGCATTAATATATTGTCTCTCTAAATTAATATAACGATTTTCCATATGCTTTAAGTGATTAATATTTTCGTCAATGAAGCTTTCTATTTGTTCATCTTTTATTTGTATTAAATGCACTGTACTTTCACGGAGTAGTAAGGTGAGGTCAGCAATTGATTTTGCATATTGTTTAAGTTTTAAATCAAGAAGTTTTTCTTGTTGATAGGCATCTTTTTTTAATTTTTTCTTAGCGTTAAATAATTTTTTTCTTTTTTTGCAGTATTGCGTTGTTTTTAAATTTTTTTTGTGTTCACATGAGCGTCTTAAATTATTTAATGTTAGGTTGTCTTCTGTTAATTTTCTCTGTATAAGTTCTATTTCGTGAGTTAGTACTGAGATGTGCTTTTGCTTTTCTGTAATTTTATGGAACCCAACCGTATTAAGTAAGTGTAACTCAGTATGATCTTTGATGGCTTGAATTTTTTCATAGAGTGATTTTTGAGTCCTTTCAAGATTATCTGAAACTTCCATTATATTTTTTTGTTTTTTAATTTGTTTTTGTATTTTAAGTAGGATTTTGTTAGCGGTGAAATTAATGAAATAGTTACGAACAGTGTTAAAAATAATCATGGCAGTTCCCCTTTATTAAATTGTACGGGTACCCATCCAGTGAGTTATGAGATGATCCAAACTTGCAGCACTACTGTATAAAATTAGCACAAGCTTAACAGAATGCAAATATGAGGTATTTATTTTCGAGTTTATTGCTATTCTCAAATTTTTCATTTATATCTGAATGGAGGTTGACTCTCATAAGTTGCTTTATGAAATTTGTTGGGTGGTTCTTGAGTATTTGGCCTTCGCGCTTGAACTAAATTGTGGTGGTGAAAGGTCGTATCGAATTGTTTGTGCGCCCATTCTATAGCAAGTTCTGGGTGGTCAAGGCATAAAAAATAATAACTGCCATTAGACTAGACTGGTTATGTAAGGATATACCTATTTTTTGTTGTTGAGTAGGATCTAAGGTGAAACGCCCAGTGTATTGAAGGTAACCGCTTTGTTTGTTTTGTATCATTTGGCATATTAACTAATTAATTGTTATTTTTATACAGCGTTAGAATGGCAAATTAAAATTAACAAAAAGTTAAACATGATAAGCTGTTTTTGTCATGATTGTTGAAATAAGCCCCATCAAATGGTTAACTGGGCGGGGTAGTTTTTTAGCACCAGCTTCCATAGCCATGGCTTGGTGATGTGCTTCATCATCACGCATTTGCGCTAAGATTTTCCGCGTGCGTTGATCTTTTTGAGGGATATCATTTAAGTGAGTTTCTAGATGTTTGACAACTTGCTTTTCAGTTTCAGCAACAAATCCTAAATTCCATGCATCACCAATAATACCTGCGATTGTGCCAATTGCAAACGAGCCGGCAAACCATATTGGAGCAAGATAGCTAATGTGACTATTAAGTTCCTCAAGTCTGGTTTCGCACCAAGCTAAATGATCAATTTCTTCACTTGCAGCTGTTTGCATTTTTTCGCGAATAAGCTGATTTCGTGCGGTTATTGCTTGCCCGAGGTAAAGGGCTTGTGCTGCAATTTCTCCTGCATGATTGACACGCATTAATCCAGCAATATGTTTTGTCTCGCTGTTAGATAAATCTGCCTCTTTTATTTTCTCAGCAGGATACTCACGCGTTGCAATATGTTTTGCCGCAATAGTATTTAAACCCGTATCAATTGCCATGATAACTTTATCACAAAATGAATAGTGCATAAGTATCCTAACCTAAGCCGTTGGATTTTTTACGGTAATATGTACTTTTCTATTACTACCAATAATTAATTTTTTTAATAAAGGCGCAGTACAAAAGACTAAAAGACCAATCAACATGGTGATCCAACCAAATTGATAAAATACATGCGAATAAATTTTTAGTGAAGCCGCCGGATCGGTAATCCCTTGCGGCACGCTAGCCAGTTTTGCGAGCAACCCTGATAAATAAGCAGCCGCTGATGTGCTCAAATACCACGTGCCCATCATCACCGCTATAAATTGAGGTGGTGCAAGTTTGGTAATCATTGCTAAGCCTAAAGCACTAACAAGTAACTCACCAAAACTTTGCAAAAAGAAACTTAATACAACCCACCATGCTGAAACATGATGTGTTGCATCTGCATAAAATTTTGAGATATAAAGTACCATAAAACCTAACCCCATAATAAAAATCCCTGCTGCAAACTTAACGGGTAGGGAGAAGTCACCGCGATTGCTTTCCATTTTTTTATAAAAAGCACTTAAACAAGGGGCCAAAACTAAAATCCAAAAAGGATTTAGCGATTGAAAAGAAGCGGTTGGAACAAATAAACCAAAAATATGATGATCCACATTTCGATCAACATAGAGATTAATGGATTGTGGTGCTTGGAAATATAAACAATAAAATACGATAGCAAAAATGGTTAGAATGAAACAAGCAATTAGCTTTGTTCTTTCTAGATTATTAGTTCTTTTGATAAGAATACCATAAAAGAGTACAGCACCAAGCATGACAAATGACAGAATCCATTGTGTAAAACCTAAATAACGAATCAATAAGGCGGAAGCTACAATGACAATGAGTGTGCCGGTAGTTAGCGGCAGAATATATTTTTTCTTGAGTGGCTCAAAATCAGCTGGAGAGCCATAATTAGCAATTAGCTTTTTACTCATGAAAAAGGTAATAGTGCCTAATGCAAGACCGATAGCACAAGTTGCAAATCCAGCTTGCCAACTAATAGCTTTGGCAATATAACCACATAACGCCATTGAAATAAGTGAGCCGACATTAATTGACATGTAAAATAGAGTAAATCCACTATCTACACGAATATCATCTGGGCCATAAATTTTACCTAATAAGCTTGCCGGACTAGTTTTAAAAAAGCCATTACCTGCAACAATAGTCCCAAGGGCTAGGTAGAAAAGAATCTGAGAACCGTGTGCGTCAAGCAACTGAGTGGGGATTGAAAGCATAAAATAGCCACACATAAGCATGAGCGAACCAATCGTTAAACTACGATGGTAGCCAATCAGCTTATCGCCAATAAATCCGCCGAGAAAAGGTGTCGCATAAACGAGTGCAGCAAATGCAGCAAATGTGCCATAAGCTTTATTGTCAGAGAAATTAAAAACTTTGCTAAGGTATAAAATTAATAATGCTTGTAGGCCGTAGTATCCAAAACGTTCCCACATTTCAACAAAAAATAGGATATAAAATGCTTTTGGTTGTTTGTATGCTGATACAGTTTGTTGCTGCATAAATCCTCACTCTTATTTTTATTTCTCATTGGACTGGCTTAAATATGACTTAAGGCGTTATTCCAATACCATATGCTTTGATTTTCAACAGAGTTTAAAATGTGACAAAGCAATTATTGAAGTTAAAACTTCTTTTAAAATATTAAAAACTTTAGGCTCTAATTGAGTTGACGCTATGATTAGCGAGCTAACGTAGTTTCAAGACGTACTATATTCGCTTGTTTTACGTCAATTGTCTATACTTTTGGGCATAGATTTAACAATAAACGAGTAAAAATCTACTTTTGTTTTGGTTTTAGGCAATTTCCCAATGTTATTTTTTGCGTTGAATGGAGAGCAACAATATTTTGTTTAAAACAGGCAATATAATTTTGTGTTTGAGCAATGATAAAAATACGATGAATGCTAAAAGAAAGTTGCTCAAAAATACGCTTTGTGAAAAAATGTACTTAATAAGTAACGCGTGATATTTAGGTGAAATTTTGATAGATGAAAATGGCTATAGAGCCAATGTTGGCATTATATTAGTCAATGAACAAAAAAAGTTATTCTGGGGAAGGCGTATCGGGCAAGATGCCTGGCAATTCCCACAAGGCGGTATTCATGAAAATGAAACAGCCGAAGATGCCATGTATCGTGAACTTTTTGAAGAAGTTGGTTTGCGTCGCCATGATGTTGAAATAATTGGTGTCACCGCTGAGTGGCTTACGTATGATTTACCTCATCGTTTAATTCGCCATCATACTAAGCCAGTATGCGTTGGACAAAAGCAAAAGTGGTTTTTACTTAAGCTCGTGTCTTGTGTTGATAATATTGATTTATCTGCAAGCGGTAGCCCAGAGTTTGATGATTGGTGCTGGGTTAATTATTGGTATCCATTACGAGAAGTTATTAGTTTTAAACGCAAAGTCTACAAAGATGCATTGCAAGCATTTACGCAATATGTTTTCCCTGAGAAAAAAATGCGTAATCCTAAACAAAACTTACGTAGTGGTATTCGTCCTAGACGTAGACAGCACTCAGATGGATTTATGCCTCACACTGATGTTAATCATTCGGATGATGATGCTTAAATAAACTATTGTATATTCCGATAACTTTCATTAAATTTATTTAGATTGGATCATCATGTTAACCGTTTTGCGCCAAATTACACAAGAAGTTAGTCAGACGTCTGATTTGGGTCAAGCGTTAGAAAAAGCGGTGAAACGTATTAAAGAATCAATACATACGCAAGCTTGTAGTATTTTTTTAATTGATGATTTATCAGAGCAATTTGTTTTGGTTGCAACCAATGGTTTAAATCAAAAAGCAATTAATCATGTAAAGTTCCCTATTGATCAAGGGTTGGTTGGTTTAGTTGGACGACGAGCTGAACCTATCAATCTTGAAGATGCACCGAATCATCCTAGTTTTTATGCGGAGCCAATAGTAAAGGAAGGCAAGTTTCAGGCTTTTTTGGGTGTACCAATTATTCATCGAAGACAATTGCTTGGTGTTTTAATTGTTCAGCAAGAAGAAGCAAGACGATTTGATGAAGATGAAGAAGCATTTCTTGTTACTTTATGTGCTCAGTTTGCAGGTATCTTGACACACGCAAAAAGTACTGGCGCATTAACACAACTTATTTATCCGCAACAGCAATTACTTTCAAATAGTACAATGGTATCTGGCATTCCTGGTGTCTCAGGCGTTGCAATGGGACGCGCCGTGGTAATTTATCCACCAACAAACTTAGATGCAGTTCCTGAGCGAGAAATTACTGATATTGAACAAGAAATTGTATTATTTAAGCAGGCTGTTGCATCAACCCAAACAGAAATTAAACGTTTACGTTCACGATTAGAAAATACCGTTGCCGAGGATGAGTTAGCGTTATTTGATGTTTATTTACGTATGTTGGATTATGTAAATTTAGGCAGTGAAGTTGAAAATGAAATTAAAACAGGGCAATGGGCACAAGGCGCATTAAAAAAAATAATCCAGCAACATATTCGACATTTTTCTGATATGGAAGATGAATATCTTAAGGAAAGAGCGGAGGATATTAAAGATCTAGGCCTTAGAGTTTTAGCGAATTTACAAAAATCACAGCAAACTGAATCAAGTTTTTCTGAAAATACGATATTAGTGGGTGAAACAATAAGCGCAGCGAATCTTGCCGAAGTACCTAAAGGACAATTAGTCGCAATTGTCTCTGCATCAGGTTCGCGAAACTCACATGTTGCCATTTTAGCACGAGCGTTAGGAATTCCTGCTGTATTGGGATTAGATAGTATTAAATTGAGTAACCTTGATGAAAAATCACTGATCGTCGATGGTTATCATGGCCATATTTATATCGATCCAAATCCTGAGCTTGTCAGGGAATTTACAAAGTTAATTGCAGAGGAAGCAGAACTTAATGAAAATTTACAAACCCTGAGAAATTTACCGGCTGAGACCTTAGATGGCCAAAAAGTTGATTTAAGGATTAATGCAGGCTTAGCGGTGGATTCAGGACTGCCTTTTTCTGTAGGTGCAGAAGGGGTTGGTTTATTTCGCACTGAAGTGCCGTTTATGACCAGAGACACTTTTCCAGCAGAGGAAGAGCAACGGGTTTTATATAAGCAGTTACTCGCTGCTTTTTCTCCACGTCCTGTGATTATGCGAACATTGGATATTGGGGGAGATAAAAATTTACCTTATTTTCATATTCAAGAAGAAAACCCTTACCTAGGATGGCGAGGGATACGTGTCACTTTAGATCATCCTGATGTGTTTTTGGTACAGATTCGTGCGATGCTAAAGGCAAGTCTAGGATATAATAATTTAGGTATTATGTTACCAATGATTTCATCTATTGGTGAATTAGATGAAGCATTAGCTTTTATTACACAAGCCTATCAAGAATTATTAGAAGAGGGCATTGAAATTACAAAGCCGCAGATTGGTGTTATGATTGAAGTGCCTTCTGCCGTTTATCAAATTAAGGCATTTGCTAAACGGGTTGATTTTCTATCGGTAGGAAGTAATGATTTAACGCAATATTTATTGGCTGTCGATAGGAATAATTCTCGTGTTGCAGGTTTATATGACTCTTTACATCCAGCGGTATTATCTGCATTACAATCAGTGGTAACTGCTGCAAAAGAAGTCGGAAAATATGTCAGTATTTGTGGTGAGATGGCCAGTGATCCTGTCGCTGTTGTTTTACTTTTAGGTATGGGCTTTCAAGGATTAAGTATGAACCCTGCAAGTTTACTCAGAATTAAATGTGTTGTGCGAAATTTTTCACAACAAGAAGCAGAACAGTTGTTGATGCAGGCAATGCAACAAGAAAATGCGAGTGAGATCAGAATTATTATCGAGAAAGCATTGGATAATGCAGGATTGGGTGGGCTGATTAGAGCAGGGAGTCGTTAATATGTGGTGGGAAATTCTGCTTTATATTATAGGTGGTGCGCTAACTGGTTTTCTAGCAGGATTACTTGGTATTGGAGGTGGTTTAGTTG
>PAMH01000009.1 GCA_002707205.1 Legionellales bacterium
CGCTATCTCGTGAAAGATTTTGGCACATCCAAGTCCCCAAAATCGACTCGATAACGCGACCAGTATTGTTGCCCCGGCCGTCCTCGTCGGCTGCGCTTAATTGTGTCCGCATTCTGCGGTCAATTAAGCTTATGCAGCCTCTCAAGTGACTGACGGTGACGTAAAGATTTTTTAAACTCGCTTCGCTCTTTAAAAAATCCGTCACCTACCACGGACTACGCGACTCGGCCTTCAGCCTTCCTTGTCGCGCAGCGAATGCATTTTATCCAGTTAATAATAACCAAATTAAAAAACCTGATTTAACTAACACGACATTAATATTAGGAAAAATTACAATATCACAATTTAACACGTTCGTTATTTTACCTATGTTAGCGGCAAGTGATCAATTAATATCGCTTGACACACAAGGCTATGATTATGAATTAAAATATAACACCATCTATCAGCAATATCATTTGCGAATATTAGCGCATGATACACCATTAGACACTGACATTATTGTTAGTTATCAACTTCAATCTTCTGCATCTAAAATAAATCCAAGCTTATTAACGATGACATCTGAGCACCAAAAATTATGGTCTGATGAAAATATCAAGTTATTAATATTCAGAAATGCAACTCAAAAGGATTATTCAGAATGGGATAAATTAGCAGACGAGATCAAACTAACATGCTTATTAAATTTTTTTACTACATTTCAATCGCGTACTCAACTGGCGCATCACAAGTTAGGGCTTGATGCAGTTTTTGAATGCATTAATCAAAAGCAAGGTGGTTGCTATGAAAGAACTGTGGCTTTTATGTATGCAGCAAAGAGACTACTGCCTAATTTTAGTGTGCGCGTAGTCATAAATGATGTCCATGTATTTATTGAAGTTGCTAATAAACAAGATATACACCGTCGGTTTCAAGCCTATGAGTTAGGTGGAACAGCATCAACATTAAATGTTACACCCATACCTGAAAAGACTGAAAAAAAACCGTTATCTGTGCAAAATAAATCAATCGCACTCGAATCAGACATACCCATAAATTCTGCAGATAATCCCTTTGCGATAGACCAGTTTAAATACTTCACCGCAACGAAACTTGTCACTGAATTGTTTAGCTATTTCAGTGTTGAAAGTCAAAGAAAGCGTAATGCATTAATAGTCCTTGAATCCATTGATGAGATGCCTATTCTACAACGACAAATACAAAAATCTTATTTATCGACTCCTGTGAAAGCCATCGCAGATTTAGATGATCTTTCGCTAATACAAATAAAAACCACATCTGATGACAATAAATATACCTATGTGCAAAGTGAAATTGCTCAATTTCTTGAAAATGAGTATGGAGTTTTACTCATTAACTTTTCTGAAATAAAACCCAACCAAATCGGTTTAAATAGCATTTTAGATAGGCAGGAGCGTACATTATTAGGCAAAAATATACCTGAAAATTTTATTGTTATTGCAATTAGCACCTCAGAAAATGTAAAGCAGTTAACTGGGGAAATCTTATCTCGTTTTAAACTACGCGTTCAATGCCAAGGGAATTTATCTCAAGAATTAGTTACGCCCACACAAACACTTGGCGCCGCAAAACAAAAAGCCGTCATGGATTATAATAATCAATACGACGAGTTAAACTGGCAACAAAATTTAATTGGCAAATTTCAACTTAACCCCAATGGACAGTTAACATTTAAATCAACTGCGCTTCTTCAAGCAATAAAAGATAATAAAAAAGGCTTTTGTATTATCAATCCACCGCAAACACTTTCATTTAATCTTTGGCTTAATCATCTTATACATAATCGTTATTTTGATGCTAATGGTTCACGCTATCATCTACCAGATGATTTTGAGCTGACAACTAAGAACCAAGACTTGGCATTCAACTTTACAGGCCAAATTTATCAATTAAAACAAAAACAATGTCCTTCGACAACTGAAGTCCTTAATTCAACAACTTTCTCATATTTTTTTCCACATGATAGGGTTACTGAAGAAGGCATTTTTAGCCAAAAAAGTATTTTACTTAGCTACCCTAATAAATCCTGCTCACTATGGGTTACAGAGACCCTATCTGATTGTCAATGGGCTCAATTATTAACTGAAGCAAATACTTATGATGTTGCACTGACTTGCTACATTGCGCCAATGGTATCTATACCTAAAGCTTTATATCAATCGATAAAAACTTACCAAAATCCTATTGATACAATGCAAATAACAAAAAATGCTGAATGGAGAATAGGTGCACCTATTAAGGCCGATGATAATACCATTGTTGTTCCAGTAACTCAAAAGACAGAAACTATCAACCTATTTGGCAACTTCATTCAGCAAGATGATAATCTATTTTATCAAAAAACATCTATTGCTAAAGCCTTGTTAAGTGGTAAAACTATTGTGCTCGATGGCATCTTATCAGAAAAAGCATTGCAATATTTAAGTAGTTTATGGAATAACATCCCACACTTATGGTTAGGTGGAAAAAAAGAAATAGATATTAAAGGTAAGTTAATTTGGCGAACAGAAAATCTGCTTAATTATACTTACTTACCCAGTGTAGTTATTCCTCAAACTGTATCACCGAGTATCAAACAAAAATTTATTCCAATGGTAAATCAATTAACAGAAACCATTGAGCAGCGACATCAAACTCTTGAGGATGCCTTAGCTAGCAGTCCTTATGTTTTTATTGAAGGTGATTCTAATATTGGTAAAACTACTTTTGTACTTGATTATTTTTTGAAAAATAATGCCAATACCTTTATTGGTGAAGCACAATTATCTGCGTGGGCAAAAAATAAAGCTGGTGGTACGTTAGTCCTTGATGAGGCAAATATTGGTGTGCCAGATCAGTGGAATATTTTTGAAACTTTATTTGAGAAAACACCTTACATAGTATTGCAAGGAGAGATTTTTCTTATGACTAACCAGCATAAAATTATCATGTTAGGTAATCCAACAAGTTATGCTGGACGTTGTGAGCTCACTTTTGTCAAACGCCATGGCAGTATTGTCCGGTTCTCTGCACTAAATGAAGACGATATGTTAATCACATGCTTACAGCAACCACTCAATACCGTTTTCCCAATGCTTGATATTAAATTCAAGCAACAGCTATTAGCAGAAACAAATCAACTAAATGCCTCAATTTCTTATAAACAAAACTATTTATTTAAATGTGCTTTAGATAAAAGCCAAAAATTTAACTTAGGTATGTTTAAATTATTTTTACCACAGCGTTTAACGCTTAGAAATAACTGGAAATACCCCCTAAAACAATTAGAATACCTATTACAAATTCGAAAATTACGACAAAAATACCCTGAATGCTTAGTGCATTATGGACAACGTGGTCTTATTTTTGAAGGAGAACCTGGTATTGGAAAAACAACAATTTTGCGTGAATATCTCAATGCTAAAAATGAACAATTTGTTGAAATTAATTTACACAATCTTGATAATGCAAATTCATTACTGGAAAAAGCATATCATCAAGGCTTAATTGTTATCATTGATGAAATTAATACCTTGCCACTAGAAGGAATTCTCAATCATTTTATGCTAGGGCGCGATACTACAAATATGAGTCCTAGGCAAGAAGGCTTTATTCTCTTAGGCACTCAAAACCCTGTCACCTATCAACATCGCATTGCTGCAACCGCTGCATGGTGTAACCGTTTCGAAATTATTTCCGTTGCTGATTATACCTGTGATGATTTATTTGATATTGCAATAAATAATTTAAATTACAAACGTATATTAGCTTCTGGCTCCAGGTTAGATAATATGGCAGAACAAATTCAACGTGATATTAGAAAACACTTACATGATTATCAAGCTTATAAACAATATGCACAGCACTATGGCACACCTTGCCCTAACGCAAGAAGTTTCTTTTTAGTATTGGATGAACTATTCTCTCAGTATGATCTCTTATTCAAAAATACTCCCCGTATTGGCAGTAAAAGAAAAAAATTGTCTTTGGCTACCAATATTGAAACAACCAAGAGATTTTGTACTTTTAATACTAAGAGTAAACAAGACAAAAAGACTGACCTACAACCAACATCTAATTATAATTTTGGCATTTAAAAAGACTTCTTTTTAAGACTTGATGTTCAAACCACTTCACACTCTCAGGGGACTTTGACACATACATTTTTGATAATTATTATAGGGTTTACCATCAATATATGCTAAAATTTGTGCAAACAATGTTTAACATCAAGAGGTCATAATGGGACATAATCATACGCACGATCACGGTCATGGGCATCATCATCATCACCATGCCCCCACTTCATTTAATCTCGCATTTGGTCTTGCGGTAGGTTTAAATTTAGGTTTTACTTTAGTTGAAGCTATTTATGCCATTATGGCAAATTCTATGAGTCTACTAGCAGATGCCGGTCATAATTTAGGAGATGTTCTAGGTTTGCTCTTTGCTTGGGCGGCAAGTTATTTATTAACAAAACCAGCCACCTTACGTTATAGCTATGGGTATAAACGAACCAGTATTTTAGCTGCAATTTTAAATGCTCTCCTCCTAGTTGTAACTTGTACTATTATTGGGTATGAATCTATCCATAAATTAATTTCACCTTCTATTGTTAATGAAAAAATTGTGATGTTAGTTGCATTTATCGGTATCTTTATTAATGGTGGTACAGCATTGCTTTTTATGCGTAGTCAAGACGATTTAAATATCAAGGGCGCTTTTTTACATCTAGCCTCTGATGCACTCGTGTCATTTGGTGTTGTTATTGCTGGCTTTATTATTCTTAAAACACAAGCTTTTTGGGTTGATCCTATAGTAGGTTTGCTAATTGTTGTGATTATTTTATATAGTACATGGGGATTATTACGCCATTCTGTTGACCTGATCCTAGATGCTGTGCCACATGGTATCAACCGCAAAGGCGTTGAAACCTATCTAAAAAATATTCCTGGCGTAAGCCAAATTCATGATCTACACATTTGGGGATTAAGCACCAATGAGTCTGCATTAACAGCTCATTTGATTGTACCAACAGGTAACTTTAGTGATGAGTTATACGCGAAAATTAATCATGACTTACATCATGATTTTAAAATTGCACATGTTACTATTCAAGTAGAAAGTGGTACTGGCGAACCTTGTTCACAAGAAACAAGTTGCTAACAAAACAGGTTGCCATGCAGCAGCATGGCAACAGCTATCTCTAAACCAGCGATTTAAGTGTTTTGTTCTAAAAAATTTAAAACTGTCTCATCGTCAGATTTTGTAATCGTTTCATCTGCTTGCTGTACTTTTAATGCTGCTCTTAATTTAAAATCATGCAGTACAATGACTTTTAAACTAAAGAACCAAGTCGTAAAAAAGAAACCTAGTACAGCACTGAAAATCATTCTAATACTCAATATCATCGTAAGATTATTCATGCCATGTATAAATAAGAACTTTGCAAATGTATTTGACAGATAACCAATAAGTAATAATAGAATGAAAGGAGCAACCGGTAAGACTAATGCTCGCCACCAGTTAGGTACAACGAGTTGATAACTTCGCTTTAGTGCCTTTATTGGATTTTTAGTTTCAGTGGCAACAATAGCAATAGCTAGCGTACAAGCTACGCCAATAAAAATACCGGGCAATATAAAAACAACCAAACCAAAACTTAACATTGAGAAATATAAAAACATAGTAATAAATAGCGGAAAAAAATGTTTTATGGCATGTATTGCGGTTTGTTTTACTCCGGTTTTCTGTTGTTGTAATACAGAATGGTACTGTACAAATATACCAACATAACACCAGCAAACAACTAACGCGATAATAAAGTTCCTAAAAATATGCATCCAATGGAATTGATATAAGCTCAAACTATTAAAGAAAAAATTATGATCATCAATAATCTTTGATGAAAGCCCTGCACTTACAATCACTGCAATTAAAACAAAAAGAAAAACTTTTTTAAAGCCAAACTTAGTTAACTTTAAACTCTCAATAAAAATTTTCCCTAACCCCAAAGGCTGCGTTGCTGCTTCATACATCATGTACTCCTTATTCAGCTCAACCAAATATTCTGCGACAACTAATATTGTACTGCATACAACAAATTTTATCACTACAGCTTATAAAGTAAATCTGTATAAAACGATATTCATATCATTAATGCATAACCCTAGCATTTTAAGGTGATTTAGGTATATGATGTAATACTTAAACAAAAATATCTTTAAAATTAGGAGAGTTCCAGTGAAATTAAAACCTATGATTTTAAGTCTCAGTTTACTTGGGGCAACAGCTTTAACAGCAAACACCACCTTTGCAGCACAGGAGCTTTCAAGTGCACAAAAGCAAGAAGTACAACAAATTGTGCATGATTACTTGCTTAGCCATCCTGAAATGCTCATTCAAATGTCACAAAAATTACAACAACAACAAATGCAAAAAGTTGCTAATATTGAGAAACAAGCACAAGCAGTTATTCCTAGCATTGCGCAAAATTTGTTTCATAATAAAATAAGCCCCGTCGGTGGGAATGCTAATGGCACAGTAACCTTAATTGAATTTTTTGATTACCAATGCCCACACTGCAAGGATATGACAAAAATTGTTGATAATCTAGCGAAACAAAATTCAAACCTACGTATTGTCTATAAAGAGTATCCTATCTTCGGCGGCGCATCTGAGATTGCTGCTAAAGCCGCACTTGCTGCAAATCAACAAGGTAAATATACAGCGTTCCATGACGCATTAATGAATACAAAAGGCTCATTAAGCAAGGCACAAATTATCTCACTTGCTAAAGATAACGGTTTAGATGTTAAAGCATTAGAAAAAGCCATGGATAGTGACGCGATTACACAAGAAATCAAACAAAATCAAAAACTTGCGAAAAAACTGAAGTTAATGGGTACGCCAGCATTTATTATTGGTGCAACCAATAATACGCAAGCCAATAATACCATTTTAATTCCAGGCACTACTTCTGAACAAGTATTGCAAAAGGTCATTGCGCAAGTAACAAGTAAAGCATCATCTTAATGGTAAATAACTAAGCAAAATTATGTCCCGTAGCTTGTCTATGGGACTGACAACTATCTTCTACTCAGAATTCTATATAAGTCTTCAAAATATTTTTATTTGTCTTTATTCTCACTGAGTACAAGACCTCGACGCTTCGCATAACAACGTTGAAAAACAATAGCGCCAAGCAATGCCACAAAACCACCAATCAAACTGGTCGTATTAGGTACTTCATCCAGCACAATCCATGCAATTAATGTCGCAATAATAGGAACAAAATATAATACATTTGCTGTTTTTGATGCAGGCAGAAACTGCAAGGCATAGCTCCAAGCTAAATATGCTAATGCACCGGGGAAAATGCCAAGAAAGATAACGGCAAAAGTTGCATGTAATGGAGCTATAGGTATTGTTTGCAATAGTTTATGGCTAAAAATTAATAAAAATGCAGTGCAGCCCCAAATAGCAAACGCAACAAACTCAATACCTCGTAATTTCTTGAGTAAAGGCTTTTGTAGCAACACATAAAATGCACCACAAAACGTTGCAATAATAATGTAAAAAATACCTTTATCAAAAACCATATTTTGCATTTGCGCTGATGCGATAATAAAAATGCCGATTAAACTAATAAGTAAACCAATCCAAGCTTTAAAACTTATTTTTTCATTTAAAAAAGGAATTGAAAAAATAACCGTAATTACCGGTGCTAAGCTAATAATAAAACTAGCGATGCCCGCTGAAACCACCATTTCACCTGTATTAAGTGTATAATTGTAAATACCTATCCCAAAAACCCCAATCAGCGCCGCCTGTACGTAAACGGAAATGGGGACGCCTTTTGTTCTTGGTGCTCGAAAATAAAAAATGGCAATAACTATAGAAGCAACAAAATAACGAAATAAAGCCAACGCACCTGGCGAATAGCCCCCGTGTAATCCCATACGAATACCAACAAATCCGCAGGCAAACATAGTGACAGTGAATATGATTGCGATAGAGGTTTTAATAGATTGAGGAATATGCATTAAATGTTGCCTAAATGCTGATGTAAATAAAGTGCACATTTTACAGTAAATTTTGATAAAAGCGACAAAATCAGCCTTACATATTGTAAAAAAGTATACAATGCGCATCAGCCTATCAACCTTGCCACTCATTTGAAGAAATGCTGTGATTAATGAAAATCCGTTAATCAAGTTAGACATAAATATAACTTTAAAAATAGATAATTTTGTCAAGGCACTTTGCTTAGCCAATTATTGTCATGTTATAATATGAACAACACTTCAAGATTCAAATCATGGTAATAAGAGTCACAAATGGCATCAGAAAATATTCAAACATTCCAAGCACTCATTTTTGCATTACAGCAATATTGGGCTAAACAAGGTTGTACTATTTTACAACCATTAGACTTAGAAGTCGGTGCTGGCACCTTTCATCCTGCAACTTTTCTACGTGCAATTGGACCAGAACCATGGCACGCAGCTTACGTGCAGCCATCACGGCGTCCAACAGATGGTCGATATGGTGAAAATCCAAATCGTGGGCAACATTATTATCAATTTCAAGTCGTTTTAAAACCTGCACCCGAGAATATTCAAGAATTATATCTCAACTCATTACGCCATATTGGTATTGACCCTTTGATTGATGATATTCGTTTCGTGGAAGACAACTGGGAATCGCCAACGCTTGGTGCTTGGGGGTTAGGTTGGGAAGTTTGGCAAAATGGTATGGAAATTACACAGTTTACGTATTTCCAACAAGTCGGGGGATTAGCTTGCAAACCCGTGACTGGTGAGTTGACTTATGGTTTAGAACGTATTGCAATGTACATGCAAGGCGTTGATAGCATGTACGATTTAATCTGGACTGAAAGCCCCAATGGTTCTGTCACTTATGGAGATATTTTTCATCAAAATGAAGTGGAAATGTCGGCTTATAATTTCGAACATGCAAATACTCAAGTACTATTTGATACTTTTGCAAATTGTGAAAAAGCATGCGAAAAATTACTTCAGGAGAATTTACCTTTACCTGCTTACGAAATGGCAATCAAAGCCTCTCATGCGTTTAATTTATTAGACGCACGACATGCCATCTCAGTAACTGAAAGACAACGCTATATATTAAGTGTACGACAACTCACAAGACAAGTTGCTGACGCATATTATCAATCACGTGAATCTTTAGGTTTTCCATTATGTAAAGGGTTAAATAATGCAGACAAATAATTTATTAATCGAACTCGGGACAGAGGAATTACCACCAAAAGCTTTATACTCAATGGTTACAGCATTACACAATGAAATAGTATCACAGCTTGATAAACAACAAATCAGTTATGGTGAGATAAATTGTTTTGCAACACCAAGACGCCTCGCATTAAAAATTGATAACTTACTTGCGCAGCAGCCTGATACACAAATAGAGAAAAAAGGCCCTGCCGTAAAGGCTGCATTTGATGCAGAAGGCAATCCCAGCAAGGCATGCCAAGGATTTGCTCGCTCAGTTAATGCAAACATCAGTGATTTAACTGAAAAAGCTGGCTATCTATACTACACCATCCATCAGCGAGGTAAATCTATTGCAGAATTAATCATGGAAATACTACCCCATGCAATCGTGCGTATTCCTGTTCCAAAACGTATGCGTTGGGGCAACAAAACGACTGAATTTTCACGCCCTGTACATTGGTTGCTTGTCTTATTTGGTTGTGATGTGATTCCAGTGCAAGCATTAGATTTAACCGCTGGACGTACAACCTACGGCCATCGTTTTCATCACCCTGAAGCGATTAATTTAAACCATGCTGATGAGTATGAAACGCACCTACATGATGCAAAAGTGATTGCCAGTTTTGAAAAACGTCGTGAAATAATCAAACAGCAGGCGAAAACCATTGCCAGTAAAAATCATGGTAACGCATTAATTAATGATACATTATTAGACGAGGTCACTGGATTAGTTGAATGGCCAGTTGCACTACAAGCTGACTTTTCATCACGCTTTCTTGATGTTCCTACAGAAAGCTTAATAACTGCAATGGAACAACATCAAAAAAGCTTTGCCTTATTTGATCAACATAACAAGTTATTACCCCACTTTATTACTGTCAGCAATATTGAAAGCAAGCAACCTGAGCGAGTCAAGAAAGGCAATGAACGAGTTATGCATGCACGATTATCTGATGCTGAATTTTTCTTTCAAACAGATCTTAAAATACCGCTTGCTACGCATATTGAAAAATTAAAATCTATTATTTTTCAAAAAAAATTAGGTAGCTTATATGATAAAACACAACGCATTAAATTGATTACTCAATACTTAGCAAAACAGTTAAATATTGATTCAACACTTGCCATACAAACAGCTGAATTAGCGAAAACAGATTTAGTGACAAATATGGTTGGTGAATTTCCTGAACTACAAGGTATCATGGGATTTTACTATGCAAAGCATGAAGGGCTAGCGCAAGAAACTGCAATAGCACTAAAAGAACAATATATGCCACGTTTCGCTACAGATAACTTACCTGAATCTACATTAGGCGCAATTTTAGCTATCGCTGATCGTATTGACACATTAGTAGGTATTTTTGGTATTAATCAAGCACCTACGGGAGAGAAAGATCCTTTTGCTTTACGTCGTGCAGCATTAGGTATTTTAAAAATTTGTATCGAGAAAAATTTAAATATCAATCTATGGCAGCTCATTGAATTTACGGTAAGTACTTATCAAGATAAACTCACCCAAACTGACACACAAACACAAAGCTTTGAATTTATTCTAGAGCGATTACGTGCTTATTTCAATGAACTTGGCATTAGTGGTGATGTTTTTGCTGCTGTACATGCGCAAAAACCAGAAAAACCTCTAGATTTTGCTAATCGTGTCAAAGCTATTCAACACTTCAAAACATTGCCTGATGCACAAGCGTTAGCAGCAGCGAATAAACGCGTGAGTCGCATTTTACAAAAAGAAGCAAAGGCAGAAACTTTAAATGCATTTGATGCTAACAAATTAACCGAACAAGCTGAAATTATTTTGGCAAAACAACTACAAGAGAAACAACATTCTGTACAACCTTTATTCCAACAGCATAACTATCAAGCAGCATTAACGATGCTAGCAGAGCTACGACCTGCTGTAGATAATTTCTTTGATAGTGTATTAGTAATGGATGAAAACTTAGAGATAAAAAATAATCGTCTTTGTTTACTCAATCAATTACGCGAGTTATTTTTACAGGTTGCAGATATCTCTTTATTACAGGCATAAAACGTTGAACTTTACCTATGAACATTATCTTAAACATGAGAGTATGAATTATGTTGCAATGGCCAGATAAATTATCAGTTACACAAACACAATCAAAATTAGTCATACTAGATCGCGATGGCGTCATTAATCATGACAGCCCAGCCTATATTAAATCACCTCAAGAGTGGAATCCTCTACCTAACAGCATTGACGCAATAGCAAAACTCACGCAACATGGCTTTATGGTTGCAGTTGCAACTAATCAATCAGCTATAAATCGTGGATTAATCAATGAACAAACGTTATTAGCTATTCATAATAAAATGTTAAATTTAATAACTCAGCACGGCGGTGATATTGCTCAAATTGTTTATTGTCCACATCGGCCAGATGAAAACTGTCTTTGTCGTAAACCGAAAACAGGTATGTTTGAAGAATTAAAAACCTATTTTCAACACGACTTAAAACATGTGCCATATATTGGTGATTCTTTTAAAGATATTGAAGTTGCAGAAAAAGCAGGATTACAACCGATATTAGTTTTAACTGGTAACGGTCATAAAACGTTAGCTGACGTAAAAAAACGTCAAACATACATACCCATTTTTCGTCATTTAGGGTTAGCGGTCAATGCCATCATAAATAATAATATAAAAGGCTCTATATAATGTTTAATTTTATTCGCTCAATTATTTTTTCAATTATTATGTTCGCCACTGCCATCTTTTTTTCAACGATTTGTTTAGTAACGGTGGTTGTACCTTATCGAATACGTTATCCACTATTAATCGCATGGCCAAAACTCACGATATTTTTAGCAAAATGGATTTGCGGTATTCGTTATAGGATTTATGGACAAGAGAATATTCCTAAAAATCATGCCATCATGGTTGCTAATCATCAATCGACATGGGAAACCTTAGCTTTTCTTGCATTATTTCCACATAACTGTTTTGTTTTAAAAAAAGAATTATTACAAATTCCCATTTTTGGTTGGAGTTTAAGTCTATTAAAACCTATCGGTGTTAACCGAAAAAAATCCATGAATGCTTTAGAACAAGTCATTGAACAAGGTAGCAAGCGACTTGCTGATGGCCACTTAATTACTATTTTTCCTGAAGGTAGCCGAATGTCAGTAAAACAATTAGGGCAATTTAAAATTGGCGCAGCTAAACTTGCTATGCAAACAAAAACACCAATCCTACCCGTTTCACATGATGCCGGAAAATATTGGTCACGTCGGGCTTTTATTAAAAAACCAGGCACAATTCAAGTTACCATTGGTAAACCCATTTTACCCATAGGCAATTCTGCTGCGAAACTTATGTCTACCGTTAAAACGCAAATTCAAACGCAATTAGAACAAAACGAGAATATCTTGTAATACAAATAATGTTTCAACGCTATTCATACATAAGCAGAAATATTTTTTAAAAGCATGAGTAATAGACTGCAAAGTAAGCAAAAATATAGTAAGTTTTGTTCATTTATTTCAATACAGTCTAGACCTAAATCCCTTCGAAATATGAAGTTATAACAAAAAATAATGGCTTACTCACCCTTGAATATTGCTTTCCTTTTTTCAATAAATGCATTCACCCCTTCCATTTTATCTTCAGTTGCACACGTCAAACCAAAATGTAAGGCCTCTAATTGCATTGCTTCCATTAATGGTAAATCGTAACCAAGGTGGAGCGTCTCTAGCATACTTTTCATTGCTATAGGTGGCATATCACATAGACTCAATAATAATTCACTCGCACGATCTTCAAGCTTGTCAGGTGCGATGACTTCTGATATCAGCCCCCAATCTAGCGCTTGTGATGCTGAAATAAATCGTCCGGTTAAACATAAATCTAATGCTCTTCCTTTGCCAATCAATCGCGCCAATCGCTGCGTGCCGCCATAACCTGGAATAACGCCCAACTTTATTTCAGGCTGACCAAATTGTGCTTTCTCGCTAGCAATACGTAAAGTTGCAGCCATAGCAAGTTCACAACCACCCCCAAACGCATAACCATTAATCACGGCGAGTGAAGGTTTTCCTAAAAGCTCCAGTTGGGTAAAAACCGCTTGTCCTTCTTCTGCAAATTGTCGACCTTCAATTGCATTTAAAGTTGCCAAGCGATTAATATCAGCACCTGCACAAAATGCTTTTCCTTCCCCAATAATCATAATAGCTTTAATTTTTTTCTCAATTTTCGCATAAGAAAAAACCTCAGATAACTCCGCAAACATATCTGCATTTAATGCATTTAATACATCAGAGCGTGATAAAGTCACTTTTAAAATATGCGCTTCAACAATGCTGACATGAATCGTTTTATAGTTTTCCATTGACAGATTCTCCGATTTTTAATTTTGGGCTAATATCGCACGCGCAATAATTAATTGCATAATTTCATTCGTGCCTTCTAAAATTTGATGTACGCGTAAATCACGTAAATAACGCTCAATAGGATATTCACATAAATAACCATATCCGCCATAAAGTTGTAAAACTTGGTTACAAATTGAAAATCCCACATCAGTCGCTGTTTTTTTGGCCATGGCGCAGTACATTACAGCATCTGGCTGTTGGTTATCTAAAGCGTTGGCTGCATGATGTAACATTAATTTTACACCATGTAGCTGCGTTGCCATTTCAGCTAATTTAAATTGAATGGTTTGAAAATCAGCTAATACATGATTAAACTGTTTACGTTCATGAATATATTTTTTTGCATAATCAAGACATTGTGCAGCGCCACCTATAGAACAAGCACCTATATTTAATCGGCCGCCATTAAGCCCTGATAACGCCATTTTGAATCCCTGCCCTAATGAGCCTAACAGATTTTCACAGGGCACTTTACAATCATCGAAATAAACCATGGTTGTTGGTTGACTACGCCAACCCAGTTTTTTTTCTTTTTCGCCAAAACGTATACCCGATACATGTTTGGGAATAATAATACAAGAGATTTCATTATCGTCAGTTCGCACCATGGTTAAATAGATGTCACTGTGTGAACCACCTGAAATAAAAGCTTTGGCGCCATTAATCAGATATTCATTGCCCACTTTTTTTGCGCTAGTTTTTAATGAAGCGGCATCAGAACCTGAGTCTGGTTCAGTTAAACAATAACTGGCAAAATGTTCCATGCTGAGTAACGGCGGCAGCCATTGTGTTTTTTGTTCTGTCGTACCATAACAATCAATCATCCAACAAACCATGTTGTGAATAGATAAATACGCAGCTGTGGAAGGACAAGCGCGTGCCAACGCTTCAAATATAATAACTGCATCTAATCGAGACAAGCCTGAACCACCGCTAGCTGCATTGACATAAATACCCGCAAGCCCTAACGCAGCAGCTTTTTGCAACACCTCAACTGGAAATATTTCCTCTCTATCCCATTGCGCTGCAAGGGGTAACATCTCATCTCGAGTAAACGTTGTAACCATAGATTCTATGGCTAATTGTTCTTGAGTCTGATAGTACATACGAATATCCTTTCTCGTACTTAATATAACGCCTAACCATCTCACAAAAAAAGTGAATTAAATATATTCATGCTATGACATCATTTAAGTATTATTTACATTTTTATTTACTGTGCATAACTTCATTGTAAATAGATACTAAGCTTGAGTAATATTAACACCTTTTTCTTTCAACACCGCTTGATATTTTTTTTGCGCATGTTGGTACATAAAAATATTAGTAAATGCTAACAACACCAGTAAAAAAGGATAAAAGGCAAAAATTAAAAATAAACCTAATAAAATATTAAGATAAGGGACTTGTAAAAAGGACATCAATAACAACATCGGTACAAAAATACCTAATGTTAAAATTGATATAGAAAAAGCCCAATTAGCTTTTAGTAATTTAAAGCCTTGAGTTATTGCTTTACCTAATGGCATAGATTCAATCACAATTGCGGTAAAAGTCACAAATGGTATTGTAATTGCTGTTAAATAAACTAAAAATCCAAGCAAACTAACACAAAACTTTATCACTTCAGACATATTAACCGTCAGTACCGTGAGTCCATATTGCAAGCCAATGTCAAAACATAAAACTGCTGCATGAATAACAAATAATTGCAAAAAACAACGTTTGGCATTATGCCAAGTTTTATTGGCTAATTGTGTATCTTTGTTTAACCAAGCATAACTACGTGTAATAAGCGCCGCAGTTATAAAGTTACCCAACAATAAAACAATCGTCATGATAATAATAAGATCAATCAACGGCAAAGGTAATTGTCCAACCGCTTTTGGCTGATTAACAAACTGCCCTGTCACACTCAAGTAAAGGATAGATGCAACCATTAAAACTAAAATAGTACCATATCCAATTAATGTCACAGACAAGGTACGCTTTTCACCTGTCCAGAGACTTTGCCAGCTTGAACACCAGATTTGTTTAATCACCGTCAGTGGGGTCATTTTTTGTAGTTGCGCTTCCATCCTAGTTCCATTCATTGTTAAATATTATATTTAATATACCCAAACCATATTAAAATGCAATTTCATTGTGGTTCCTTGGCCAAAAATGACTTAATTACTCGCATTTCTGTACATGAACGGTATAATAATGCACAAAATGAATCATGTTAATGTGTGATGGATAATACTTACTACCTAAAAGTTGCGTTGAATGTGCCCCTTTTAACGACATTTGATTATATTTTATCATCTGATATTTCACCTGAGAGGATAAAAGCAGGTCAACGCGTAGAAGTGCCTTTTCGCAAACAAAAAAAAGTGGGCATTATATTAGCAATAACAAGTAAAACAACGCTGGCTACACATAAACTCAAAACAATTTCTCGTTTAATTGATGATCAGCCCATCATAGATAATACCTCAATGCAGTTGGCTTACTGGTTAAGCGACTATTATCATAAAAGTCTTGGTGAAGTATTTACCGTATTGCTACCCACACGGATTCGTCAAGGTAAAGCATTAAGCTTACCTACAAAAGAGATTTGGTATGCAAAAGCTACCGATGCAAGCGCACAATTAAAACGCGCCCCCAAACAACAACGCGCTTTTGAAATTATTCAACAATATCCTGATGGTTTAACACGAGAAAATTTCAATGCACTTGACATCTCCTTGCCAATAGTCAATGCACTCAGCGAAAAAGCCTTATTAATAAAAAAAGTGATTTTACCGCAAGAAAAAAACAGTTTAATTCATCCTTCACCCGTAACATTAAATACTGAACAACAAAACATACTTGAGCAAATGCATGCTGAACTTAATCACTATGTGACGTGGGTGCTCGATGGTGTTACCGGCAGTGGGAAAACAGAAATTTATTTACAAATGATTACTGCAGTGATTCATGAAAATAAACAATCATTGGTACTCGTGCCTGAAATTGGTTTAACACCACAAACAATTGCACGGTTTTCATCAAGATTTGATACGGATATTGTTGTTTTACACTCGGCACTCTCTGATATAGAACGTGCTGAAGCTTGGCTAAAAGCAAAATTAGGTATAGCAAAAATCATTATTGGTACGCGCTCGGCTATTTTTACACCCACCAAAAATCTGGCTTTAATTATTGTTGATGAAGCACATGACGTATCTTTCAAGCAACAAGAAAGTCTGCGCTATCATGCGCGTGATGTTGCAGTTAAACGTGCCCAACTTGAAAATATACCAATTATCCTTGGTTCTGCTACCCACAGTTTAGAAACTTTATATAATGCTCAAACAAAAAAATTTAAACAACTGCATTTGTATCAGCGTGCTGGGTATGCAGTTGAGCCACAATATACATTATTAGATATTCGTAATCATTATCTTAAAGAAGGTATTTCACCAGAAGTACTCGAAGCGATTGCTGAGAAGCTAAAAGCTAAAGAGCAAGTTTTAATTTTTCTCAATCGCCGTGGTTATGCGCCTGCTTATATGTGCCATCATTGTGGCTGGGTGGCCGAATGTCAACGCTGCGATGCACGCATGACATATCATTTAGAACCCCTACATTTACATTGTCATCACTGTGATAGTACAAAACCACTTTATCAATATTGCCCAAAATGCCAAAGTCATAACTTACTAGCGATTGGATTAGGCACGGTTAAAATTGAAAAAGTGTTAAATGATATTTTTCCAAAAGCAACACTTGTTCGTGTTGATAAAGACAGTACTCGCAAGAAAAATGCAATGGATCAACATTTAGAAATGATTCAATCGGGTAAGGTAGATATTCTTATTGGCACTCAAATGCTAGCTAAAGGCCATCATTTCCCAAATGTAACCTTAGTTATTATTCTTGACGGCGATAGTGGTTTTTTCAGTTCAGACTTTAGAGCAACAGAAGCCTTTGCTCAAACTTTAATGCAGGTTGCGGGACGTGCTGGGCGTGAAGAAAAACCAGGAACTGTCATGATACAAACGCGCAATCCTGATCATCCGCAATTGCAAACATTGGTGTATCAAGGTTATCCGCATTTTGTTAATGAAATTTTAAAAGAAAGAGAAATAGCGAAACTTCCGCCTTATAGCTTTTTAAGTCTTATTCGTGCAAATGCAAAAAATAATCATCAAACACATGAGTTTTTAAATCAAGTCAAAGCATTGTCAATTAAATCCCACACGCCAGACATTAGTATATTAGGCCCTATTGATGCGCCCATGCCAAAACGCGCGGGTAACTATCATAGCCAATTATTATTTCAAGCCAATAATCGTATGCAGCTGAAACAGTTTTTATCTCAATTAGTTAATGATATATATAAACTTGAAAATATTAATCGCGTACGTTGGTCATTAGACGTTGATCCTACAGATTTAATGGGATGAATCAAGATAGTATTATTTTCAACAACGTCGATATACAAAACTTTAATAACAAGATCATTTGAGTAACATTTATTAACTTTTCATCTTTTAATATACGTCTGCTTTAACTTGACATAATTTTCTGCACTATATTGTAGAAAGCTTAATTCGCGTTCAGTTAATTGACGAATTTTCTTTACTGGTCGTCCAAAATATAAATAACCACGTTCTAATCGTTGCCCTGATGGCACTAAACTACCTGCGCCTATCATCACTTGAGATTCCACTTCGACATCATCTAAAATAATGCTACCGATGCCAATTAAACACAAATTCCCAACGGTACATGCATGTAAGACACATTGATGTCCAACTGTCACATCATCACCAATAATTAGAGCCCGTCCCTCTGGTGTATAATCACTGGCATGTGTAACATGTAAAACGCTATTGTCTTGTATGTTTGTTCGCTGACCAATACTAATAACATTCACATCGCCTCGCAGTACTGCCTGTGGCCAAATAGAACAGTCATCTCCAATTTTAACTTTACCTATGACTGTGGCTGTTTCATCCACATAAACATCGCGCCCTAAAATCGGTTTAATATCTTGATAAGCACGGATTTTCATGATGCTAACTCCTAGAATAAATCGTTTAAATGCACAACAAACCTATCACATGGTTTTATATAAATTCTAATAAAAATTCACACTTTGCCTCAACACAATAAAACGATACAATAATAAAAAAATTTAAGCAATTAATGAGGCTATTATGCAAAACCCCCTACTCCAAAAAAAAACTCTCCCCTTATTTCAGCAAATTAAACCTGAGCATGCATTGCCGGCGATTGAAACCGTTATCAATGAAAGTAAGGCAACCATCAAGCAATTAACTCAGAGTGAAACCATTAACTGGGATAGTATTATTCAGCCCATGGAAGATCTTTCAAATAAACTTGAAAATGCTTGGTCACCTGTGCGCCATTTAAATAATGTTTGTAATAGTGAGACTTTAAGAAAACACTACCAAGCGTGTATACAGTTAATTTCTGAATATAGCAGCGAATTGGGACAAAATGAAACCCTATATAATTTGTATCAACAAATACATAAAAGCGCTGATTTCTCAAGCTATACACAGACAAAGCAAAAGATTATTACCGATGCATTATTACATTTCAAATTAGCCGGCGTAGGTTTAAGTGATGAAAAGAAAAAACGATATCGTGATATTCAACAACGCCTAACCGAATTAACGACAACATTTGAAAATAATGTATTAGATGCCACTGATGGTTGGTATCATCATCTGTTAGATGAAACACAACTTGCAGGCTTACCAGAGCACGCCATTTATGCAGCACATGAAACTGCAAAAAAACGTCAATTAACAGGTTGGGTATTTACTTTAGAATTTCCCTCCTATTATGCTGTTATTACCTATGCCGATGCACGCGAATTACGCGAACTTTTATATACAGCATATACTACCCGCGCCTCTGATCAAGGCGATAATGCCGGTAAATGGGATAATACGCCAATCATTAATGAAATTTTAGCGTTACGCCATGAATTAGCTCAGCTATTAGGTTATGCCAACTATGCGGAACTTTCCTTAGCAACTAAAATGGTTAAATCAACAAATGAAGTCATGAATTTCTTGCTCAATTTACAAGAAAAAGTACATGATAAAGCCGTAGCTGAAATGAATACCTTAAAATCTTTTGCCAGAGAAAATTACCAAATAGATGAGATTGCTGCTTGGGATGTGGCTTATTTGAGTGAAAAATTAAAGCAACAAAGCTATCAAATTGATAATGAAGCATTACGCCCTTATTTTCCTGAAGATAAAGTCGTGTCAGGTTTATTTGCAATTGTAAATAAACTTTATGGCATTAAAGTTCAATACGCGCCAGAGATTAAAACATGGCATACTGATGCCAAAGCATATCAAATAATGAATGAAGATAATCGAATTATCGCAACTTTTTATTTTGACTTGTACGCAAGAGAAAATAAGCGTGGCGGCGCATGGATGGATGATTGTCGTGCAAGACATCAAGATGCAAACGGTTATCTACAATTACCCGCGGCTTATCTCACTTGTAACTTCACAAAACCGCAAGCTAGTAAGCCTGCATTATTTACGCATGAAGAAGTATTAACTCTTTTTCATGAATTTGGACATGGCTTACATCATATGCTCACGCAAATTGATAGCATATCTGTTTCAGGTATTAATGGTGTTGAATGGGATGCCGTAGAACTTCCAAGCCAATTTATGGAAAATTTTTGCTGGGAACGCGAAGCCTTGGATCTCATCTCCGGACATTACCAAACAGGCGAGCCAATTCCTGATACCTTATATCAAAAAATGCTCAATGCAAAAAATTATCATAGCGCCATGTTTACTGTCCGCCAATTAGAATTTTCATTATTTGATTTTCAGTTACATCAAGATTACCAACCTGAAAATAATTTTAGCGTACAAAAAATATTAGATACTGTTAGACGCAAAGTCTCCGTTGTTCCTGTCCCTGACTTTAATCGTTTTCAACATAGCTTCTCCCATATTTTTGCTGGAGGATATGCCGCAGGCTATTATAGTTATAAATGGGCGGAGATTTTATCAAGTGATGCATATAGTTTGTTTGAAGAAAAAGGTATTTTTTCTCCAGAGGTTGGTAAGGCTTTTTGGCAAGAGATTTTATCCCAAGGAGGCTCAAAACCGGCAAATGAATTATTTAATGCCTTTCGTGGTCGTGAACCCAGTATCCAAGCTTACCTCAAACATAATGGGCTGGATCAATGATTACCACCGCTGAGCAAACTTTTGAGAAATTAAAAAATGCTGATATAGACTATCAACTATATCAGCATCCTCCTGTGCATACCGTTGAAGATGCAAATCTGTATTGTCAACATATTTCAGGTGCACATGTTAAAAACTTATGTTTATGCAATAAGAAAAAAACTTTTTTCTGCTTACTCACCGTGCCTGATTATAAACGCGTTGATTTAAAAAACTTTGCTGAACAATTAATGCATAGTAGATTCAGCTTTGTTAATGGAAACAAACTATTTGAACTGTTAGGCGTTTATCCTGGCGCTGTCTCACCTTTGTGCCTGTTAAATGATTCTCAACAACAATTTCATTTTTTTATGGATGCTGATTTACAGTACGTTGACCGCATTAATATCCACCCCATGGATAATCAATACACCATCAATATTGCGATGCCGACATTCATTAATTTTTTATCAACTTATACCACCATAAATTTTATTGCATTGCCTACCTAAACCGTTTCGTTTCCACTGATAATTTTTTAAAACAACACTTACACCGCTAACCAGTTTGGTTTACAATAACTACTATTTAAAGTGCTCATAGGCAGCGCATGACAAAATCATATCATCGTTCATTTTTAAAGTGGGCAGGCGGAAAATACCGTTTACTTCCGTATATTTTGCCACATTTACCTGTGGGGAAACGACTTATCGAGCCTTTTTTAGGTTCTGGTGTTATTTTTCTTAATACGGATTATCCAAGTTATAAACTTAACGATACAAATAAAGATTTAATTAATCTTTATAAAATATTAAAAACTGAAAAATCTGACTTTATTAATCATGCGGCTAAATATTTTGATCAAAAATATAATCATCCTGATGCTTATTATTTATTAAGAAATCAATTTAACACCAGTAAAGATATTTATGAACGTGCGCTGCTCTTTCTATACTTAAACCGACATGGTTATAATGGTCTTTGTCGCTATAATAAGCAAGGTAAATATAATGTTCCCTTTGGGCACTATACAAAGCCATATTTTCCTGCTGATGAAATGGCTTATTTTTATCATAAAGCCAAAAAAGCGACATTTACTTGTACTAATTTTACTACTAGCATAAAAAAAGGGCGTCAAGGCGATATTATTTATTGTGATCCACCTTATGTTCCATTATCAAAAACAGCGCACTTTACTCATTATTATCAGCATGGCTTTTCTATGAAACAGCAAGAAGAATTGGCGACAATGGCTAAAAACCTTCAGCAAGAAAAAGTTAAAATTTTGATTTCTAATCATCATACACCATTAACTGAAAAACTTTATGCACCCGCTAAAATTTTTGCATTTGAAGTGCAGCGTAATATCAGTTGTAAGGGATATAAACGCACTAAAGTTCGTGAGTTACTGGCACAATTTTAATGTCATTATGCATAATGTGCTTCATATAAATTTAATATTTAATTAGGCAATGTTTTAATATTTGGATTTTCATTATAAGCACGTAAAATCTCATCGGCTAATTGATCAACAACGCTCAAACCACTAACATCACCGATTAATCCACCATCTTCTTTGGCTGCTTGCAATCTCTCTTCAATTAATTTTGTCGCACTACCTGAAGGAAATAATCGAGCCAATAATGTTCTAGCCTTAATGGGACTTAAACGTCTATACAAGATATTTCTTAATTTAGCATCTTCCGCTGTTGTTGAAAAAGCCCAAAGCTCTATTGGACCTATCGTCGAAGTTAACAGCTGCGTGTTCACGCCTTGCTTTGTTGAAAACTGCGCAAGAAAAGTCGCACCACCTTCACGCGGACCATGTACTTTTGTCGCTAAAGCCGTTTTAGCTGTCTCAGATAAACCAAATATTTTTGCAGTCTTATTCACTGCTTGTTGAGGACCTGCATCCATAATATAAATTGAAGTCGCAAACTCAATCATCACTTCATCAAAATCTTCTACCGATTGAGAAATAAGCGCCACTTGTACTTTCCATTTTCGGCCTTCTCGCATATCAATAACAACTTGATCACGCACAGCTTTCGCTTTTGCTGTACGATGAAACTCATCATAAACAATACGTTTAGGATCTTCGCGCAATTCCATGACTCGTTCACGATGATACTCTTGGTATTTCTCAGGCATGTCTAAAATATTTTCTTCAGTCAAATAATAATTTCGCGCCAAAATATACCGCGCCAACATATACATAACAGCTGTTTGTCTATCTGCTGCCTCACCGCCAGTTTTAGCAACTTCATCTAAATCTAGGGCAACAACCTTTGCCTCACCTAAATCAAATCTTGTCACTCGAGAAAGAATCGGATACTCACGTACAACACTAGAAATCATTCGTGCAAATGCGTCAATTAATGACTCTCCTGTTGGCGCAACAATTTCACCATATAAATCTTCGATGGCTTTCTCACGTACAATTGACGCAGCATCAGAAATTAAAGGCATTGCATATCTTTGAGCTAACATTGCCTCATGTGTAAAGCCTGCGAGAAATAAGGCATCGCTCACTTCCCACCATGTTGTATGTTGATCAAGGACAAAACCAACTTCATTTAAAATATCATCAACAATAGGCTCTAATCCCGTTGTATAAGTATAAGGTTTACCGTCATCGGCCAAATACTTATACATTTCATCTACAACCATGCCAGCAAGATCAGGAATCGCATCATAAGGGCGATCTTTACCTATTGGTGTTGCCAATAGCGTTAGAAAGTTAACAAGGAAGCTACGCTCTTGTGGCGTAGGATATCTTGCTCCTAGCTGAGTATCGCAAGGATTAATAGAAAACTCAGGTGTCATCCGCAAACGATGGTGTGCAACTAAGTGTCTTTTATCTGCAGGCAATGCTTCTTTTAATAAGGAAATCAAACCACCACTTGATGGTCCGATATCAATAATCGCAATTCTCGGTAAACGTTTTAATCCACCCGAGAGACAAACTGCTAGATTTAGCGCATTAGATAAAACAGATTTACCTGAACCAGGTCTTGCATAGAGAATATCAATCCACGTGGTTTGCATGGTTGAACCGGGTTGATAAGGCCAAGGCTTTCCATCTGGTGAACGGTATAATATCGCTCCTTTTTTCCATAAAGAAGCGGGGCGTGTTAACGGTAGCATGTAAATAACATCATGTAATGGCGCAGCAGCTGCATTTGCTTCACTTTGTGCTGTAACCCCTAACATTGTTGAAACAACACCACCAAAAGGATCACCTGAAATTTCCGCCGTTTCACAATTTCCCCAACCTTGGAGCGCTTTGGCTAATTGCGATGTTCGATTACGTAACAGCCGTAAATCATCCGCAGGTGCCCAAGTTGTGGTTGCAACTTTTAAACGAACAACAGCATCCTCTGCGTTTAATGCTGTCTCACGTAAGTTATTAATTGCATCTGATAGTAAACGGTTTTGTGAAGAACTAAAGCTTAGAATCGCTGCAAGCGTGCTACGAATTTGCAAAGATTGTAAACCGTTACTTTCTATCATAAATGACATACGCCACGGAATTTGTGTGGGTAATACGCGATTAAAAAGATGTGTAAATGGTTTTATTTCATTAGGAAATAAATCAATAAATACACTTGAATAAATCCGATCGCCTATTTGTACCGTTTTTAAATCAAGCTTTTCAGCATCGCGGGGAAATAGCTGTGGACCTAAGGTTGGATAAAGCACATTAGCAATATCATCTGGAAAACGTAGGTTACTACGCATAGGAATCTTATCACCAGGTAATACAGGTCGCCAATCTTTGTCCGTGAATTCTGGATCAACAGTCATTCGCACATCACGTAAAGCTTCATGAATATTTAATACGACTGTATATAAATCTAATGCATTCAAATCATTTAAAGTAGAACGTACAAAGGATTCATGCGCATTGCGTAGATCTGCAATACCTGCAATTAAATTTTGCGAGTCTTTAAAAGGCGGTAATTTATTTTGTGTAATTAATTTTTGTTTATCTTTTAATGCACGTTTATTCTGATCTTTGGTCAAACTATTTGGTCGTGTCCATAAAACAAGATAAACCGATTCTTTCGAGCAATATTGAGAAAGATAATTAGCACGTTCAGTAAATAAATCATCTAAATTTAGATTGAGTGCTTCTGCGGTTTGTTTTGCTGGCAGATAAATTTCTTCAATCTCTCGCTTAACCTCATCACGATCGTAAGTAAATAAAACCTGCACTGCATGACCAATACGCGATAAAGTCGCTTGTAAACTTTGACTAACACCATGATGTAATTGTTCAAACTCATATGAGCCTACTAATTTAGTTGCTCCGTGAACTTTTAAGATAGTCACTAATGAGCCATCACGTGCAACTAATGTTGTTTTATTTTCTGCTGTTTCTAATTCACAATAAGCATAAGTTGTTTGTTTTAAACCGATACTTAACCATGCTAATAACGTATCTATGCTATCGATAACAGGATCCATAAAACTCATAGTATATCCTTGATAAATGTCTAGGCGTTGTCTTTAGCGGAGCTACGTGCCCAATGTTCAATCTGTTTACTAAATCGTCCTCTTGCAGGCAATAAACGTAGCTGCCGCAATAATTGTTTCACTTTTTTATCACTATGATTCATTTGATAATCAAGTAAAACCTGAGAGAAAGCAACAGGATTTGTCATACCTTCTCCAAAAGTTTGTTCAACAATACTAGAACGCATTTTTAGCATTTGATAAATAGCTTGTGCTGACTGGCTATATTGAGAATTATTTGCCATTGCACAGAACAAAACATGACAAAACGCATTAATATCTGCTTGTGAAATTTCATTAGTATAAATAAGTGTGCCACCACCGTAGCCATTATCACCGACAGACTCTAAAAAAAAGCATTGTGTGCAAAATACGCATGCGGTGACTAAATTATCTAAGGCATTATTTCGATAATCTTGATCTTTATTTACAACTTCTTGATAATCTTTGGCTTGAAATCCACAATAGTGACAAGTGAAATTATCCCGCTTCCAGATTTTTTTGCAGAGCGCGCGAAACTTAGGATGTCCACGACGCGCTGCAAATTTAGCAAAATTAGTTAACGATGCACTGATAACTAATGAGGATTGCTTCATTATTAGGTAATACCATCAATTGAATCAACACCACTAATACCACCAGCACTAGCGTCTGAACCAAACACGGTTGCACCCGTTGTTTTAATAATACTTGGTAAAAAGATCATTGCTGCGCCAATAAAAAGCATAGCAATTGGGGTGCCAATTTGCATTTGTGTTGGGTTATCTTTGTGTTGTTTAAATTTAAAAATCGCTACTAGTACAAAACCAAACCCCATCACATACGCTGCGGCGGTGATTAGTTGCACAATTGAAGAAAAACTCGCCTTCACATTATCTGCAAGACTACCAACCGCACCGCTGGCAACTTGTGTCGTGTCAGCAAAAATGCTCGGGCTTACAAAGCATGCAAATCCTAGAATTAGAAATACAATCCCTTTAATAATGGATTTTTTTCTGGCTGTCATATGATTCCCCTAGTTAATATCTAACAGTTTGATAAAACATTAATTATTGTTCTTAATCTTAGCACAAACTCATCTAATTCAAAATATATGATTATCACAAGAAAAAATTTATGGGCAAATATTTTGCTTACCAACTAATACCTAAAGTACTGGCAATTACATTTGCAGTTCCTACAACATTTAAACACAAAGTACCACCCACCAAATGCGTAATAGATTTACCAAAAGTGCCTTGTTGAGCTTGCCCTGATCCTATTTTATGCATATACATAATGCCACGAAGAAATGCAACTGCACCCACAAACTGTACGATATAAACAATGGTCTCTCCCAGTTGATTAAAAGATTGATCAACGGGTGTAGATGTGGGGTAAGCCATCATGCCATTCTCACCAAATAAAGTTGTCACACCTACTTGCAACATACTTGGAAAATAAATCAGTGTTGCGCCAACAATAAAAGTTACAATAGCTGGACGTAAATCCTTACCACCAGACATTTGCGAATGTGGATCACCATATTTCTTTAAATCGTAAACGCCTTTAAATGCCATAAAAAAACCTGCTACATAAGCCAAAGCTGTTATAAACTCCCATAATGCAGGTAGTTGCACATCAAGGTTGGTTAACATATCCGCCATATCTGGAATCGTCACAGCATAGCTATTTATGGGCAACAAAAATAAAAGACAAAGCAATAACATCATTTTTTTAGCTTTGTTTTCCTTCATGTTTTTTTTCACTCTATTCTCTATACGCACGGTACAACCATTTTTTGCATTGTTATTGTAATTATAAACTAAAATATAACTTTCTAAGCTTTATCCTTCATTAATACCATAAGCAATTTTTGCACCAGAAGAGGTCACCACTAAGCCATTTTCAGCATCAATTTTAGTAACTTTCCCCAATCCTGCAATTTCATCATTATAAGTAACAGTAATAGTTTGACCATTTGATGTTCTTATCCATGCTCTACCAGGAATAATGGCTTGTATATAATAAACATTTGCCTGCCCCAAATCGCTTGGTGCTTGGTACGTCGTTCTAATACCGCCACCCGATGTGTTTGAGACATAGCCACTAGGCATCGCCGCAGACTGACTTGTTGCTGCAGCAACAATTGCTTGCAATGCATTATTTACTTTCGACATTTGACTTTCAACATGAGCAATGGAGCGTTCCATATTTGTGATACGTGCATTGCTAGATTGCATTTGTTGCTCTAGATTATTATATTTATCCCCAGCGCGCATTAAAGCGACTTGCATTGACTCTACAGTTTGTTTCAGTTGCTTATTTTCTGTCACTAAATCTGTAATCGTTTTTTCTGTTTTATCATCAAGCTGCGCGCTTGGCTGAGTCGTCATCGTATCTGGCACAGGCAAATTTGCTGCTTGCTGCGTCGAAACGGGTGCCGGTAAACTTGCTTGAGTTGCATCATTATTTCCAAGGCTATCTATTTGATCACTTGAAACTGTTTGAGCTGCATTTAAATCAGGCATATTGTTAGCTTTTGTTTTAGTGACTTTGTGTGTTGTAGCAACATGATGAACAGGCTTACTTGAAGATGAAAATTGTTTCATTACAAAAAAAACTAACATTACAAGAATAAAAAAAGCAGCACTGCCATAAATAACCAGCTTTTTAGGTTCTTCCGCTTTAATTTTAGCGATAACTTGCTCAAAAATATTTGATTTTTTTACGCCATCAGACTCATCAATACTATCATCTGTATCATGAATATCTTCAAACTCATAAGTATCATCGGCATCGACTAATGCATCAGGCTCTTTGGTTGATTTAACCTCATCATCACTGCTATCAGAGAAGTCAAAACTGCCATCTTCATCATCATCTTCCTCATCATCATTAAAATGAAAACTATCAGTTGTATCATCTGAGTCGTCTTCAAATGAAGGAAATTCGTCATCGAAATCAAATTCTTCGTCAAAACTATCTTTTTTATCTACCACTGACTATTCTCCATTTATTCTCATCGCGCTGCAGGCAAACTGGCAATATTTGGCTGCGTATTCATAGTCCTTATGCTTTGGGTATTTGGCTGTTGTGCAATATTCGGAGATGTACCTTGTTGATCTAAAGTAACATCACTTAAGAATAATATACCAAGCCCTACACCAGAATGCACGACAATTGTGTTAGGTCTGTCTAAAACATCACCAAGTTGGCTACCCCACTCCTGTCCTACTTGCCCCAAACCTGCCGCAACTTCTTCAATACCGCTTAAGCTACCATAGGCCGTTGATGAACCGCCAAAAATACTATTCGTTACTGTAGAACCTGATTGCTGCACTGCACTACCATACCCTTCCAAAAATGCAGAAGCAAACAACGATCCATACCGTTCAAGATAATGATGATCAACTTCACTAGCCAAAGCAGTTCTTGCTGTATCTGGGTCTATCGCAACCGCACTCACACCTAAGCTATTTTGCTCATTAGGCACGCTCATTGTTGTAAAGTTTAAGACGACTCGAGTAGGACCATTGCTACCAGGTATATCTCTTGTTTGCTGAATTGTTCCGACTAATTTTGCCCCTTTTAAAGGACCTTGCACTACTGTGGCCATAATAGGGCCAGGTTCATCACTATTAACTTCTGTATTCAAAACAGCAAATAAAATATCCCCAGTCTTAATGATTGGAGAGCCTGAAGCGCTTCCTGCACTGGTTGAACTTGTTGAATTACTACTAGTGTTCGTTCCTGCTTGTCCTGAGCCACTCGCACCTGGCAGTGTCGCTATTTCAGTTTTTCCAGCAACATATTGCTGTGTTGGCGCTGCACTACCACCAGACCATGAGGCCATTAATTGCTGTGCTTGCCGCTGCATAGCAGATTGCGCTTGTTGCAATTGCTGTTGTTCTGCTTGTGTATCTTGCTTACTGTCTTGACTATTAAGCGCATCCAATTGCTTTTTTTGCTGTTCTGCCAATCGCTCTAAATCACTCCTTGAGAGCTTTGCCATAGGGTCATTGGGATTGGCAGCGTTGGCTTTGGTCTTACCATTCTTATTGGCATTTTTTGCTGAAGATGCATTATTTTTATTCTGTGTTCCTGGAAAACCAAGTCCATTATTCTGCGCACCATTTTTATCTTGACCAATAACAGTGGGGATAGCAGAACCTTGTTTTTTTACCGCACTGTTATAATTTTGCTCATTTAAATTTTGTTGTACACTTGCATATTCCGGCGTTGCGGCAGTTAATCCTGGTACCGATTGAATATTTCGTGTTGTTCTAACAGTCGCTGATTGTCCTTCCGTTTGTTCGTTTGAACTAAAACCAATAAAGCCTACTATAATAACTAAAATTAAAATACCACCAGTTGCAAATAAAATTGTTCGCGTTCGCATGTTTGATAATAGGTTTGAAAGATTCTGAAACCGTCCGGCCATCGTTTATAATCCTTCCACTTTTAACTGTTGCACTTTACCATACCGAGAAACCAATAGCATGGGTGTCGATTGTAACTTATAAGCATTCATACCATCAGCACTAGACATTTTACTAATCCAAGCTGGTGATAATAATGTAAACCGTGTGCGTACATAAAGTGTATTATTTTGTAACCATGCTTGTGCAAACCCACCACTAACATGCAATTCTCGTGAGCCGTGTGGTGAAACGCCATCCAAAATATCCAATAACGTTTTATCAGCTTGATCTGGTAAACCTGTTCCTTGTATTGTGGGTTTTGCATTAGGCCCCATACCCTCAATACGCAAATCCACACGGTAATCTATTTGCTGTTGTCCTGGCACTAACGTTAACATGACGGGCGTATCCATGCCCTTTAATTTTACTGCTAAGTTACCGTAAGTATAAGTTGCTAATGCCTGTACCATTAAAGTATTGCTTTTTTTATCCCATTGAATATTGAATGCTTTTGGATTGCCCAAATCATAGGCCTCTAGTGGCCATGGTGCACCTGTAGAATCTACAAACACAAGTGAGGTGATAAATCCTCGAGATAAACGAATAACCGGCGGTGTTGCCCCCGGATCTAAATCAACAATTAAAGAACTGGATGTTGGCATCGGCGGTTTATCGTTTGGTGCTGCAGCTTGTGCACGTTGTGTTGAATCTAACATACTACTCAACATTTTGATTTGCTCTGGCGTTAGGGGAAAGGCTTGATTTGCAATGCCTCTAAAAGCCTCATTTCGAGCATTTGCTTCATTTTGATCTGCTGGCTGCCAAGGTTTATAAGGTTTTGCATCTGCTGCGCCCTCATCTGTAGTTGTTGAATCAGATGTTGTTTGTGCCGACTGTGATGCATCATTGCTTTGTAATTGAGGCGGTTGCTGTGGCTGAGCTTTTCCATTTAACATTGACTGCACGCTTTGAGCCAGCTGTGGGTTATCCGCAAGCAATGCTTGTATTTTTTGAGTAGTCTGCGGATCAAGCCCTTGCATACCAGATCCACTTTTCATCGCGCTTTGTATTTGTGCAACAGCTTGTGGATTTTGAGCAGCAAAAGATTGTAATGCCTGAATTTCTTGCGCTGAAAATTCACCATTGGCAAAAAGCATTGTTGATAGCATGAAGCTTAAAACGACTAAGCTTATTTTGACACTCTTTTTAAAAGCTTTACTAATCACACACAAAAACCTTGTATCATCCTTGCACAACCTTATGCAACCTACTGTTGACCTTATACAATATCAAAAATAACGTTAATTCTCTAGGGGGTTTTAACAAATAAAAAATAAATTATCCGCCAATTTTTATGTTTTTAACAAATGAACTAAATGGCTCTCGAAACCTTGAACTGTGAAATAGCAATGCCTTGTGGATATGTATTAGTTGGCTCCCTTCGAATTAACATTGATACAACATAAGCATTTGTTTGTACTTCACTTGCACTTTGATAGTTGACAAGTATTGGTATCTGAATACGCCATGTTTCAGTACCAAAAAGCGATCCTTGCTTTAAAATTAAAGGCGTTCCATTTACAACTGATGTAACAACTAATTTATTATTGACTAAATTTGCAATAGCACCTGAATCTTGTAATGCTTGCATAAATGCTTGTCCACCAGCAACAGAAAAATAGTTATCAACGACTGACTTCAATTGTTCTTGATAATGTGCAACATCATAAGTATATGCAGCAACTGCGGCACGTCCCGCCCACAATAATAATTCTTGCCGATTAATAATGGGTCTAGATAGTGGCGTCATTGCAATTAAGTAATTTTTTCCATGCACTCGATAAACTGCACGATATAATGGTTCTTTTTCGTGGGTGTAAAAATACATAATAATTAACGCCAATAAAATATTGACTATAATTAAAACTTTGATGATAAATATCACCCTATTCGTTTTATCTTTTTGTGACAATGCCACCACTCATCCTCTGAATTATGTATTTGCTGCAGGCTGCTGCGTCGTATCAGGCTCTTGCACTTGCCCTTGTGACATATTCTTGACAAGAACTTGAGCAATACCTATACCTTTTGTTCCATCCAAGTTAATTGCTTTACTATCAATCAAATAAGAATCGCGCACAATAGTCATTTTTACATCGATTTCTCGTTTATTTTGCTGCGTATCATTTTGAATAGTGAGAATTAATGGCTGATCAACTTGCCACCCATAACGGCCTTTGTAAATACCTGAAGGTACCACGCCTTTCCAAATCAGTGACGGCGCAGCTGCTGGTTGCGCCGTCACTATAAACTTTCCCGCTATCACCGCCTTCAAATCATTAGAGTTTGCAAGCTGTTGTAAAAATTGCGTACCGCCCTGTGCAGTATAATAAATATCTTTTGCAGTTTCTAACTGTTCACGATACTGTACATAATTAAAGGTAAAAGAAATAGTTGCACCCCGTGCAGCCCAACTCAAAATATAATCGGTTCTAAGCCCTGGTGCATTTAATCGATGTAACGGTGTCAATCCGCCTTGTACATTTGTTGCAAAATACCGTGGTGTTGGTCGATTATTTAATAAATAATATGCCCAAAAACCCATCACAACCAACAAAAGACTCATGAACAATAAAAGGACAATCAGCCGACGATAATTATCCCTATAGAAGAAATTTCTTAAACGCACTAATTCAAAAGCATCTTTTGCATAAGCTTTTGCTTGTTTTTTAGCAACCACTGCCGGATCTGGCTTTTTACCACTTCCGGCCTTTGCTGTAGTATTTGCTGTCTTAGTTTGCTTTTCCGCCATAACTTTTTCTCCTAGCTCCCTGGCGTTAAACGTCTAAAGGTAATTTGTATTCTACGATTTGCTTTACGACCTTCAGGCGTATCATTTGTTGCAATTGGGTGCGCACCACCATAACCTATGGCATACATCATGCTCGGTTTCACGCCATCCCGCCATAACTCTTGTGAAACATATTGTGCTTGCTGTCGTGATAAAGCTATATTTCTAATTGGATCACCTATATTATCGGTATAACCAGCAACCTTAATTGTTTCAACGTCAAATTGATTTATGTACTGTACTATATCACGATAAGCTGGATAAAGTTTTTCATTCATGTGAGTAGAATCGCGATAAAAATAAACATCGCTTGGTAGAACCAACATGTAATCTTCACCAATACGAATCACTTGTACATGATCTTTATCAAGCTTCGTTAATAATGTTTCATGCGCGTTTTTCCCTTCCTGTAAAGCTGAACCTATTGCACCACCAACAATACCACCCATGGCAGTTGTTACTGGAATACTTGCCCCACTTGATAATGCACCAACAGCAGCACCAGCTGCTGCGCCGACTAAAACGCCTTCTGCAACATCAGAATTTTTAATCCCTGCTGGAGCCGTATCTGTACTACAGCCTGAACCAAGCAATGCAAGCATCATCGTAAAAATTATTGACAACCATTTATTCATAATACATTACGTAAAACTTGCAGGAATAATAGGAGGTAAATCCGACTCACTTGTACGTTCAATCCTTTTTTATCACACATAGCATTAATCGTACCTCAAGACATCAACAAAGGCAAAAGATTCAGTCATGTAAAATTTTAATAAAATATTTTGTTAAAATTTCGCATTTTGAAGTGGTTTGGGTATATACTCAGCCAATAGGCAACTAACCTAGCTAGCTTACTATCATGGCCAAATTAAAAAGACCTCCTTTAGCAAATATTTTAAACATTATTAAAAAACACCCTAACAACATGGCCGATATGTTTGAAACCATGATGCTTCAAGGCAAGCCGATTGTCCGTGTTCCTAGCCTAACCCCGATGTATTTAATTAATGATCCTGATTGTGCCAAACGTATTATTCAACAACCCGAAGACGTTTATATCAAAGGCGGCAAGTATTTTGATCGTTTAGCTATACCCTTTGGACAAGGCTTAGTGACCAGTGAAGGAAAATTATGGCAACAGCAACGAGAATTAATTCAACCATTCTTTCATGCTAAGTATCTAGAACAATATGCAAAAATAGGCATAAAACTAACTAATCAACTAATGGATACGGTATGGAATGATCATGCAAATAAACAAACTGTTTTTAATATTTCTGACGAAATGATGCGCCTTGTTTTAAAAATATCTGCCGGTTCTTTATTCAATACTGACTTTGGTGAAGATACTAAAAAAATTATTCATTGTGTTGAGTTTGGTCAGAAATTTATTTTAGGTTATTACCTTGCTCCACCAACAATTCCATCTATTCCTAGATGGCAATATCGTCGACTTGATCGCTACTTTAAAAAAGTACTTGCAGATATTGTTGAAACACGACGCGTATCAACCAACAAACCTGACGATATTTTAACAGCGCTAGTCACTACCTTAGATCCTGAGACACAACAACCATTACCGCTGGAATTGATTTTCGCACAAATCGTAACACTGCTTGTTACTGGACACGAAACAACAGGTGCATTATTAAGCTGGTTATGGTACGAACTTGGTTTACAACCACATATCAGTGAAAAAATACGTGAGGAAATTAATCATGAACTACAAGGCGAACCACCAAGTTTAAAAAATATTTCAAAACTTAAATACTTGCGTATGGTAATTGATGAAGCCTTGCGCTTATACCCCACCATTTGGACTATTCATCGTTATAGTATGAAAGAAGATAATCTCGCAGGCTATAAAATTCCTAAAAATTCTATTGTAGTCGTCAATCCATACAACTTTCAACATGACCCGACAATTTGGCAAGAACCTCTTAAATTTGATCCAGAGCGCTTTAACAAAACAGTTATTTGTCCAAGACACAAAATGGCTTATTTTCCTTTTGGTGGCGGACATCGTATTTGTATTGGTAAAAATTTTGCGTTACAACAAATTATGCTAATTTTAACAACGATTTTTCAACGCTTCGACGTACATAGTTTACAAAAAGAAAAACCTCAGCAATTGCCATTAGTCTCTTTGAAACAATTACATGGCATCAACGCAACCATCACGCATACAAAAAGGCTTTAAACCATTTCAAAGTCAATTTTTCGATTATCCAAATCTACCCGAGCAACTTGCACGGTTAAACGATCACCTAACTGATAAATATTATGTGTACGCTGACCAATTAAACGATGACTCGCTGCATCAAACTCATAAAAATCATTTTTTAAAGAAGTAATATGAACTAAACCTTCAACGTAGACATCATCTAGTGCAACAAAAACACCAAAATTTGTAACTGCTGTTATCACACCGTGAAAAACTTGTCCCAGCTTATCCGACATATATTCACACTTTAACCAATCGATTACATTGCGTGTTGCATCATCAGCTCGACGCTCCGTCATAGAACAATGCGCTGCCAATTGCGTCATCTTTTCATAATCGTAAGCAAATGATTTAATCTTGCGTTTATGTATTAAATGTTTCAATGCTCTATGCACAAGTAAATCAGGGTAACGACGAATAGGTGATGTGAAATGTGTATATGAATCAAATGATAAACCAAAATGACCTTCATTATCAGCATGATAGACAGCTTGTGATAATGAACGTAATAAAATAGTTTGAATCAACATTGCATCAGGCCTATTGATGACTTTCCTCAGTAAAGTCGCATAATCTTTGGGTTTAGGTTTATCTTTACCTTTCAGCTCCAAGCTTAACTCACCTAAAAATTCGCGTAATTTTATTAGTTTTTCATGATCAGGGCCTAAATGATTACGATATACTGCAGGAATTTTTTTACGCAATAAATAATTTGCCGCACATACGTTTGCAAGTAACATACACTCTTCAATCACTTTATGTGCATCATTACGATGCCGCGCTTNAATACGTTCAATTTTTTTATTTTCATTAAAAATAATTTTTGTCTCAGGAATCTCTAACTCAATAGTTCCGCGTTTTTTACGCGCTTTTTGTAGTAACTGAAATAATTGATATAAACTTTCTAATGCCGGAAAAACTTTGGAATATTNTTTTTGTAATGGTTTATCGGCATCAACTAACATCGCTGCTACTTCAGTGTATGTTAAACGTGCTTTAGAACGCATCACCCCCTCATCAAAACGATATGAAGTCACTTTTCCTTGCTGATCTAAATTAATAATACAAACCATACATAGTCTATCAACTTTAGGATTTATTGAGCATAATCCATTTGATAAAATTTCTGGCAACATCGGTACGACTTGCGAAGGAAAATAAACAGAATTTCCTCTTTTCTCAGCTTCAACATCTAATGGCGTATTAAGTTTCACATAGTGTGCAACGTCGGCAATTGCAACATACAACTTCCAACCACCTCGACGTTTTTCACAATATACAGCATCATCAAAGTCTTTAGCATCTTCACCGTCAATGGTAACCAAATCTAGTTCACGTAAATCTAGACGATTTTTTTTATCTTTTGGCGCAACAGTATTTTTAATACTTTTAATTTGTTGTTTAACTTCTTTAGACCAAGTATGTGGTAAATCATACGTCCGGATAGCAATATCAACTTCCATGCCTGGCGCATTATGCGCACCTAATACTTCAATGACTTTACCGATAGGTATCGCACGTTTAGCCGGTTGTCGTAGTAATTCTGCAACGATAATTTGTCCTGGTAATGCCTTACCTATGTGCGCTGGTGGAATTAAAATATCTCGCGTGATTTTAGGATTATCCGCAATTAAAAGATATGCACCGCCCTCTTGTGTTATTCGTCCTACAACTTGCTGTGTATTATGTTCTAGTATTTCTACAATCTGTGCTTCTCTACGTCCTCGCTGATCAATCGTTGCAACTTTTGCTAAAACTTTATCACCATCAAATACTTGGCGCATTTCTCGCGCAGGAATAAATAAATCATCGCTACCATCATCAGGCGACAAAAAACCGAAACCATCTTTATGACCAATCACATAGCCACGAACAAAACCCAGATCTTGTACAATCAAATAAGCATTTTTACGGTTACGAAGTAACTGCCCATCTCTCTCCATAGCAATTAGTCGCCGCCTAACCCCCTCTTTCTGATCTTGACTTTCAATATCTAAATCACGTAATACCTCACCCAAACGCATGGGTTTGCCGCGTTTTTTTAAAAAGCCTAATAAATATTCTCGACTTGGTACGGGATTTTTATACTTTGCCGCTTCTCGTTTAGCATGCGGATCTTTAAATTTTTTCTTTTTCCTTGGCACTTATGTCATTCTCCTAATGTGATATGTTGATTACTTTAACAGTTAATAAGGGTGCTTGACAATTAGTGTCTTTCTTATAAACCAATTGTCAGATCATTTATACCTCACATCGGTATGTAGCCAGCTAAGATTGATTTGGTAAGGATTAAAAATAGACAACGTTACTTATTTTACTTATACTACCAACCAAATTTAATCCGGAGGAAAATTTTACCAAGTATTCTGCTATAAGTATTGCGGCAACATCTACTGTCCTGAGCATAGCTCTGTTGGTAAATGCTGCTAACGATGCCGCTAATATGGTAATTATTCAACGGCTGTTAAAGAAGGCACTCAAGGCCTTATTGGCCTTACAAATGGCGCTTTATTCGGTTATATTGCTGAACAGAGTAAGAATACTACGGCAAGTTCTAGTGCAGAATCATTGTCAGGAAATAAACTTACATCGAAATAGTATTCGTTCAACTAACCTATTTTCTAATATCAATAGGCGTGTGCACACTATCAATATTAATTATAAGTGAAAACAAAATGAACAATTCCGCGACAAATAACGACTTAATGTTAAAAAAATACTGCATGTTTTTTATGTTAATCTGCTCAGGAGTCGTCACTCTGACAAGTGCAATTTTTTTATCGAGCTATGCATTTAATCCTGAACTATCCTCAGATGAGCGTATTGATCATGCTATCAAAGCATTCGCAATGTTTTCAATGTTTAGTTTTTTAACAAAGGAAACTTATAATCTTGCCCAACATGATGATGGCGTTGAACATAATGAAACTACAAGCAATAACCCTACACAAGCTTAAATTAATGCTTGAATGTAAATATAATTGAAGCACGGTTTTCTATTTTGCTGTTATTCATGGATATGCTATCATCACATTTCGCAGATGAGGAAGGCTATTATGAAAATTCGATTAACGCTATTAATTTTATGTATCTCATGTTTATTATCAGCTTGCACAAGTGATTCTGCTGCGGCAACTGACCCGTCTGGTGTTGGCAATTACGATAGACAAGCCGTTTGTGATAATCTCTCTCGACAAATAGGTTTTTTACAAGACCAAGGGTATAACGCAACTAACCAAGGCGCTAGCCAAGTTCAAATGCAGCAATTAATGGCACGTTATAAAGCTAATGGTTGCGATAAATAAGCTAATCAACTTTTTTGTTTGTGAAGACGAGATAGACTAAATGCTCGTCTTCGCAGCAAATAAGATTCGTCAATTAATAATTCACGACAATATCTCGTTTTGCGGCTTTATCTTTTAATTGTTGCAATGTCACATCTTCTGCAACCCAAAATGAACCTGCGGTTCCATGGCGCACTGTTGCAGATAAAACTTTTGAAATATGAATATATTTATTACAAGGAATAGTCTTAAAAGTTTTATCTTCCAAGATGCCACAGTAGAAAACTAGCTTACGGTTATTCAATGCTAGCATTGCATATTTATTATAACTTAACTTTGTTCCCCATCCTGCACTAGCAGAAGGATGTTCATTAAATTGATTAATAAATACAGTCTGCAAACCATCATTATGAAAAATATACCAACTTTGCTCACTGGCATTAAGTGTGATATTCGCCTCTACAACACCAGACTTATTCATTTCCGTCATCTCTGCATCAGTTGTATTTGCCTGCAAAGCCAATGTCATCAATGCTAAAACTAAAACCACAATAAAACGTAACATAAAATCCTCGTATAACTTATCTACGCCAAAATGCCGGACTAAATAATACTAATAAACTAAAAATTTCTAAACGTCCTGCAATCATAGCAAAAATCAACGACCATTTACCAGGTAAATTTAATTCAGAAAAGCTTTGTAGGTGATTACCAATCGTCACGCCTAAGTTTGCTAGACAAGCAATCACTGCACCTTGTGCTGATTCTAAATCTAAACCACAAGCAAGTAAAATCAACGTAAATAAGACAAACAACATAATAAAAACAGCAATATAACTCCATACCGCTTGTAGCAATTCATCAGGTAAAACACGATTACCTAACTTCATTGTTATAACCGCATTAGGATGAATCAGTCGTTTTATTTCACGGCTACCTTGCTTTAATAATAAAATGATACGCATGATTTTAATACCACCACTCGTCGAAGCAGCACAGCCGCCAATCATCCCAGCCATCATCAATAAAATAGGCAGTAAACTTGGCCACTTTTGAAAAGTATCTGCTGTAAACCCGGTATTAGTTACCATGGATATGCTTGTAAATACAGATTGAATCAGCGCATCTGTCGGATCTTTATAGCTATGATAAAAATATAAAACGCCAAAACAAATCATTGATATGGCAACCATTAAAAGTATGTAAACTTTAAATTCCTGATCTTTCCAATAATTTTGTAATGCGCGACGCTGTAACACGATAAAATGTAACGAAAAATTCGTACTCCCTAAAATCATAAAGATACTGGCAATACCATAAATAATCGGGCTATTATAATATTTAAAACTGCTGTCATGCATTGAAAAACCGCCAGTGGAAATTGTACCAAAGCTTTCCCCAATGGCATCAAACAAATGCATGCCTCCTGCCCAATAGGCAAAAGCACATAAGATTGTTAATCCCACATAGATATACCAAAGTGCTTTTGCGGTATGCGTCAAGCGTGGTGTAAGTTTATTATCTTTTATAGGACCTGGAATTTCCGCACGATATAGCTGCATACCCCCAATGCCAAGCATAGGTAAAATAGCGACCGCTAGCACAATAATTCCCATCCCACCTAAAAACTGTAACTGTTGACGATAATATAAAATTGCATGTGGTAATTTATCAATGCCAGACAAGACCGTTGCTCCGGTTGTTGTTAAACCAGAGACTGATTCAAACACGGCATTAGTAAAAGATAAATGGGGTTGTTGAGCAATCATTAACGGTAATGCACCGAATAAACTTAACACCGACCAAAATAATACAACAATAAAAAAACCATCTCTTGCTTTTAAATCCGTATCTGCTTTTCGACAGTGAAACCAACATAAAAATCCAGTAGTGAATGTAACTAAAAAGGCGATAAAAAAAGCCATCCATGCACCGTCACCATACCATTGAGCTATTGCAATAGGCGGCGTCATACTCAGGCTAAACACCATTAATAACACACCAAGCACTCTAAAAATTGTGGCTAATTGCATTGTATCCCTACTAAATAAAAGTCACACTAACTTGAAATAAAAGCTCAACATCTTCAAGATAACGTTTATCCACTAAAAATAAAACAACATGATCATCTGTTGTAATTATTGTTTCATCATCGGGGATGATAACACGACTACCTCTTACAATTGCGCCAATATTTGTGCCTTTGGGTAATTTTATCTCTGATATTTTACGGCCAATAACTTTTGAAGTATTTTCATCACCATGAGCAATAATTTCAATTGCCTCTGCGGCACCACGTCGTAAAGAATGCACATTAACAATATCACCACGTCGTATGTAAGTGAGGATACGCCCAATTGTCGCATGTTGCGGCGATATCGCTGTATCAATATCACCGCCTTCAATTAAATCGATATAAGCTGTTCGCGTAATTAATGCCATTACATGTCTAACGCCTAACCGCTTAGCCTGCATGCTCGACATAATATTTACTTCTTCATCATTCGTCAGTGCACAAAATACATCGGTATGTTCAACATTTTCATTTAACAACAACTCTCTGTCTGAAGCATCACCTTGCAACACAATCGTTTTATGTAATGCTTGGGCAATTTGCTTGGTTCGCATTGCGTTATGATCAACCAATTTCACTTGATAATCATTTTCAAGACTCTTCGCTAATCGATAGCCTATATTACCCCCACCGGCAATCATAATACGCTTATAAGGACTATCAATACGTCGAAGTGACGCCATAATTTCTTTAATGTACTGACGTGCAGCAATGAAAAATACTTCATCCCCAATTTCAATCAATGTTTCGCCACTCAGTGGAATAGAACGATTGCCACGATAAATCGCTGCTACTTTAAAATTAAAGCTTGGAAAATAATCTTTGGCTTCAGCAATGCTTTTACCAACTAAAACGCCACCAAAATAAGGTCTAACAGCAACAAGTTGTACTTTGCCATCAGCAAAGTCTAACACTTGTAATGCTCCTGGATATTCAATTAAGCGTTTAATATAATCTGTAACAAGTTGTTCAGGACTGATTGGCACATCAACACTGAAGATACCGCTTTCGAAAAGCAGCTCTTGATGATTAAGGTATTGCTGCGCACGAATTCTGGCAATTTTTGTTGGTGTATGAAATAGCGCATAAGCAATCTGACATGCCGCTAAATTTGCTTCATCACTATTTGTCACAGCGATTAGCATATCTGCATTTTCAGCGCCAGCTTGCTGTAGAATATTAGGATGCGATGCTGAACCTACCACCGTACGAATATCTAAACGGCTTTGTAAATCCTTGAGCGCCTCAACATTGGTATCAACCAAGGTAATATCATTTTCTTCTCTGACTAAATTTTCTGCTAACGTGCCACCAACTTGCCCAGCACCTAAAATAATAATATTCATTCAATATACATTTAAAAAATTATCCATCAATTATTATTATACCCAAGTGACTTCGAAATGCGATATTTACTGCACAATATTTTTATATCTGAATTTTACCGGTAAACACAAACGTTGCTTTCCCAGACATATATACTGGTTGCGCTTGCCCTGCCCAGTGAATAACAAGATCACCCCCTTTTTGGCTAACGGTGACTTTTTCTTGTAATACACCGGTGTGTATACCCGCCACAGCAACTGCGCATGCAGCACTGCCACAAGCTAATGTTAAACCTGTACCACGTTCATAAACACTGATACGAACATGTTGATTATTTATTAGTTGAACAAAACTAACATTAACACCTTCAGGAAAAATACTGTGTGAATTTAAGTATTTTCCTAAGGCATCCATGTTGTAATCATACTCATTCTCCTGCCAAATGATGGCATGTGGATTACCGACAGAAACAGCTTGAAAACTAACTTTACCTTGAGACGCCATCTCTACAGGCACAGATTCAACCCAATAGTTTGTATTAAAAACTGCAATAAGCGGTATTGATTCTGGTTCGAAAGTGGGTACGCCCATATTCACCGTGACTAAATCATTATCTTCAACGATTAAAGACAAAATACCTTTTTTTGTTTTTGCCTTCATCGTAGATGATCGTACGATACCTTGCGCTAACGCAAATTTTGCAATACAACGCGCACCATTACCACATTGGGAGACTTCAGTACCGTCCGCATTAAAAATACGATATATGAAATCCGCATCACTATCATAATCTTGTTCCAACAACAATAGTTGGTCAAAACCAATCCCGTAATGTCTATCCGCCATTTGTTGAATTTGTACTGGTGTTAATTTTATTGATTGGCAGAGGCCATTAATAACAACAAAATCATTACCTAACCCTTGCATTTTTGTAAATTCAATGACTGCCATTTATTGACTCACTCAAACTGTTCATGTCCCATTAAATCTTGATAAGTTTCACGCCTTCTTACTGTACGAAACTGATTACCGTCAACCATAACCTCACAGGCACGTGGTCTTGAATTATAATTTGAACTCATCACAAAACCATAAGCACCAGAAGAACGAACAGCCAACAAATCTTCAGTTGCGATTGCCAGTAAACGTTCTTTACCTAAAAAATCACCCGTTTCACAGACAGGACCTACAATATCATATAATTTTTCAGGTATCGTTGTAGCTTGATTGACAGGAATAATTGATTGCCATGCGTTATATAATGCTGGTCGTAATAAATCATTCATACCCGCATCGACAATAGCAAAGTTTTTTAATTGTGTTTCTTTTGTTACAAGTACTTTAGTCACTAAAATTCCTGCATTAGCCACAATCGCACGGCCTGGCTCAATGATTACCTCAAGTTTTCTGCCTTTTAACTCATTAAGCAGTGCTTGTATTTGCTCAGCGGGCGCTGGTGGTTTTTCACTTTGATAAACCACACCTAACCCACCACCCACATCAATATGTCTTATTTGAATATCTTTCGTTTCTAAAACATCAATTAAAGATAATAAGCNCTTAAGTGCTGCAATAAAGGGAGAAATTTCAGTTAACTGTGAACCGATATGACAATCAATACCCATGATATTAAGATGCGATAAACTTTTAGCATACTGATAGTGTTCAATGGCACACTCAAAAGGAATACCAAATTTATTTTCATACAGTCCTGTAGAGATATAAGGGTGTGTTTTTGCATCAATATTAGGATTAATACGAATTGAAATGGGTGCTTTTTTATTGAGTGATTTTGCGACTTGTTGAATAGTATCTAATTCTTGCAAAGATTCGACATTAAAACAAAAAATATCATGTTTTAATGCCAAAGCAATTTCCTCCGGCGTTTTGCCTACACCAGAAAAAACAACTTTTTTGGTATCTGCGCCCACGGTAATTAATCGCATTAATTCGCCGCCTGAAACAATATCGAAGCCCGCACCCAGTTTTGCAAGTGTTGATAAAACTGCTAAATTACTATTTGCTTTTACCGCATAACAAACTTTATGTGGCCAATCACCAAAAGCCTGATCAAATACCTGATAGTGTCGCCTCAGTGTTGCTTGAGAATAAATAAAGCAAGGAGTTCCCACTGCCTGCACAATTTCTGGAATTGCGACATCTTCTGCATACAATATTTGCTGCTTATAATTGAAAAAATCCATACGTTCCTAATTTGAAATAAAAATACTACTGATATTGAAATATTGTAGCAAATACAAAGAAAAAAAATAGCGATGTACAACTTTCGATGCGCTCAGATTCAACAACAAAATTATCAGGTTTTGAACAATTTGAGGAAGAATTGAAAAAAACGCATAACAATACGATGTGTTTCTTTCCAAATAAAACAGATACAGCAAACTTAAATATTAACATAGATGTGCTTGAAAATACCTTAAACGAGCTAACGTTGAAAGAGGTACTTGCTAAATTAGATTCTTCATGTCCAACCGGAAGCGCTAAATTGGAAATTGAGAAGTTGGAAGGTGATGAAATAGTATTAACGTTCGAAGACAACAACAAAAAACAATGCAAGAAATAGCAAGAATTGCAAAATTTTGAGTATTCCGCTAATATCGTTAGCAAATAAATACAATTAATGAGCATTTATGTTAGCTACGATTCAAACTATTGTTCTTTACGCAATCCCTGTCATTTTTGCCATTACCGTGCATGAAGTCGCACATGGCTGGGTTGCAGACAAGCTTGGCGATCCAACTGCAAAGCGACTTGGTCGATTAACCCTTAATCCAGTTAAGCATATTGACCCGCTAGGTACGGTTATTTTGCCTGGATTAATGATCTTATTAGGCTCAAAATTTATTTTTGGTTGGGCAAAACCTGTACCAATTACTTGGCAAAACCTTAAACATCAACGTAGAGATATTGCATTAGTTGCAGCTGCTGGACCTATTTCTAATTTTATCATGGCACTGTTATGGGCATTAATCATCAAATTAATAATACTGTTTTCATCCGAACAATCCAGTATCTCACAAGCATTGGTCACAATGGCAAGCGCCGGCATCTTAGTCAACCTTATTTTGATGGTACTTAATTTAATCCCTATTCCACCCCTCGACGGTAGCCGAATTGTCAGTAGTTTCTTATCACCGAAACTAAGCTATTATTACAACCGTATAGAACCATATGGTTTTTTCATCTTAATTTTTCTACTGTTCACAGGCATGCTTGGCAAAGTCATGTGGCCCTTTATACGCTCAATCATGCAATTTATCGTGACATTATTTGGACTGAATTAATAACCACATTTAAACGACAGTACCAGCGGTATGACCATAACACTATTTAAAAGTGCCGTTATAAGAAAAATTTGCGGAATAGTCATACCTATTTTTAGCAAAAAAATTGCATATATTGCGGCTAAAACCATATAAAATGCACCCATAATATTATTCGCTGCAATAATACGTGACCGATAAGCGACAGGTGAGCGCAATTGAATAATTGCAAATAATGGTACGACATAAATCCCTGCAAAAACACCTAAAAATAACGCTGCAAATAAAACATGCCAGCTAGAAAAAAGTTGAAGAAATGAAGCTAACCCCATTAAAGTACCGGTGCTTGCCGTTGGATGCGCAAAATACAAATCAACGCCAAACAAGCTCATCCCTAAAGCGCCTAGCAAAATTACAAGCAACTTGACTTCACGCTTAGAAATTTTTTCACATAAAACAGAACCTGCACCAATCCCCAATGAAAAAACAGTTAACAATAAAGTCGTCACGTGTGCATCCCCGCGCAAATAAGCTTTAACGTAAACAGGAATTTGTGTTAAAACAACGGCGCCGAAAAACCAAAACCACGCGTTGCTTAAAATTGCACTAAATACAATTTTATCTTGTAGCGCAAAGCTTAAGTTTCGATAAGTTTGTGAAAATGGCTCCCAATTTAACTGGAGTGTCGGTGCATTTGCTGGCGATTGAGGAATAAAACAACTGCTTAAAAAACCAAGCGCGCTAACAAGCAAAATCGTACTAGTTACAGCTAAAACCATGTGATGCTGGTTTGTCACCAAAATCCCNCCCATAATAGTGCCAAATAAAATTGCAACAAATGTGCCCATTTCAACTAATCCATTGCCACCAATTAGTTCCGACGCTGTTAACTGTTGTGGCAAAATACTATATTTAACGGGACCGAAATAAGTTGATTGTGTGCCAAGCATAAAAAGTACAAATAAGAGAAAATATAGTTGGTGTAGCATTAATCCAAGCGTTGCCAAAAGCATGATGAAGATTTCAGCCACTTTAACCCAGCGAATGAAATAAGATTTTTCGTATTTATCTGCCAACTGTCCTGCCATGGCAGAGAAAATAAAAAAGGGTAAAATAAATAAACCCGCACAAATATTTGTTAGAATATCCGCATTAATATGCGTCCAAGTCGCACCTTGATAGGCAATAATAATCAATAATGCATTTTTAAAAACATTATCATTAAATGCGCCTAAAAACTGCGTTACAAAAAATGGCAAAAACCGCCGTGCTTTTAATAAAGCAAATTGTGAATGTTTTTCCATATACATCCTGTCATTTCAACGAAGAAAAATTTGCCAAAATACATTATAATTAGTACTATAACAGTCCTATTTTAATGCGCTGTACAATTTAAAGTCGATATATATTTATTATGTTTAAAATCAATAGGTTAACTGATTACAGTACGGTTGTTATGTCATATCTAGCGGTTGAACCCAAAAAAGTTCATAATGCTAAAGATATTACGCTGCACACACATATTAATCAACCAACTGTCAGTAAAATTCTAAAAATGCTAGCAAAAGCAAAATTGTTAATTTCTCACCGCGGTATCAACGGTGGTTATCAACTTGCTAAATCCCCTGAAAATATATCAATCAGCGAAGTAGTTATTGCCATAGAAGGTATGGTGGGATTAACGGAATGTAGCATGAATCATTCTAACTGCAACATTCAAAATGTTTGTCATATTCGCAGCAATTGGCGGCATATTAGCGACATAATACAACAAATGTTACAGAATATTACCTTAGCAGATTTAGCAAAACCTATGCTGCCTAGTGAAATGCATATTCGTGCAAATCTAAATAAATCAAGTAAAGAGGTTTCGTAATGGCTCAAAATGCAGAAATACATCAAATTATCGATAAAGAGTACGAGCATGGCTTTGTTACAGAGCTTGAAAGTGAAAGTATTGACTGTGGTTTAAATGAAGATGTGATTCGATTCATCTCTCAGAAAAAAAATGAACCTGAATTTTTGCTCGAATGGCGACTAAAAGCATATCGCCATTGGCTTACTATGAAATCGCCAAACTGGGCAAATCTCAATATAGCGCCGATTGATTATCAAGCAATTAGTTATTATTCTGCCCCAAAGTCAAAAAAAGATGCACCTAAAAGCTTGGATGAAGTTGATCCCGAATTACTTCGCACCTACGAAAAACTAGGCATTCCCTTAAAAGAACAAGAAATGTTAGCTGGTGTGGCCGTTGATGCAGTATTTGATAGTGTTTCTGTTGCCACAACGTTTAAAGACAAATTGAAAGAACAAGGTATTATTTTTTGTTCTTTTTCTGAAGCCGTGCATGAACACCCTGAATTAATAAAACAATACTTAGGTACTGTTGTACCCACAACTGATAACTTTTTTGCGAGCTTAAATTCGGCTGTTTTTAGTGATGGTTCTTTTGTTTATATTCCTAAGGGCGTTCGCTGCCCCATGGAATTATCCACCTATTTTCGCATCAATGCCGCAAATACAGGACAGTTTGAACGCACATTAATTATTGCAGATGAAGATAGCCAAGTCAGTTACTTAGAGGGTTGCACAGCCCCCATGCGCGATGAAAATCAATTACATGCCGCTGTTGTTGAATTAGTTGCTCTCAAAGGCGCAAGCATCAAATACTCGACCGTACAAAACTGGTATCCTGGCGATAAAGATGGCAAAGGCGGCATTTATAACTTTGTGACTAAACGTGGTGAATGTCACGATAATGCCAAAATCTCTTGGACACAAGTGGAAACAGGTTCAGCCATCACTTGGAAATATCCTAGTGTCATTTTACGTGGCGACAATAGTATTGGCGAGTTTTATTCAGTCGCATTAACCAATAATTTGCAACAAGCAGACACCGGCACGAAAATGATTCATCTTGGAAAAAACACCTCAAGTACTATCATCGCAAAAGGTATTTCGGCTGGCCGTTCTCAAAATGCTTACCGCGGTTTAGTAAAAATTGGAAAAAATGCTGATAATGCAAGAAACTTTACACAGTGTGATTCTTTATTAATGGGTGATACTTGTAGTGCACATACTTTCCCTTATATCGAATCTAAAAATAAATCAGCAAAAATAGAGCATGAAGCAACAACTTCTCGCATTAGTGACGAGCAACTATTTTATTTACGTCAGCGCGGGATATCAATTGAAGATAGCGTTTCAATGATAGTCAATGGCTTTTGTAAACAAGTCATTCGTAACCTACCCATGGAATTTGCAGTTGAAGCACAGAAACTCTTGGGTATTAGTTTAGAAGGTAGTGTGGGTTAATTAAAATAAATGCTTATCAGTAATGGCGAGAAATCCCATCATCATAAGCATATAATCCGATTAAGAAAGGTAATAATTTATGTTAAAGATAGAAAACTTACAAGTAAATGTTGGTGATAAAAATATTTTACAAGGCATTGACCTCGAGGTTAAAGCTGGTGAAGTACACGCGATTATGGGGCCAAATGGCTCAGGCAAAAGTACCTTAAGTAATGTGATTGCCGGCAAAGACGGCTATGATATTACGCAAGGAAAAATGACTTTTTTAAATCAGGATCTAACAACATTAGAACCTGAAGATCGTGCTAGAAAAGGTTTATTTTTATCTTTTCAATATCCCGTTGAAATTCCTGGTGTGAGTAATATTTACCTTTTGAAAGCTGCACTTAATGCCAAACGTGCAGAAGATGGCCTTGATGAAATTGATGCTTTTGATTTTTTACAACTCGTCAAAAGTAAAATGGCAGAATTGAAAATGGATGAAGATTTCCTTTATCGTGACATTAATAGTGGCTTTAGTGGCGGTGAGAAAAAACGTAATGAAATTCTACAAATGTCATTGCTAGAACCTAAACTTGCCATTTTAGATGAAACGGATTCAGGTTTAGATATTGATGCACTTAAAATTGTTGCAGAAGGTATCAATCGTCTGCGTTCGGCAGATAAAGGGATTATTTTAGTGACCCATTACCAACGTTTACTAGATTACGTTCAGCCTGATTTCGTACATGTCCTTGCGAAAGGTAAAATTCAAAAATCAGGTGATAAATCACTTGCTTTAACGCTTGAAAAATCTGGCTATGCAGGCATTAATGATTAAAGAATAGGTATTTAATATGCAACAACATCTTATTGAACAATATCAACAACACAAACAAAACTTCGTTGGCTATAAAGATGAATGGCTAGTTGAGTTACGTGAGGAAGCATTAGCCTATTTTCTGGATAAGGGTTTACCTACAACTAAAGAAGAACATTATAAATATACAAATCTTAATAAGTTGGCGAGATCAAGCTATCACTTAAGTCATGCCAGTTCAAGCGTTAGCAAAGAACAAATTTCTAATCGCGTTATTAATACCAGTAATAATATTCTGGTTTTTATTAATGGTTATTATTCTGCAAGCCATTCTCAAATTGTTGAGTCTCATAATAATCTTTATATCGCTAACTTTGCCACCGCGTTAAAAGAAAAAAATAAATTAATTACTAACTATTTAGGCAAGCAAGTTTCGCTTGATAATAGTATAACCGCTTTAAATACAGTGATGCACCAAGATGGTGCTGTAATTTTATTAGATAAAAATGTTAAGGTTGAGCATCCTATTGAGTTAGTGTTTATACACCATGATGATGATAAAAGCATGCAGCACGTGCGTAATTTGGTTATTGCCAGTGAAAATAGTCAGGCAACTTTGATTGAGCATCATTATGCACTTGATGAAAGTGAGTATTTAAAAACAATTATTACAGAAATTGATAGCGGGGCAAACAGCCAATTAAATTACTATAAATTACAATGCGAAAATAAAAATGCGCACCAATTAAGCCAGTTAGACGTTCATCAACATCAAGATTCTCATTTTAACTATATGTCATTAGACATTGGCGGAAAACTTATCCGTCATGATATCAATATCAAACTTCTATCTAGCAATGCAACCTGTCAATTAAATGGCTTATACATTGCAAAAAGTAAACAACATATTGATAATCACACATGCATTGAACATCAAAGTCCATATAGTACAAGCATGGAAAACTTTAAAGGTATTCTCGATGATAAAGCTAGAGCAGTGTTTAATGGTCGAGTCATTGTACAAGAAGGGGCAATAAAAACGAATGCGCAACAAAATAATGCAAACCTTTTATTATCTAATGATGCCGAAATCGATACTAAACCTCAATTAGAAATTTTTAATGATGATGTACAGTGTGCCCACGGTGCGACTGTTGGTCAGTTAGATGAACAGGCATTATTTTATCTTTGCGCACGCGGTATTGATCAACAACAAGCAAAAACCTTATTAACCTTTGGTTTTGCAAAGGCGCTAATCAACGCGATTAGCGATTCGAGAATTCGCCACAAATTTACCGAATTAGCCCTCAGCAAACTTGATGCTGAACAACTTATTCAGGAGTCGTTCTAATGGAGACAGTTGAACATCCCAAACAAATTAATCTTGATGTAGAAAATATTCGTCAAGATTTTCCTATTTTACATCAATCCGTAAATGATAACCCTTTAGTTTATCTAGATAATGCAGCAACGACACAGAAACCTAATATTGTCATTAATGCCGTTAAAAATTTCTATAAACATGATAATTCGAATGTGCATCGTGGCGTACATACTTTAAGTGAACGTTCAACTATTGCTTTTGAGCATGCAAGAAAAAATGTACAGCAGTTTATTAATGCAAAAAGCGACAAGGAAATCATTTTCACCAAGGGCACAACCGAAGCAATTAACCTAATCGCACAAACATATGGTCGCACACAATTGAGAGCTGGCGATGAAATTATTGTCAGCGAAATGGAGCATCATGCAAATATCGTTCCCTGGCAAATGCTTTGTGAACAAACGAAAGCAACATTAAAAGTTCTCCCCATTAATACTCAAGGTGAACTATGTCTAGAATATCTAGATAGTTTATTAAATGATAAGGTTAAGCTTCTTGCGATAGGACATATTTCGAATGCTGTAGGCACAATTAATCCAATAAAAGAAATTATTAATAAAGCACATCAATTTAATATCCCTGTTGTAGTCGATGGCGCTCAAGCAACACCCCATACTATTATTGATGTTCAAGCATTAGACTGTGACTTTTATTGCTTTTCTGGACATAAAATGTATGCTCCCACCGGCATTGGTGTGCTATATGGGAAAGAGCATTTGTTAGAAGCGATGCCGCCATATCAAGGCGGTGGCGAAATGATTAAAATGGTGACATTTGAAAAAACACTTTACAATGAATTACCTGCTAAATTTGAAGCTGGCACTCCTAATATCGCAGGCACAATAGGTTTATCTGCTGCGATTGATTACATACAACAAATTGGACTGAGTGAAATTCAGGCTTATGAAAAAGCTTTACTCGCATATGCGACACAAAAACTCAAACAAATTGAAGGGCTAACCATCATTGGCCAAGCAAAAGAAAAAGCATCACTGATATCATTTATTTTAAAAGATATCCACGCGCATGATATCGGTACTATTGTTAATGCTTATGGTATTGCGATACGTACAGGTCATCACTGTGCCATGCCTGTCATGCAACATTTTAAAGTTGCTGCAACAGCAAGAGCTTCTTTTGTATTTTATAATACCTTTGAAGAAATAGATCAGCTTTTTTATGCTTTAGAAAAAACACGAGAGGTATTTAACTAATGTCTGGATTAAATGAACTCTATCAACAAGTCATTGTGGATCATAATAAAAAGCCAAGAAATTTTCATGCCTTGGACAATCCAAGCCATGAAGCAGAAGGATTTAATCCGCTATGTGGTGATCATTTTACAGTTTATCTATCTGTTGATAAAAATGATATCATCCAAGCTGTAAGCTTTACTGGGCAGGGCTGTGCCATATCAACAGCTTCAGCTTCATTAATGACAGAGGCACTAACCGGAAAAACAATCGCAGAGGCGGATCAATTATTTCATCGTTTTCATGATGTTGTGACAAAAGATGAAAGTACAGAAACTGAGTCATTAGGTAAGCTAGCTATCTTAATTGGCGTAAAAGAATTTCCAGCACGTGTTAAGTGTGCAACATTAGCTTGGCATGCCTTACAAGGCGCTATTCACAAAAAACAACAGCCGGCAACAACTGAATAATTATATGAGTAAACTTATGGAAACACCATTGGATAAAACAGCCTTACAAGCAAAAATTATTGATGCTTTAAAAATGATTTTTGATCCTGAGATACCTGTCAATATTTATGACTTAGGTTTAATATATGAAGTTAATATTGATGATGAAGCCAATGCAGACATTAAAATGACCTTAACATCGCCAGGCTGTCCAGTTGCACAATCTATGCCTTTGGATGTTAAAGATAAAGCCATGGAAGTTGAAGGCGTGAATGATGTTACTGTAGAGCTTGTTTGGGAGCCACCTTGGACCATGGATAATTTATCTGAAGAAGCCAGACTTATGTTAGGTATGTTTTAATTGGAGAAACAATGAGTAGAACGGTATATTGTATTAAACTTCAAAAAGAAGCGGAAGGTCTCGATTTTGCGCCCTACCCAGGTGAGCTTGGCAAAAAAATTTACGACGCTATTTCTAAACAAGCATGGCAACAATGGCTTGGTCAGCAAACCATGTTGATTAATGAGTATCGTTTAAGTATGACAGATCCAAAAGCTCGTGAATTTTTAGCAACTGAAATGGAAAAGTTTTTTTTCGGTGAAGGTAGTGACAAACCTAATGGATTCACTGCTGTATAAGTGCTTATTAACCAATATTAACTACGTCTTGTTTTTTGACGCGCCATAAATCATGAAAAAAATTATTCACATTGACATGGATTGTTTTTACGCTTCAATTGAAATGCGTGATAATCCAGAACTACGTAACAAACCCATTGCGGTTGGTGGAGATAAGCTTCAACGTGGCGTATTGTGTACATGTAATTATACAGCAAGAAAATTTGGCGTACATTCTGCTATGCCTAGTTTTAAAGCTTTAGAACGTTGCCCTGATTTAATCATCCTTCCAGTGCGCATGGATAAATATCGAGAAGATTCCCAAAAAATTCGTCATATATTTCATAAATATACGCATTTAGTTGAGCCACTGTCTTTAGATGAAGCATTCTTAGATGTCACTAACTGTAAACAATATCAAGGCAGTGCAACTTTAATTGCTCAAGCTATTCGGCAGGAAATTGCTGACACATTACAAATCACCGCATCAGCAGGTATTGCACCAAATAAATTTATCGCTAAAATTGCCAGCGACTGGAATAAACCAAATGGGCAATTTGTGGTTACCCCCGAAGAAGTACCTCACTTCATTCAAAATTTAAATATAAAAAAAATATTTGGGGTAGGCAAAGTAACCGCACTTAAGTTTGAAAAATTAGGCATTGAAACTTGTGGAGAGTTACAACAATTAACCCTAGAACAATTAACTTCAAGCTTTGGGAAGTTTGGAGTTAAACTCTATGAATTATGTCGTGGTATTGACCTGCGAGAAGTGAATACCAACAGAATCAGAAAGTCACAAAGTGTGGAAACAACTTTTTCAAAAGATATTGATAACCTTGCAATCTGTCACAAGGCACTTAATGAATTATATATAAAACTTGAAAATCGTTTAAAAAATACGTCGCATCAAAAAATCTATAAACAATTTATTAAAATTAAATTTTTTGATTTTACAATTACCTCCGCAGAAATGTTATCATCACAACTACAACTAGAAAATTTTCATCAATTATTTAATGAAGGCTTTGCACGTAAAAATAAAGCGTTACGGCTACTTGGAATTGGCGTACGTTTTAAAGAAAATGATACAGATGAACAATTAGCGTTGCCTTTTGAGTGTTAAAACTAATAACAAAGAGCAGAATCTAAACATGCATAAAAAACTTAATCAAAGTTTTCTCGACTTAGTGTCATATTTGAATGATGGGCAATACCATGACGGTAACAGTTTGGGTGATGCACTTGGTGTATCCAGAACAGCCATCTGGAAAATGATTAAAAAGCTAGAAACTTATGATATTGAAGTTGAATCAATAAAAGGAAAAGGTTATCAATTAAAAAACCCTTTAATGCTTTTAGATAGTTCTCGTATTGCATCACAGCTTACATGCAAATCTATTAAGCTTGATGTTTTTGAAAGTATTAATTCCACTAATCAATACTTAAAAGACAATAACTCACAGACAGCAATACATGTTTGTACTGCAGAGCAGCAAACCCATGGACGCGGACGACTAGCACGTAAATGGCACTCTCCATTTGGACAAAATATATATTTATCGCTTGCCTATCGATTTAAAAAAGATATGAGCGAACTCATGGCATTAAGCATCATAACAAGTTTAGCTATCAGAAAAACACTTGCAAACTATGATTTTTTATCTGAACCAATGATTAAATGGCCTAACGATATTTATTATGCAAATAAAAAAATTTCTGGAAATCTCATAGAAATTCAAGCGGAATCAAATAGTGATACCCGGGCAATTATTGGCGTGGGAATTAATGTTAATATGTGTAATGCTAATCAAGACCAAATTGATCAAAACTGGACATCAATGCAATTAAACCTTGGACATGCCATCGATAGAACTGAGCTTTGTATCACATTAATTAATCAATTAATTGATAGCTTACAATATTTTGAACATGCTGGTGATGCAAGTTTTATTGAACAATGGGCTCAGTATGATTATCTTTATAACCATAATATATCACTTATCGCCTTTGATAAAAAAATTAATGGCATTGCAAGAGGGATTAATGACATGGGGCATTTACTCATAGAAGATACTAATCATCAAATCAAATCTTATGCTGCAGGTGATGCGAGCTTATTACGGAAAAGAATATGATTTAAAATCCCTGCCAATCAATTTCTCCGTCATGCTCAACAACCGCAAGACAAGGTACCTGAATATGTGTTTTTAATGTTTGTAGATTTTCTTCAAAATTTAACATTTGTCGATCAATGCAGTTAGCAACCCATCCCTTAAATTTGACACCAGAATTCATGATAGCATTCGCTGTCAATATTGCATGATTAATACAACCTAATTTCATGCCAACAACAAGCACAACTTCGGCTTGTAACGCAATTGCTAAATCAGAAAAATATGCTTGTTCATTTAACGGTACAAACCAACCGCCAGCACCTTCAATAATAGTATAATCAGTGAGATAATTTTGATTAGTTTCATGAATGCTATCTACAATTGTTTGTACTGATAAGGATTGTTGATGGATAGCTGCTGCAATATGTGGCGCTATAGGCTCAGGAAAGCAGATAGGATTAACAATATGATATGGTAAGTTGATATTCATTGCTGAAATTAATGCTAATGCATCATCATTCTTCAATTCACCATTAATTATTTGCGCACCGGAAGCAATTGGCTTCAATCCTTTTACCTGATAGTTTTGCTTAGCTAAACTTGTTATGATATTTTTACTGATATACGTTTTGCCACAATCTGTATCAGTACCTGTAATAAATAATTGTTTTGTTAACATCATCACGCCCAACCTATACCAGCCACACAAAAGGTCGCAATAACATAACTTAATTGCGCTTTATCTGTTATAAAAATATTTCCAATAGAAGAAAGCCCTTTTTTGGACTCATCATGGCGCTTTAATATTGTATGTGCACCAGTTTTTTTAATGGAATGTAATGCTTGCAATTGATTATTAAAATTCAAAATATATTTTTTCTGATGATATTGCATTTTTCTAAATCCAGCTTTAAACAAATACTCACTTACATTTTCAATCGTGTAAAACTGGTTGCGATGAGAAACATGCAGCTCATCAAATGTACCGCTGATGGGTAAACTAAATATAAATAATCCATCTCTCTTTAAACCACTAGCAATATTTAGGAAGAGTTTTTCAAGACAAAAAGACCATTGTATAGACATATTTGAAAAAACTAATGCACATGATTGCTTATCAAATTTAAAGTTATCAAAATCATGTTGATGGTATATAATATTTTCTTGCTCATTATTACATGCAATTAAATCAACTGCATGCACTTGTCGCTTAAAAATATCCGCAAGTGCCAGACTATGCATCATGTCACCACAACCTAAATCAATAATTTTCCCATCAGGTAGTTTTACATTACCTAAATAATTAAAAAGGTGATTTGCTGCGATTTTTTGAATTTTTGCATGTTTTACATAATCAGAAACCACATCTTGAAAGTTGTTTTTTATTTGTCGTTTTAAATCAATCATCATTGTGCTATAAGTAATTTTTTAAATTCTAATACATTTGTTATAAATGGCGCATGCCCTTCCCCTGAAATTTCAGCCAATTTAATTTGAGAATTTACTTTACGAATATCATCTCTAGGCGTTTTCATTAAAACATCTTGATCACCTAAAATTAAATGACAATCATGACTTAATTTTGAAAATTGTACTCTAACATCCATTACTTTTAGTAAGTTCAAATAATTTAAATAATATTTTTTAGTATTAATATATTTAGAAATTCCTGTATGCGATAGCGTGTTAGGATATATCGTAAGTTTAGAAAATTTATTTTTAAATATGTTTTCATTACCTTGATAAAGTTCTATTAATGCCTTTAGTTCATTTGGACTAATTCCTGACCAATCTGTAAATTGCATAAATTTGGGACTGGTCGCTACTAAAATTAATTTTTTAATTTTAGTGGGAAATTTTTCTTTTAATAATATGCTAAAAATTCCAGCTAATGACCATGCAACAACAATTGCGTTATCTTTTATATTTTTTGCATAAAAAGATAATATTTCATCGAGTGTATAATTTGAAACTTCAGGTAAATTAATTCCTTGATATTCAGGATAATGCTGCGTAAAGACTTCATGCTGATAGAATAAACCTGACAAAAAATAACGATTACAAACATCCATAAATAATATCCAGTAATTTTTCTATCTCTTTTAATTCATGATTGCTATTTAAAGTAATTCTCAATCTTGCGGTATTTTTGGGTACGCTAGGTGGTCGAATACAAGCAATTAAAAAGCCTTGTTTAATAACATGATGATAAATGCTCATTGCTTTAGCATTATCTACAATAAGTAATGCCCGTATTGGTGTAATATCATCACTCAATAATTTGAAATTTCTTAGCTTGGCTTGTTCATTAAAATAAACAATGTTTTCTTGCAGTTTTTGTTGTCTCCATAACTCTTGCTCTAAAATCTCGAGTGTCGCTAAAGCGCCTTCAGCAATAACCGGTGATAATCCAGTGCTATATTGATAGACGCGACTCATTTGTAAAATATATTCGATGATATCTTCCTTACCTGCAATTGCACCACCACTTGTTGCAATAGTTTTACTTAGTGATAACGTTATAGCACTTGCAGCTTGAAATACTGGCATTGTCGTCTTTATCTGTTGCTGTAACCAGCCAAAACCATGTGCATCATCTATAATAAAGTTTGCCTGATATTTTTGTGATAATTGTTGAATTATTTCTAATTGAGCAATATCTCCATCCATACTAAAAACACTTTCGGTTACAACATAAGTAGCATTGTGCTTTTGTAAAATTGACTCCAGACTCTGCATATCATTATGCAAATATCTTTTTAATTTAGCATTTGAAAGCTGTATGCCTTGCAATAATGATGTATGACAAAACTTGTCTGCAACGACTAAATGCGCTTTATCTAAAAGACAAGATAATGCAGCTAAGTTTGCTAAAAAACCAGCATTAAATAATAACGTTTTTTCTTGCTGCGTAATATCGCATATTTTTTCTTCTAGTGCTTGATGACACTTATAATATCCAGAAATAACAGGGGATGCTAATGAACCAAAACCATATTGATCAATCGCATTTTTATAGGCGTTTTTTACCTTAGGATGTTGACAAATACCAAGGTAATCACTTGAGCTAAAATCAATAGTATCATGCATATGGGTTTGAATTACATTATGCTTACGAGCAGCAACTACAGGCCTTTCTCGTATCCTGTGTTGTTTCTTTAATATCGCAAGCTTTTCAGCAATCATGCCGTTTCTAAGCTCAAGCCTAATTTTGCCATTAATAGTTGGTCTCGATTGTCTCCTGCATTTTCTGCAGTTAACAATTTATCGCCTAAGAAAATTGAGTTTGCTCCTGCCATAAAACACATTGCATGCATCTCATCTGACATATTTTTTCTTCCTGCAGATAAACGAATCATGGCTTGTGGAAACATAATCCTTGCTGTTGCAATTACTCGAACAATTTCAATATTATCGATGACTTTAGCATCTCCAAGTGGTGTACCAGCGATACGAATTAAATTATTAATGGGGATGCTTTCTGGCAGTTTATCTAATTGACTCAACTCTAAAAGAAAGTTAATCCTATCTTCTTTTGTCTCACCTAGACCTAAAATGCCACCACAACATGTTTTTAGTCCTGCATTTGCAACATGATTAAGTGTGTCAATTCTATCTTGATATGTTCTAGTGGTAATAACCTTGGGATAATGTGCTTTTGAAGTATCTAAATTATGATTGTAGTAATCAAGCCCTGCATCTTTTAATTGCTTTGCTTGATTGGCATTTAACATCCCTAATGTCACACAAGTTTCTAAACCTAACGCTTTTACTGATTTAATAATATCTTGTAAGTTTTCCATTTCTTTTTCGGGCGGGCTTCGCCAAGCAGCTCCCATACAAAATCGCTTTGCACCAGATTCTTTTGCTTCTCGTGCTTTATTTAAAATCGCCTCTTTATCCAGAAGTTTTTCTTTTTCTAATGCCGTTTTATAGTGTCCACTTTGAGAACAATACTTACAATCTTCAGGACAAGCACCTGTTTTAATGCTTAATAACACGCATGGCTCAATTTCATGATTGTTAAAATGCTGACGATGTATTGATTGTGCTTGAAAAACCAACTCTGTCATTGCTTGTTGATAAATCTGCTCTACTTCAACATAAGTCCATTGTTTTAACATATTGACGCCCTATTCTGTTGCTATTTTAACGAACTATATGCTAATCTCCCCACTCAGTCAACTTGATTTTGAAAGTGGGTTAACTATGTATGATAGCGCTTTATGGCATCCTTGTTCACAAATGAAAGATTATGCTAATTTTACTCCGCTTGATGTTAGTTACTGTAAAGGCAGTTATATTCATCTTAAAGATGGCACAAAGTTAATTGATGCAATTTCAAGTTGGTGGTGTAAATCTTTAGGACATAGCCATCCACAAATTGCCCAAGCACTTATTGAACAAATTCATTGTTTTGAACATGTGATTTTAGCTAACACAACCAATAAAATAATTGCCGAACTATCAGAAAAATTGTGTACACTAAAACCATGGCTACGCCATGCACTATACGCAAGTGACGGCTCTTGCGCAGTTGAAATTGCCTTAAAAATGAGTTTACACAGTCGAAAAATTACTGGTGAGGCACATAGAACGCAATATATAGCTTTATCTAATGGTTACCATGGAGAAACCACAGGAGCATTAAGCGTTAGCGACATTAGTATTTATACGTCAGCCTATGCCGATATTTTATTTGATTGTTATTTCATTAAAGATATTCCCTACGTATGTGGTGAATCTGATCCGCTATGGCATAACTGTGAAAAACAATGGAACATGATTGAACCACAATTAGCACCGCTAGCTGAGACTGCTACTGCGATCATTCTAGAACCTATATTACAAGGCGCTGGCGGTATGAAAATCTACAGCCCTGATTTTTTAAAGCGATTAGGCGCGTGGGCAAAAAAACATAATGTTCACTTAATTGCAGATGAAATCATGACAGGTTTTGGCCGTGCAGGTAAAACTTTTGCATTTGAATATGCAAATGTACAACCCGACTTTGTTTGTATTGCAAAAGGGTTAACCGCAGGTTGGCTGCCAATGAGCGTCACATTAACAACACATGAAATGTATCAACATTTTTATCAAGACTATGAAAGTGGACATAATTTTTTACACTCGCATACGCATTCAGGTAATGCCTTAGCAGCAAGCGTTGCATTAACAGTTTTAGCGATTTTAGAAAAAGAAAAAATAAATCAAAAAGCCTGCACACTTGGCAACTACATGCTAGCCAAAATGCAATCAATTGCAACCGAGTTACCACTCAAAAATATTCGTCAAGTTGGTGCCTTGGTTGCTGCTGATTTAATTACACCAGATAAAAAACAGCGTTATGGCTATCAAGTTTATCAAGCGGCAATCAAAGCTGGTGCATTGCTACGTCCATTGGGTAATACCATTTATTGGGCGCCCCCTTTAAATATTGATGTTGAAACCATTGATATTTTATCTTGTATTACGCAACAGGCAATAAAAAACCAGGATATAAAAAAATGCAAAACTATTTTTAATAAGCAACTATAAATCTGCCTTGCCAACATCAAGGCTTATTTTTAAAAGCAAAAATTTCATCCTGACTTTCATTTAGCTGAGTATAAGTCTTGTAAATGTAAGAGAGCAGTTCATCTTTTAATAATTGGCTCATCGTGTTTCCATCAACTTGTTCTTCAAGCAAAATATAATTTAATAAGGCTGTTGCAAGATTTAGACGAGAATCAATATTTTCTTCGTTTAAAGAAAACCAACTTGTAAATTTCAGTCGGTAACTGTTGGCAATTTTTGATTGAGATTCAATCGCATCATCAATAGATTTGAATATTGCCGTAAAAAAGTCTAATAATAATTTAAATTGTCGCGCATTCGCAAAAAGTTTACTAATTTTATTACTCACATCTTCTTTAAAACGTATTTGAATTTCATTCTCTTTAGTTATAACAGCTTTAGAAGGATTTGGGATCATAACTTGAGATAAAAATTTTAGAATAAGCAACTTAAAAGATTGGTCAGCTGTATTATTCTTACAAAAAAAATGTAATCCAAAAGAATTAGCCTTAATTTTTTCAAAGCAAAACCAAAAGCACTTTTTTCTTACTCGAAAATAATTTTGTTGCAACTCAAAAAATTTCTCTGATTCAGGATCACTCTCGGGATGCACAATATCATCCCCCCCTACAGATAATTCTGTCATTTCATTCAGTTGTAAATCTGATGGTATCACTGCTGGAACAGTTTTGGGTGATTTTTGCTGAGGTGATGACAACAGATCATCAGGGCGTTTCTTGCTATTTAGTACTATAGAGCCACATAAATTTTCAAATGTTGTGTGAGTTGTGAATCTAAGCGTTAATTTTTCTATTTTTGTTGCATTTTTAAAGTCTTCATAAAATGTATTTTCTTTTTCAACGTTAGCAAGCGTTTCCAAAAGTGTCGTTGACAAAAGCTCATGATGTGATGCATAGATAATTAATAGCTTAATAGTGCTACTTATCTGTGATTCAAATGATTCATCGTTAATAAAATCGTATTTAGGGCCGGAATAATATTTGCCAGCTTTATTCAAAAAGAGTAGGTTATGTAAACTGTCAAAATTTGTAAAATTTTCAGATTCTGTGTATTGAAGAAGATTTACAATAAATTGCATATTTTGATGAAAAAGCATTAAATAATGAAGTGCCGTTGAGCCATTTTTATCATGCATCCATTGATTAATTGGCGCTAATGGAGACGTAAGTAGCTTACTCACCTTGGATGCATCTTTTTCAACACGAGATGCACCCTCTAGCAAAACTTCAATTAAGCGCACGCCATCATAATTCAACCCAACGTACGGCGAAAGATAGTCTTTTAAAATCAAAGATATTGGCGTTATAGCGCCGTTTGTGCCGTTCGTATTCTTATAAGTATAAAAGGCTAAACATGGATAATTGTCGAGTAAAGCTAATGCACCATCAGTAAATTTTAAATGAATCGCACGTTGCAATAACGCTGGAAAAATATTATCAGGTGTCTTTAATTGACTTTGCGGTTTTAGTAAACACGTTAAAAAATCTTTTTGTTGATATTCTAGAGCAACATCTAATGCTCCACTGCCTTCAAAAACAGCATCATTTAACTCTTGTAGGCAGATCTCTGTTTCAGAACAAGAAATAAATAAACTCAACAAATCAAAGAAAGGTTTTAAGCTTTCAAATTCTATGTTTTTAGTGTCACGGCTCAGCCAAATATATTTACAAACATCTAAAAAAGATTCTGGATGCTGTTCTAAAATCCATTCGGCAAAACTCAATACTCGTGATTGTATTGCTCCATGTTCATGAAAATCTTGAATTGAGGTTGAGTATAAAATAACATCTTGCATAAGATCATATCGGGTTATATCATTTGCAGTTAAAAGTGCGTCCAATAAAGATAAATCAGATGTGCTTACAATTAATTGAAGCATATTATTTTTTTTTATATATGGCATTTTTTAATTTTCATCGTCGTTTTTAAATACAATATCAAAAATATATCAAAATAACGTTGAAATGTAACGTTTTCAAAATAGGTACTATATTACTGATACTTATTTATGAAAATTCACTTCACCTTGCGCTGTTTTTGCCAAATGCCCAACATCAACACGGACAAAAACAGAATCCCCTATAGCAGTTAGTATCTCATTTGCATAAACTTCACATATGACACGTGTTTTTCGTGCAATGTTTCCCGTTACATGAGCTTTTAATGTTAATAAATTATTCATAGGTGTTGGTTTGATATATTTAATATTAAGCGTACCGGTCACACAATCAATACAAGGCAAACTACCGACTTCTCGATTTTCTTCACGATAGTGACTTGCCATAACTGTCCAATTTGAATGACAATCAATAAGACAGCTGATTAGCCCACCATAGACTAATGAAGGCCAACCAGTATATTGCGGTTCTGGCATATGGTGTGCTATAACATACGTATTATCTTCACTCCAATAACTCTTAATTTGTAAGCCTTCTTTATTTTGAGGGCCACAACCAAAACAAATTCCATCGGGTGTTGCAAGATCCTGTAAAGCTATTTTATTCACCTTATTAATCCTCTAGTAGCTGCTTTTATTTAATTGTGAATGACTTCGTGCATAAAAACAACGTGTTGTGTACTCATTGAGAATGCTTCATGTCTTATATTACTTAATGTTTCTAAAACACCAACATTCATGTTAGTTTAAATGATATGTTCGGTTTAGTGTAGCCATGTTAGTATATATACCAGTCGCTAATGAAGTTGCGAAATTAATTTCCAAAAAAGCTTGCTCCGCGGAGCGCAATGTGATCAAATTACCTCATGATACGAAAACTCAGCACACAAGAACGAATAGACTTGCAAAAGCGGCATAAAAAAGAGCGCGACAAGCGAGTATGCGACCGAATAAAAGCCGTCCTAGCTTATGACGATGGCTACAGTTATTCAGAAATAAGTCGTATTCTGCTACTGGATGATGAAACAATCCGTCGTCATGTCGAAGCTTATTTCAAGATGCATAAGCTGATACCAGAAAATGGTGGCAGCTCAGGCTATTTAAATAAATCGCAAACAGCTGAGTTAAAATCACATCTTCGAGAAACAACGTACCTTTACGTGAAAGAGATTTGCGTTTACGTTAAAACGACCTTTAATAAATCATATACCATCAGTGGTATGACTAAGTGGCTTCAATCAAATAATTTTCGTTATAAAAAGCCACATGGCGTTCCTGCTAAAGCAGATGCACAGCTGCAAGAGGCGTTTATTAAATACTACGAATCGTTAAAAGCTTCCTTAAATGAAGATGAAATCATTTATTTTGTTGATAGCTCTCATCCACAACATCAAACACGTCTAGCTTATGGTTGGATAGAAAAAGGTGTTCGAAAATCAGAAAAGATGACAGCCTGCCAAAAGCGAGTGAACTTGATAGGTGCTGTTAACTTAGAGGGACATCAAGTTGAATACCAACACGTTGATTGGGTTAATGCAGAAAGCATTAAGGGATTTTTAGAGCAACTGATTGCTTCAAATCCAACAGCCAAAATGCTTCATTTGATTTGGGACAATGCAGGCTACCATAAAAGCAAAGAAATTTTATCGTTTATTAAAAACAAAAAGATAAACTTACATTACTTACCGCCGTATTCACCCAACCTTAATCCAATTGAGCGATTATGGAAAATAATGCATGAAAAAGTGACATACAATCGCTACTACCAAAAGTTAGCTGATTTCACAGAAGGGATTATGCATTTTTTTGAAAATATTGAGGATTATAAGCCAGTGATCCGAAAAAGAATTAATGATAATTTTCAACGACTAAATTTTGCCTAGTTCGCAACTTCAAGTGCAATGGGTATAT
>PAMH01000010.1 GCA_002707205.1 Legionellales bacterium
GAAATGACAATGTATAAGCCTGTTTAACTTTTTATTTCTTATTCTATGACAACTCTTTATTGCCGATGTTAACACTAATTAAAAGTCGCTGTAGGGATTAATTTTAATGAAATGACAATGTATAAGGCCTGCTTGACTTTTTATTTCTTATTCTATGACAACTCTTTATTGCTGATATCAACATCAATTAAAAATACCCCTCTTCTCTAAAGACTGTCTTTAAATTTATTTTATGTTTTGTTTAAAAATAAATAACCTATTAATTTTTATTAAGCTAAATTTTAGCTTTCTATGTTTAGTAAATTTAGCGTTTCTCTTGACAGCTAAGCCTAGATTGGTAGAGAATACCTCTTTATAACTTTTGGGGCTATAGCTCAGCTGGGAGAGCGCTTGCATGGCATGCAAGAGGTCGGCGGTTCGATCCCGCCTAGCTCCACCAAATTTTTATTATTGATTATATTAAAAAGCAAAAAAAAACTTGTATTTTAAGTCAATATTCTGTATATTCTCGGCTATAAAGTTACTGCAGCAAAAGACTGTAACTTTTTAATTTAAGACTTAGGTCCCCATCGTCTAGAGGCCTAGGACACCGCCCTTTCACGGCGGTAACAGGGGTTCGAATCCCCTTGGGGACGCCATTTTATTCATTTCCTTTCTAAAAAGAATCAATCAAATAGCACCCTAGTACGTATACTATAACTATTTAAAGTAGCCAAAGCTATAACATCATTATTTAAAGATGTTATTCTGTGGTAAAAATCTTCCAAATCGTATAAAGTTTAAAATTGCTTTTTTGGTTTTAGGATGATCAATAATGAGGCTGTGTGTAATATTAATAATCATGAAATCTTTTTGATAGGGAAGATGAGCTAATTCGCTAGGAGCTTTTTTATCATATTTAGCCGCAATAATCCCTATGTTTGGGTGACATACAGATTTTAATGTATGAACGTGCGCTTGTGGCAGATGAGATATATCAAATAGTGGCTTTATTAATAATTTAATTTTTGGTAGCCAAGTTAATATTTTACTTGCATAGGGAGAACCTTGATTTGGCGGGACAAGCATAACAACACTTTGTATGTGTTGACAATGTTGAGTTGACAATTGATTTAATGCACCACGTAATAAAATTCCACCCATACTATGCGTGATAATATGTATTTTCTCATGAGGATGCTGCGTAATACAATGATTTAAAAAGTGCGAAAAACCATCGATATGTTTTTGAAGCATATGTTTAGTGGATGGATAATCAAATAAATAGCAATCATAAGCTTTTTTACGAAAAAAACGTGCAAGTAGATACATAGAGCGATAACTTCTAAATAAACCATGAACGAAAATAATAATTTCATGATTAGATTTTTTGGCTTTTAAAAATTTCACTTTATAATACTGTGGTTGTTCATCTAACCGTAAATAGCGCTTAGAATGCATAAAATAGCCTTAAATTTTTAAGCTGATAGTAAAGGATAGTTCATGTTAAAACACAATGTCATACAATTGATCAAAATTTGTTTATTAAAGGCAAAGCCACAGGATGTGCAATATTCATTAATAACGCTTTATTTCATCATTTTAACCAATTTAATAATTTTTATTTACTCGATGGGAAATGCTGTTGGTTATATTAAAGGTACAATTATTGCAAGCGTTTTTGTTGCGGTATTGCTGGTTTATATTTTTCTGATTTTAAAGACTTTTAAATTGAAATCACGCTTTGTGCAGACGGCAAGTACAATTTTAGGTTGTTCGGCACTGTTAATCATTTTTGGTTTTATTTTAAGTGTTTGCTTATTGATTTTGTTAAGTCTAGGTGTTTCTGGGCAATTATTATCTGGATTATCAAAATTATTGATGTTAGCTATTTTCTTTTGGTCCATTTTTATTTGTGGCTTCATTTATAAACATGCTTTGAATAAAGGTTGGTTTATTGCTCTTACCACAGCTATTATTATGTTGGTGTTTGCAAACAGTGCAACAATTGTAGTTCGACAATTTATGGGATAAGGCAGATATTTTATGCGCATACATATATTAGGCATTTGCGGTACGTTCATGGGCGGTATTGCTGCAATCGCTAAAGCATTAGGATATCAAGTAAGTGGTTGTGATGAGCATGTATATCCACCAATGAGTACACAGCTTGAAGCATTAGGTATTACCTTGATACAAGGTTATGATCCTAAGCAATTACAGCCACAACCTGATTGTGTCATTATTGGTAATGCCATGCGCCGTGGCAATCCTGCCGTTGAATATGTTTTAGATCATAATATACCGTATTTTTCAGGGCCTGAATGGTTATATCGTTATGTATTACAAAATAAATGGGTTTTAGCGGTTTCAGGTACTCATGGAAAAACATCAACAAGCGGTATGCTTGCTTGGATTTTAGAATATGCAAATATGTCACCTGGATTTTTAATTGGTGGTATACCAGGTAATTTTAATGTCTCAGCGCGAATTGGTGATACACCTTTTTTTGTGATTGAAGCCGATGAATATGATACCGCTTTTTTTGATAAACGCTCTAAGTTTTTACATTATCGTCCAAGAACATTAATCATTAATAATTTAGAATTTGATCATGCGGATATTTTTGATAATCTTACTGCAATTCAAAAACAATTTCATTACATGGTGCGTGCTGTACCGCAGTCTGGATTGATAATTTATCCACAAAGTGATCAAGCAATACAATCAACACTTCAGCAGGGTTGCTGGAGTGAGCAGCAGACAACAGGTGAGAATGGTTGTTGGCAAGCAATTCAAGCAAACCATGATGATAGTCAATTCACTGTTGAAATGGATGATACTATTCAAGGTCATATTAATTGGCAATTGATTGGTGCACATAATAAAGCAAATGCATTGGCTGCAATTGCAGCAGCTAGACATGTAGGTATTACACCACAGCATGCAATTGAAGCATTAAATCAATTTAAAAATGCCAAGAGAAGACTTGAATTTAAAGGCACCTTTAATGGTGTGAAAGTTTATGATGATTTTGCACATCACCCAACTGCGATTGCTACAACTTTATCTGGATTACGTCGTCATGTTGGTACTGAAAAAATTTATGCTGTCGTAGAATTTGGATCTTACACTATGCGAAATGGTACTCATCAGCACACTATTATGCAAGCTTTTATTGATGCTGATGAAGTGCTTATTAAGCAACATGAAATTAAAGGTTGGGATATGCGTCATCTGCTCGAACAAACAACTAAACCAATAAAGTTATTTGCACAAACAGATGATATTGTTGCTTACTTACAAAAAAATGCTAAAGCGAATGAACATATATTAGTAATGAGTAATAAAGGTTTTGATGGTATTTTTCAACGGCTATTAGGCATGACAAAAATCACACCACCTTGCCATTCATAAGCAGGGATATGAGGTGGTTTTTTGTCAGCATCATACTTTAATGTGTGGTACTTAAAACCTCTGAGAAAAGGTTTTAACTCATCAGGTGGTGCATCAAACTCTTTGAGATTTTGTAAATATTTTTTATGTAACCAAAATTTATGGCTGCGAGGTAATTGATAGGTTAATGTACCAACCCATAAAGGTAAGTTACTATCAGTAAATTCAATGTTTGATGCCCATAGATGTAATATTAATATACGATTTTCACTTGAATAATTAACTGCGGTAAGTATAGGTGGTTTGCCTAAGTATAAGGGAGCAAGAATAGGTAAATGATCTTCATCATTATACGATGCTACACGATTTATTAAGTCAATTAAGCTCATTTTAGGGATTATTTTCCACCCTTCTTTTTGTAAATTATTTTGAATTGTGGATAATGATGAAACCCACTGGACATTCATAAATTCAACAGGTTGACCAATACGATTAGGGCGATATAGTGGCGTATTATCGTTAGGTTGATGCCACCATGAATCTAAATTTGCTGAATAGCTAGGCCAGTATGGCGTATAAATTTGTAACATTTCAGAATAGTTGTGTGTAATTTGCCAAGGCATACAAGCGAGTAATGTAAGAAACGCAACGGTAATAAGTCCTTTTAATTTTAGTTTTGGAGAAATCGCGCGTTTGAATGAAATGACTGCAAGAAAAACAATAATAAGTCCTAATAAACTGCCAGCAAGCACATCTGTTAACCAGTGTGCACCTAAATACACACGTGAGGTCATTATAAGTAAACAAAGTGCAATAAAAAAACTATAAATATATTTTCGTTGTGAGGCATGTGAAAAATTTCGCGCAATTAAAAAAGCAAAAAAACCATAAATTGCCACGGATAAGGTCGTGTGTCCACTAGGAAAAGAATCAACGCTGCTTGCATCTAATAAGCCACCGGGTCTAGGTGAGTAAATAAAATGTTTAAGTAATAATACACTGAAAATGACAGTAACACTTACAAATAACCAATGTATGGCTGCACGATAATTTTTTTTAAGTACTAACCAAGAAAAAACGGCTAATGAGACAAAACCAACAACATATTTATATCCTACAAAAGTAATGAGAATCATAACCTTGGTCATAAAAGCAGAATGAATATTGCGGCAAAGTTGGTGTACTGGTTGATTAAGTAAGGTAAAAAAACCGTGGTGTAAGGTACTATAATAAATACTTATAAATAAACCAATAAAAATCACAGCAACAATTGCCATTGTAAGTTGTCCATGGCCTTTAGGATTTAAAGGGTCTTGTAATAAAATACAAATCCAACGTGTATTTCTATGATTTTTTAGATAATGCCAAACAATATCCATGCCTTTGTCAGCGACATCAATAACTTTGCTGATTAGCCATTTGAAGAACCAAGCGGTGAGCCAAATAAAAGTTAAAACGATTAAAACGGTAATGAGAAAACGTGTTGCTGTTTCTGGCGCGAGTTGTTGTGATGCCGCTCCAATGAACATGCCCGGCAACATATATGCTGGTGCCCACAAAATGCCAGCAATAACACATGGAATATAGAAACGTATTTTATTCATGCGCATCATACCAGCAACTAATGGCACAATCGGACGCATGGGTCCAACAAACCGGCCTAGAAAAATACTTTTACCACCATGACGATCAAAAAAATCTTCTGCGCTTGCGATCATTTGTGGATATTTTCGAAACGGCCAAATTTCCTTAATCTGGTCTGTATAATAATAACCCACTTTAAAACTTAAAATATCACCGACTATAGCGCCTAAAGCTGCCCATCCCATAGTTTCATATGCGGGAATTATACCTGCACCAACAAGTGTGCCAACGGCACTCATTACAACAGAGCCAGGAACAATTAATCCCAGTATGGCTAAGGATTCAGCAAATGAAATAAGAAAAGTAAAAACACCAGCATATCCAGGGTGAAAATGCAGCCAGTCAATAATAGGTTTTATATGTTGAACTAAATCCATGAATTATTTCCGATTAAAACTATTCATTATGAATGGTGGTTAATCGTTTAATTTTATCATAACCTAGGTATTTGCAATAGTAGCTAAGTAATTGTTGTTTAATCTGCTCGAAGTCCCAATTATTTGTAAAATCATTAACTTGTGTCATTTTGATATTTGTGAGTCCGCAAGGATTAATACGACTAAAAGGCTCTAAATCCATATGAATATTAAAAGCTAATCCGTGATACGAACAACCTCGTTTAACCCTCAATCCTAACGAAGCGATTTTCATATCACCTATATATACTCCAGGCGCATCTTTTCTTGCTTGCGCAGGAATATTGAGGCTAGCTAAGTATTGAATAACGGATTCTTCAATCGTCGTGACTAAGTGACGAATACCAAAGTTTTGTCGTTTAATGTCAATCAAGAGATAGACAACAAGTTGGCCTGGTCCGTGATAAGTGATTTGTCCACCACGATCAACTTGGACAACTGGAATTTCTTTTGGGGCGAGTAAATGCTCGGGTTTACCATTTTGACCTTGTGTAAAAACGGGCTCATGTTGTAAAAACCAAATTTGATCCGGCGTCTCTGCCGTTCTATTTTGTGTGAACGATTGCATTTTCTGCCAAATAGGCAAGTAGGGAACAAGTCCCAAATCTTTGTAGTAAAGCACATGTGCTGTCAAATAATTGACTCGGTTAAACGCGAATTACTTATTTTAATTTCTTTATTGCATTAACGCAACTTGATTTAACCGCATTGTCAATGATTGCTCAATGTTCTTGCTTTTTTGATTGCTTCACTTAATTGATAAACTGCCATCGCATAATTAATTCGTGGATTATAGCGACTGATCACATAAAAATTATGAAAACCTAACCAGTATTGCGGCGTATTTTTACCTTCTAATACCATAAAGTTACTTTTGGCTGTAGAAGGTACACTTATGATCGGCACAACCCCATGTTTTTTTAAGAATGCGACTGAGTATTGTGGTTTGAGTTGATTTTTTGTTAATTTTTTGTAGCGTGATCCTGTTACCTGTGCTTTAGAAGCAATTATTTTATTTCTGGCCCAACCATGCTTTTCTAGATAATTACCGATACTTGCGATGACATCATCTGTATCAGAGCGTAAATCTGTTTGACCTTTACCGTTATAATTGACGGCATAATGTCTGTAACTACTTGGCATGAATTGGCCTTGTCCAATGGCACCTGCATAAGAACCTAGCATACTGGTTACATCAAATTGATTATCTCTTGCTAATAACAAATAAGCTTCTAATTCACTTTGAAAAAACTTTTTGCGTTTAGGATATTCAAAAGCTAAGGTAGAGAGAGAATCTAGTACGCGATAACTTCCTTGGTTTTGTCCATAGGCAGTTTCAACCCCAATAATTGCAACAATCACACTAGCAGGTACGCCATCTTTTTTCTCTATATCAGCTAAAGTTTTTGCATGATTATTCCAAAAAGTAATACCACCTTGAATTCGACTTGTTGTTAAAAAGAATTTTTGATACTTGTACCATGACCAAGTTTCAGCAGGTTTTGACATGGTTTTTAAAATGCTTTGTTGAATGTGAACTTTATTAAAAATTTGTTCTAAATTTTCTTTTTTAAATTGATGTTTTTTAACCATCAGATTAATAAACTTTTGCACGTCTTGACGTTGACTAAATTGCATATTTTGTTGATTTACCGTATTTTCCTTAGTCGCATTTGAAGAAGTTTTACTGGTAGTGGCATAGCTTGTTGAGATAATTGTGAACATGCATATAATAAATGTTGTGATGATAGCTCGGCGCATAGTGAAAATCCCATACTTCTAAATTAATACACTTTTGAAGGTTATTTAAACATAGCACAAAAAATCACTTAGCAACAAGGCGGCGGTGAGTATGTATTGACATTAAAACGCCAAAACTTGCCATTAAAGTAACCATGGATGTCCCTCCATAACTGAATAAAGGCAGAGGTACGCCTACGACAGGTAATAATCCTGTAACCATACCAATATTAATAAAAATTGATAAAAAGAAAGTAAGGATTAAACTACCAGAAACCAGCCGTGTGAAGGTGTCTTGTGCTTGTGTGCTCATATATAATCCACGTAACATAATGATTGTTACTATTGCAAGTAGCACCAAACCACCAACTAAACCGAGTTCTTCACCTAATACGGCAAAAATAAAATCCGTTGCGTGTTCTGGTAAAAAATTTAAATGTGATTGAGTGCCGTTGAGCCAGCCTTTACCAAAAACGCCACCTGAACCAATGGCGATTTTAGATTGAATAATATGATAACCTGCGCCAAGTGGGTCTGATTCTGGATTTAAAAAGGTTAATACTCTTTGTCGTTGATAGCCATGCATCATAAACCATAGCGCTGGCATAGCTGCTGCTGCCGCAAGTAGAAGCAATAAGATTAATCGCCAACGCATACCAGCTAAAAATAAAACCCAAGCACCAGTTCCAGCAAGCATAAGGGCAGTACCTAAATCAGGTTGCTTTGCTGTCATTAATACTGGTACAGCAATAATAAATGCGCATACGAGTAAATCGATAAATGATGGTGGTAATTCTCTGTCAGCAAGATACCAAGCCACAAACATGGGAATAGCAAGCTTCATGATTTCAGAGGGTTGAAACCGAATAAAGCCTAAATCTAACCATCGTTGTGCACCTTTACCAACATCACCAATAATTAATACAGCAGTAAGTAATAATACACCAATTAAATAAATCCATGGGATCCACAGGCGCATTTTTGTGGGCGGTATTTGTGCAATAATAATCATGATGAAGTAGGCAATACCTAGCCTCGCAATTTGTCTAAAAACTAAAAGTGAATTGCCGTTGCTTGCACTATAAAGTACAAATAGTCCAAGCGCAGTTAGACTTAGCAATGCAAAAAATAAAAAGAAATCAATATGAATCCGCTCTGAGAGTGTCCTATTCATTTTACGCATTTTTTCGCGTTGGCTAATGGGTGCTTTGAGAATGATCGTTGGATTTAGTTTCATGTTTTTGCTTTTCCTCTTTCTCTTCCTCAAAATAAGCGTCAAATACTTTTCTGGCAATCATTTTTGCATCTTTACTGTGTTCAGCCATGACACTAACAGCAATTTCTGGTTTATCTATGGGAGCAAATGCAATAAATAATGAGTTATCACGTAAATGTTTTGGCAGGTTTTTATCTTGTCCTTTGCCATAAGTGCTATAAACTTGCGCTGTACCGGTTTTACCTGCAACTGTATATGGCGTATGCCCAAAGCGTGCGGCTGTACCACCAGGTTGAATAACTTTTTGCATACCTTCAATGACAATATCCCAATATTGTGGGTCAGCATGTACAACGGGAGCGGTAACGGGCGGTTTTGTATGAAACTTTCCTTGCGCATCTTGCCACTTCGTTAGAAAGTGAGGTTTAAAACCATGTCCGCGCATTGATAGTATCGCTGTACCATTTGCTAACTGTAAGGGAGTTGTCAGCATATAGCCTTGGCCAATTGCGGAAATAACTGTATCGCCAGGATACCAAGGTTGACCTTTTGCTTTATGTTTCCATGCGGGCGATGGTACTAATCCTGGAATCTCTTCTCCAATATCAACACCCGTTAATTGGCCAAAGCCAAAATCATTTAAAATAGCATGAATGTGAGAAATGCCCATTTTCACACCGACAGTGTAGAAAAAGGTATCACAAGAAATTGTAATGGCTTTTATGACATCTACTGTACCATGTCCACCACGTTTCCAGTCACGATAAACATGAGACGAGCCAGGTAAAGAAAAATATCCCGGATCTTTAATTTTATAACTTTTTGTAATCGCATGAGCATTTAATGCTTCTAATGCGAGGAATGGTTTTATCGTGGAACCAAAAGCGTATTGTCCTCGAATAGAGCGATTAAAAAGTGGACGTCCTGGTGCATTTTGTAAGGCATTGTATTCTTTCGTTGTCATGCCTTTGACAAAAAGGTTGGGATCGTAAGTTGGATTTGATGCCATCGCAAGAATTTCACCAGTACTAGGTTGAATGACAACAACAGCACCAAAATTATCCCCTAGTGCTTTTTCAGATGCTAATTGTAATTTGCTATCCACAGATAAATAAAGATTTTCTCCAGGTTTAGGTGGAATGCGTTTTAAAACACGAACAATACGTCCGCTGGCATCAGTTTCAACTTGTTGATATCCAACTTCACCATGTAATTGATCTTCGTAATAAGCTTCAATACCAACTTTTCCTATAAAGTTAGTAGCTGCATAATTTGTTTGATCAATTTTATTAAGCTCTTTTTCATTTATTCGGCCAACATAACCTAAAATATCAGAAAACGATGCCCCTAATGGATAATAGCGCATCAATCGTGCACTAATTAATACGCCCGGAAATCGATATTGGTTCACATAAAAGCGCGCCACTTCATCATCATTAAGTTTTATTTTTAAAGGCACGGTATCAAAGCGACGATGTTGTTTGAGTTGTTTATAAAATTGTTCTTTATCTTCTGGCGTTAACTCAATAATTTTACTTAATTTTTCAATTGTTTCTTCTAGGTTGTTAACTTTATCCGGAATAATTTCTAAATTAAACACTGGGACATTTTGTGCGATTAATACGCCGTTTCGATCATATATTAATCCGCGATTAGGCGCAATTGGCAGCAGTGTAACTTGATTTTTTTCAGAAAGCGTTGTGTATAAATGATGTTGTATAATTTGTAAATAACAAAGACGAAGGATTAGCATTAGTGTTAATACAATAACGAACAATAAGGCGACTAATAATCGACGATTAAATAATCCCACTTCTTTCAAATGATCTTTGAGTTTAACTTTCTTTTTTTCCATGCGATATTGCTACTATTTTATTTTTGTTCAGAGTTTGATTCCAACAATTCTCTGTAAATTCTGGACTATCATAGCAGAAGCATAGTGATATAAGCAAAATAGCATTGATAAAGTTAAAAATATTATTTACAAAATATAAAATAAATGCTTTAATAAATTAATGTAAAAATAAAGATAGCAAGTATTGACAATGTTATCATAATAAGAAAATATTATGATTGACCAACAAGTAGAACCAATGGATGGATGTAACGATGGACAGTGCTACTGCGCGTAAGCGCTACCGGCCGATATTTAAGAATTTAAAAATAGGCACTAAGGAATACGCAGTGCTTGATATGGCACTCGCGCATGAAAAAGCCTTGCATGCATTATCTCTAGCAATTGAAATGATTGAACAAAACAGAGATGATAGTTTCTCACAGCATTTAATTAATCAACACCTCACAACGGCTTGTGATTTTGGCAATAAAGATGCGGCATTTTTATTAGCCTCACGGGCATTGAATTGCGCATCTGAGTTTACTTATCCTGCTGAAGATGCCGTCGTCTTTTTAAAGTTAGCAGCCGAGCGCGGCCATGCAGAAGCGGCCTATGAATTAGGCTGTTGTTATGCCGCTATGGGTAAATTTATTTCAGCTGAGCAATCATGCACTAAATATTTTAATAGTATTGACCCACGAGAAAGGCAGCGTTTAGCTGAGCATTATTTTCATATTGCTGTTGCTGAAGGACATCAAGATGCAATTGAAGATATTGTTATTGCATACGCTTATGGTCGTGGTTACATTGCCAAAGATATTAGTAAATTTATTGATATTTGTGAAAACTTAATTGAAAAAGAAAACCAATCTGTGGCATTAGGATATGGTGCATGGTTGTTAGGAATGACTGTTGAGGGAGGAGAGCCATTGGCTGAAGCCATAAAAATGCAGAAAAACCCCGCAAAAGGTTTAGATTGTTTGTTGATGGCAAGTCGTGGTAAACAGTTAGAGCTTGCACAACATGCATTGCATTTAGTGTGTATTGGTATGTTGCGTGATTTGTGGGAAATTAAACGGTCTGACAAATTCGCTAAAAGGTTACATAAAGATGTAGCGCAAGGAAATCAATTACTCGCACTTTATTTTGCGTGGTATAGCATTCCTGTTGATCAGCGAGTTGCTTTGCCTACTTTAATGACGCATTATCAGCTATCATCTTTAGCATCATTTGTGCAACAAGATGAAAAACTGGCAATACAATTTCTGGATCATGCATTTTTTGGTACGAATAGTCAGATATCACAGTTAGCAAAAGATATTTTGCAAGAGATATTTGGGCAATATTTCTTAGATGAAGCGTTAACACCTGTTGACGCATAAACTTGTATTGTTATAGCCACGTTATTTATTTGAGGTAGATTTCTGCGTCTATGTGGGAATGTACTTAAGAGACACATCGCTAAGAATAATTTAATCGCGATGATAAGGATGGTTATTGAGAAGACTCCATGCACGATAAAGTTGTTCAGCCAGAATAATACGTACGAAAGGATGTGGTAATGTAAGTTGAGATAATGAGCGCTTAGCATTTGCGGTTTCTAGTATTGAATTATCTAATCCATCAGGCCCCCCAATAATCAGACTAATGTCTAGTCCTAACTGTAGCCATTGTTGCATTTCTTGTGCTAAGCCACGCGTTGACCAGTCTTTACCATGCTCATCAAGTGCAATCATATACGTTTTATTTGGAATTGCTTTTTGAATTAATTTAGCTTCTTGCTGTTTAAGTTTTGGTGCAATAATATTTTTTGTACGTTTAGGCATTGGCAGTTCATGCAGAACTAGTTGACAAGCTTTAGGCATGCGTTTGCAGTATTCTTGATAGCCCGTTTGAATCCATGTTGGCATTTGCTGGCCAATACAAATAAGATTAATCTTCATTTTGGCTTATAGATTCAATATTCCATAGCTTTTCTAAATTATAAAAATCTCTTGCCTTAGGCAGCATTACATGAATAATAATATTGGCTAAATCAACTAAAATCCATTCAGCGTCTTGTTCACCTTCAACACCAAGAGGGCGGACTTGGGCACTTTTTGCCTTTTCAACTAATTCGCGCGCAATTGCTTTAACATGTCTGGTGGAGTTTCCAGAACAGATAATCATGTAATCAGCGATGCTGGTAATTTTTTCTACATCTAGCACGATAATATCGATTGCTTTCATATCTTCGAGCGTTGTTTGTATTAATTTAAGTAAATCACTTGTTATCATTAAAAAATCTCTTTGTATAAATTTTGCTGGTTAATATACGATAAAACTGCCTCTGGAAGCAAGAATTTTGGGCTAATATTGGCTGAAAGCTGCGCACGAATCATCGTTGCTGAAATATCTAATGCCGTTATACTTTGCACATAAATACCACCAGATAATTGTTTTTCTAGATAATTAGCATCAGCTAAATTATGAGTATTAAGATATTGTTGCATTTGAGGTGTCAAGTTTAATCGATGACCTGGTCGCATTACGATTACAATATGGCAAAAATTTAATAATTTGTCCCATTGGTGCCATTGCGGTAATTCTGCAAAAGCATCGCTACCCATTATGAGCAGTAGTGGTATATCTGTAAAATCTTGCTTAAGTGAGCTCAATGTTTCAATCATATAAGAAGGAGTATCGCGATAAACTTCTCTTGGATCAATAACAAAGTCAGGTTCGGATTGTGTCGCAAGTTTCAACATTTCTAGACGTTGTTTTGCATTTGCATAAACGTTAGACTTATGGACTGGTTGTTGACATGGAATAAAACGTATTTGCTCCAGTGTTAAAATTTGTTTTAATTCTAGTGCACTACGTAAATGCCCATAATGAATTGGATCAAATGTGCCACCAAAAATACCAATAGGTTTTGTCATATTTTTATCCCTGCTAATGCTAATGCTAATCGTTTTAGCGCATCCCAAACACTGGTTGTTAAAATGCCTTTGAGCATTAAATCAATTTGATATGCTTGTTGTAGTAATGTCATTAAAGATTTTGTTGAATGTCGTTTGAAAATAACATGATATGCATTTTGTTTTTTCGGCCAAATTTGTAGCCGTTGAAAAATTTTTGTTAAACTCTCTTGCTGCATTTGCGCATTAAATAAACTTAAATAGGCGCGTATTTCTTTGCTTAGCAACCAGAGCACTAGAATAGGGTCTGTACCTTGCGCCGCTAGGTTATTTAATCCGTGGGCAATACGTAGGCCATCACCAGTAAGTATATCATCAGCCAGCTGAAATAATTGCGTTTGGGAGTGATCGGAAACAACTTTCAATATATCTTGTTCATTGAGTCGGCCATCACCATAGAGTAGGTGTAATTGTTGTATGACTTGTTGAGCAGCTAATAAATTACCTTCGGTGAGTGAGGTGAGTAAATTAAGTGCTGTAGATGTTAATTGTAAATTCTGATGCTGTAGGCGTGCTTTCAACCATCTTACAAATTGATCTTTTTCCATTGGCCAAAACTGAATAAAAGTAGTATTTGCTTCAAGGGCTTTAAACCATTTTGTTTTTGTCGTTGCAGTTTCTATTTTAGGAAAGCTTAATATTAATAATTTATCAGGATTTGGACTTGCAAGTAACTCAGTAAGTATTTTTTTTGCAGTATCTGAAAATTTATTGTTGTGCAATCTAATATCTATAATTTCTTTTTCATTGAACAACCCTAGGCTTTGATAATCATGATAGAAACTTTCCCAGTCTTGATTAGTCATACCATGATAAACTTTTCTCTCTTGAAATCCTTGTTGTTTCGCTGCTGTAATGATTTGCAATTGCGCTTCGCTGATTAATAGTGCCTCATCACCAGAAAGGAAGTAAGCATGCTTGATATCATATTTAAGTTGTTGTGCTAATTTTTCTGGATAAATTTTCATTTAACTATTAAGTTGTTTTTTTGTTATTGATTGCTGTAATTTTTTTTGCGTTTCTGGCGCACTTAATTGACGTAATAAGGTAAATACAGCATCATGTTGCATTTCTGTTTGCAATGACTCTTGTTCACTGTCAGTACTTAATACTTGATTCTCATTGACAGTATAATTTCGCTGATTATGAATTATTTTAGGTCCAAATAAAACTTTACCTGTTTTACTTAATAATTCATATTGAACCTGATAATGCAGGGTGTATTGTTCTGTACTTGAGCTTGCACTTTCAGATAATACATCTGATACATATTGTTCCCCAAAGATTCTTAAGGTAATTGGGGCATCTTGCGCAGAGTCAACTAGCTGTGTATCTAACGATTTTAGAATTTGCTTTAGTTCTAAAGTTAGATTACCGTATGGATTTGCACTGTCGATATATAAAGTATGTAGTTCAGGCGGCAACGGTTCTTGTGTGCGTAAATGAAAGCCACACGCAGTCAACAATATACTGAATAAAATGATTATACAGATATTTTGCCATGTCGTTGCTTTCATATAAATTATGCTCCAACTACAATATTAGCTAATCGATTGGGTACATAAATAAAACGTTTACACGTTTTGCCTTCAATAAATTTATGAACATCAGGGTGCGCCATTGCTAGCATTTGTATGGTTTCTTCATCTGCATCAACAGGAATATCAATATGCCCTCTAAGTTTTCCATTAACTTGAACAACTAAGTTGATAGTTTCTGACTTAAGCGCAGAATTATCCGCTTTAGGGAATTTAACTTTAGTTAAGTCATTACCATAACCTAGTTTTTCCCATAAATATTGCGTTATATGCGGCGCAATAGGTGATAAAATTCTGAGTAAAATGCCTAGGCCTTCTTGAATAATTGTACGAGAGGCTTTTTCATTTAGCATTGGTATTTTTTCTAATATATTTAACAGTTTCATGCAGCCTGAAACTACAGTGTTAAATTGATAACGTTTGAAGTCAAAATGTATCTGTTTAACAATTTCATGTATTGATTTACGCATAGCTTTTTCATTAGACGAAGTTAAAGCACTTATATCTGGTTTAAGCACATTCTCTTTTAAGTCATCATTAATCGTGTTTAGCCAATCTGCATGTGTGAGTGCGAATTGGTATAAACGATTAAGGTATCGATTTGCGCCAGCAACACCGCTATCTGACCACTCTAAAGATTGCTCCGGCGGTGCTGCAAACATAGAAAATAAACGAATAGTGTCTGCGCCGTATTGGGTTAATAATGTAGTTGGATCGACAACATTCCCTTTAGACTTAGACATTTTTGCACCATCTTTGAGTACCATGCCTTGAGTGAGTAAGCGAGTAAAAGGTTCATCAGAATTTAATAAGCCTTCATCACGCATGACTTTGTGAAAAAATCTTGAGTAGAGTAAATGTAATATTGCATGTTCAATGCCGCCAATATATTGCTCAACCGGTGTCCAATATTTAGCACGGTCATCTAGCATTGTGCTGTTTTGATCTTTGCAAGAAAAACGTGCGTAATACCATGAAGACTCAAAAAAAGTATCAAAAGTATCGGTTTCACGTTTTGCTAAATTTTTACAGTTTGGACAATCAACATTTATAAATTCAGGTATATTCGCCAACGGTGAGCCTGCTTGGGTGAGGACTACATTTTCCGGCAGCTTAACAGGTAAGTCTTGCTCCGGAACAGGTACTGTCCCACAGTCATCGCAGTAGATCATGGGGATTGGAGCACCCCAATAACGTTGTCTTGAAACACCCCAGTCGCGTAATCGGTAGTTAATTTTTTTCTTACCGTTAGCAATTTTGACTAATTTATCAGCGATATTAATCAATGCTTCATCAGAGGACTGTTGATTAAATTCAGCAGAGTTAATTAATGTACCTTGATCTTCATAAGCAGTTTCTTGTATGTTAACGTCAATGTTATTTTCCGGCCGTATCACTTGTTGAATAGGTAGATGATATTTTAAAGCAAAGTCGTGATCTCGCCCATCATGTGCCGGTACGGACATAACCGCACCCGTTCCATAGTCCATAAGCACAAAATTTGCAATCCAAATTGGTAATCGCTCTTTTGTTAAAGGATGGATAGCATAAAAAGGGGTTGCAATACCTTTTTTCTCCATAGTAGCTATGTCAGCTTCAGCGGTTTTAATATGTTTACAGTCTTTGATAAACATACTTAAGTTTTGATCTAAGCTTGCAGCGAGTTTAGCTAATGGATGCTGTGGCGCAATGGCAAGATAGGTGACACCGTATAAGGTATCAGCTCTAGTTGTAAACACACGAATATTTTCATCTGTATTTTCAACAGGGAAATCAAATTCAACACCTTCGGAGCGGCCAATCCAATTTTTTTGCATGGTTTTTACTTGCTCAGGCCAATATTCTAACTGATCAAGTCCTGAGAGTAATTCGTCTGCATACTCAGTAATTTTAATAAACCACTGGGAAATTTCTTTGCGCTCAACGGGCGCGCCTGAACGCCAGCCACAACCATTAACAACTTGCTCATTGGCTAATACTGTTTGGTCAACTGGATCCCAGTTCACCGTAGCATTTTTTTTATAAACCAAGCCCTTTTTATAAAGTTGAATAAAAAACCATTGTTCCCAGTGATAATATTGAGGATGGCATGTTGCAATCTCACGTTCCCAATCATAAGAAAAACCTAATTGTTTAAATTGCTCGCGCATTTTATCAATATTTTGGTATGTCCATTTTGCTGGGGCAACACCATGCTTTAATGCAGCATTTTCAGCGGGTAAACCAAAAGCATCCCAGCCCATAGGATTTAATACATTTTTGCCTAACATCCGTTGATATCGAGCAACAACATCGGACAGCGTGTAGTTTCTCACATGTCCCATATGTAGCGTACCACTTGGATAAGGAAACATAGCTAGACAGTAGAATTTTTCTTTATTTAAATCCTCAATGGCTTTAAAACTTTGCTCTTCTTGCCAGCGTTTTTGAATATCTTGTTCTATTTGTTGAGGTTGATACTGACTGTCCATTTTAAATACATTTACCTTGTTGCTTTTGATCAGCTAAGGATACCTGATCAAAGGCATAGAGTAAATCTTACGGGTAGACTGAATAATTATGTTAAGCTGAATGCCCATAAGATTTGTTATTTTTTACTCACTTATCCTTCAGTCTCATTTCTATTGATATATACCATGAGGCTATTAGGTAGATGCTTAGAGAAGTTACTGTGTTATTTCGAGATAATGACTAGGTTATTTTATAATAAATGCTAAACCTATTGATTATTTTGAGCTTTTGTATGCTTTAGTCTATGCTTAAGGCAATAGGACAAACGTTAACAGGCTATTTATTATTGGAGAAATTATCATGGGTAATACTGAACAGGAATCTGAAAAAATTCAAAATGAAACACATAAAGCTAAAGAATCTCATGAGGTGAAAAAAACCGATGTTAGCCAGATACAATCAGCACAAGAAAAATTAGAAAAGGCTTATGGCGTCATGTTACAACGGGTAAAAGAGCAATTAGATGACGTGAGTAAAAAAGCTGAACCTATGGTTGATGATGTTATGGAAAAAGCAAAACATAAGGCTGTTGCGTTAGGTGAGCTTACAGAAGAAGAAGCGGAAAAAATTGGCGAATATCTTATGCGTGATTTACGTGATGCCGGTGAGTTTCTTAAAGACGCTAAACGCGTACTTGCTGATTGGATTTATTTTGACTATAAACTTATAGAAACCAAATTTTGGGAAACTTATAAAGTTGTTTCAAAGCAAGTAAGTGCGGAATGGACTGAATTTAGCCAGCGATTAAAACATGCTAAAGAGTATAAAACAGGTGAGGTGATTGGTATTGGAACATTAACTTGCCAGTCTTGCCATGAGGTATTGCACTTTACCAAAAGTTCTACAATTCCTAAATGCCCGAAATGTGCAGGCACACAATTTGCGCGTAAAAGCGTTTAATATTTATTGGGATAGCTTTGTTTAACTATTAAATTTAAGGATAAAATCAACATAGCATTTTAAAAAATTTTTTAATGCTTATCCAATAATATCCCAAGAGCAATAGTAAAATAATTCCTAATAAAACTGTTCGACTATTCATTATCATAATGGGTGTTTTGCCAGTCATTGGTATGGCTTTTGTGGTTAAGATTGCTTTTTGATAGCGAGGAAGTGTTTTTACAAAGTCCCCCTTAGGATTGCTCATTGCAGTAATACCATCATTCGTCGCAAATATTGCATAGCGTCCAGTTTCTATTGCGCGAAATTGCCCTATTTGGACTTGTTGCCAAGCTGCGAGCGAATGCCCAAACCAACTATCATCGCTAATGTTGATAATTAAATTTGCTTGTGGAAAATCACTTAACACCAACTTTTCAAAAGCAATTTCGTAACAAATATAATTTGCTAATTTTGTTTGATTAAATTGCATTAAGACTTGTTGTGATTTTCCGGGGGTGAAATTTGACATAGGGATGTGAAAGTACTGAATAATATATTTACTAATTGGATATAAAAAAGGATATTCGCCAAAAGGCACTAAATGCCGTTTTTTATATTCACCATGATTAACACCAATACTAATCAAACCATTATAATAAGTTTCAGTATTTGTTTGGATTGGTAAGCCGAGTAATAATGTTTTTTTTGTTTTATTCAGACGCGTATTCCAAACTGACAAATAATCATCAACATATTGTATTGGAAGGGTAATTGCAGATTCAGGCCAAATAATTAAATCACTATTTAAAGCCAAGGCTTGTTCTGTCATTTGCGTATAGGTCTGTAAGTTTGTTTTAAATTGTGCAGCTTCCCATTTTAACTGTTGTGGAACGAAGGCTTGAATTGCACTGATTTTGATGGCCTTTCCTGAGGGCTGTGTCCAGTTAATTTGCTGTAAAGCCAGCCCTAAAATAAAAAGCAAAAGAAATGCACAGAAGACAATAATTCGTTGTGTTCTTTTAAAATCAAGTAGATAACATAATAATGCAGCCGCACAGCACACTAGCCACGAAACACCAAATTGGCCAAAAATTGGAATAAATCCTGCTAAAGGTGAATTTGTTTGGCTATAGGCAATTAAAGCCCAAGGAAAGCCAGAAAGGAGTGTGCTTCTTAACCATTCTGTAAGAACCCACAAGCAACTGAAAGCAATTAGGTAAATTAACTTGTGATTTGGGGTGAAAATGCGGTTTAATAGATAACCTGTGATTGCTGGAAATAAGGCAAGCGAGCTAATTAGCAATGCGCTAATAAAAATAGCTAGCCAAAGAGGCAAGCCACCAAAGGTATATAAGCTAATATATATCCATGAAACGGCACTAGTAAAAAAGCCTAAGCCAAATAGCCAACCATAACATGCGGCTTGTTTAGGATTGATTGCTTTTTTTTGCCAAGTAAAAAATAAATAAGCGAGTGTTAGTATTGCTAGCGGCCAACCGTAAAATGGCGCAAATGCGCCGGTTAATAAAATGCCAGCAATAATAAGACTGCCCCAAAATGTAATAGATTTTAATTTGTGTAATAACATAACTCAAAGGTTCAACTATGTGGTTTAAAAATATTATTCTTTATCGATTATCCGAACAATTTACATTAACACCAGAACAGTTACATGACAAACTTTATAGTGATCTTTCGCGTAGTTGTGGCAAGATGGAAAAAACCACTTTTGGTTGGATTCCGCCTTTGGGTAAAGAGCACGAGTTACTTGTGCATGCCATTAATGGAAACTATCTAATTGCTGCTAAGAAAGAAGAGAAAATTTTACCTACTACCGTTATTAGAGATCATGTCGCTGAAAAAATTGCCCAAATTGAAGCTGCCGAATCACGCCAAGTAGGCGCACGTGAAAAACGTAATTTAATGGATGAGATGTCGATTACCTTATTACCTCAGGCATTTACAAAATCTAGTACGTTGTATGCGTATATTGATACACAAAAAGGTTGGTTGATTGTTGATAGCAGTAGCCGTAATAAAGCGGAAGAATTGACGGTTTTATTGCGTAAGAGTTTAGGTAGTTTTAAATTAGCATTGCCAGAGCCTGTACAAAAATCAAGTTTTATCATGACTGAGTGGCTAAAGCATCAAGACATGCCAACAAATTTTTGTATTGAAGATTATTGTGAAATGATTAACCCTGATGCTGAGGCAACTCTGATAAAGTGTGTTAATCAAGATTTATTTGCTAAAGAAGTCACCGCACATGTGTCATCAGGAAAGCAAGTCATGAAGTTAGCCATGAGTTGGCATGATAGAGTCAGTTTTATTATCGATAATGAATTAGCTATTAAACGTATAAAATTTCTAGATTTGGTGCAAGATCAAATAAGCGATATCGCTGCTGAAACTCAGGAAGAACAATTTGATGCAGATTTTTCTATTTTCTCCAGTGAGTTTGCGCAAATGCTGCCGGATATTTTTGAATTATTTGGTGGTTTAGTTGATATGAAAGCTGTTGCAGGACAGTTAGATGAGACTGTTGCTTAATAAAATAAGGATGAATCTAATATGAAAAATAAATTTACATTTGCTGCATTATTGGTAAGTGGTATATTGCCTCAATTAGGATACAGTTTACCGAGTGGTTTTGTTTATTTAAAAGATATTGATCCTTCAATTCAACAGGATATACGTTATGCCGGAGAACATAATTTTGTAGGTCGTCCAATTAAGGGCTATGAAAAAGCCACTTGTATTTTAACAAAACCGGCAGCGCAAGCATTAAAAAAAGTTCAAACTGATTTGCGTAAAAAAAAGCTTTCATTAAAAGTCTATGATTGTTATAGACCACAAATGGCGGTGGATGATTTTTATCAATGGAGCAAAAATGCAAGCGATACCAAAATGAAAGCGGAATTTTATCCAAACGTTGATAAGTCTATGTTATTTAATAGTGGTTATATTGCACGTTATTCAGGACATACGATGGGTAGTACCGTTGATTTAACTATTGTGCCTGTGCCAGCGCCAAAGCAAGCAACTTATACTGATGGACAAAAATTACAAGCTTGTTATGCGCCCTTAAATCAACGATTTAAAGATAATAGTATTGATATGGGAACGGGGTTTGATTGTTTAGATCCGCACGCACATTATGCTTATAAACAAATTTGCCAGCGCGCGCAAGATAATCGTTCATTATTAAAAAAGGTAATGATGGATAATGGTTTTGAACCATACTCAAAGGAATGGTGGCACTTTACCTATAAAAATCAACTTTATCCTAATCGTTATTTTAATTTTCCAGTTAAGTAAGGTTTGTGTAAGCTTTCATAGAATCAATTAAAGATATATAACTCAGTTTGAGTTGCATATTTGTACATGAAAAAAAATTTACCTACTCAAATTACTTAGTATTTTCAAGTGACTTGAGTAGATACAGACAAAGAAATTAAATCTCAAACTCGGGTAATTTTTTTGTTATTAAGTGATTTTTTAATTTAACATAAACTGGTAGGCCGTTTTCATAGGGTAATTGCGCTTCGCCCATTATTAGTGGCTGTAAATAGCGTTTTGCTGCTTGCGTAATACCAAAACCATCTTCACGAATAAAGTCTGCTGGCATTTTCTTTTCAATATTTGCAACTTCAGCTAGCGGAGCTTTGCCGATAGACCATCGATAGGGCGAATCAGTTTCTCTAATAATAATAGGTAAAATGCCACTTTTACCGGCAAGTGCAAATTCAACAGCGGCTTTACCAACAGCATAAGCTTGTTCCACATCAACTTGTGATGCTATATGTCGCGCTGAACGTTGTAAATAATCAGCAACTGCCCAGTGATATTTATAGCCTAAATTATCTTTAACAAGTTGGGCAATAACCGGAGCAACGCCTCCTAATTGTGTGTGGCCAAAAGCATCCTTTAAGCCAGCATCTGCAATAAATTGTCCTTGAGCATTTTTAACGCCTTCTGAAACAACGATGGCGCAGAATCCATAGGTTTTGACGCAATAATCAACTTTTGTTAAAAATGCCTGTTCATCAAAGCTGACTTCAGGCAGTAAAATAATATGCGGCGCATCTGCTGCTGTCTCTGCTGCGAGCGCACCCGCTGCTGCAATCCATCCAGCATGTCGTCCCATAACTTCCATCACAAAAACTTTAGTGGAACTCTCAGCCATGGAAGCGACATCAAGTCCCGCTTCTTTGATTGATACAGCAACATATTTTGCAACTGAGCCAAAGCCAGGGCAGGTATCTGTTAGAGGCAAATCATTATCAACCGTTTTGGGGACGCCAATGCAGGTAAGCGGATAATCCATGCGCTGACTCATTTGGGCGACTTTATTTGCAGTATCTTGCGAGTCTCCACCGCCATTATAAAAGAAATAACGGATATCATGTGCTTTAAATACTGCAATTAAACGTTCGTATTGTGCTTGATTTTCTTCAATAGATTTTAATTTGTAACGACATGAGCCAAATGCACCTCCTGGTGTGTGCATGAGTGCGGCAATATCTGCGTCTGACTCTAGACTTGTGTCAAATAATTCTTCTCTTAATGCTCCAATAATACCATTACGACCCACAAAGACTTTTTCAATTTTATCGCTATGCTGACGTGCTGTTTGTATTACGCCGCAGGCCGATGCGTTAATAACTGATGTAACACCACCAGATTGTGCATAAAAAGCATTTGCCATGATTTAATTCTCCTAACAGATTATATTTACGCAAATTTTGATTTAATGTTTGTGGTTGATGCAGGTAAAGGCGATTAGATAGAGATCTAATCGCCATAAAGTCTTACTCTTCGTCACTATCCATAAAACTTCGCAAATCTTCAGAGCGACTTGGATGGCGCAGTTTGCGTAAGGCTTTTGCTTCAATTTGACGAATACGCTCACGTGTTACATCAAATTGCTTGCCAACTTCTTCTAAGGTGTGATCAGTATTCATATCAATACCAAATCGCATGCGTAAGACTTTTGCTTCTCTTGCGGTTAGCGTTGATAAGATATTTTGCATTGCTTCACTTAAGCCTGAATTAGTTGCAAAATCAAGCGGGGAGTGTGCGCCTTGATCAACGATGAAATCACCCAGTGTTGTTTCTTCATCGTCACCAACTGGTGTTTCTGTAGATATTGGTTCTTTTGCAATTTTAAGTACTTTTCTAATTTTATCTTCAGGCATGCCCACAAGCTTACTTAATTCTTCGGGAGAGGGATCTTCACCATGTTTTTGCTGCCATTCTCGACGAAAACGTTCAATTTTGTTAATGGTTTCAATCATGTGAACAGGAATACGAATAGTACGGGCTTGATCGGCAATAGAGCGGGTAATTGCTTGTCTAATCCACCAAGTTGCATAGGTTGAAAACTTGTAGCCACGACGATATTCAAATTTGTCAACAGCTTTCATTAAACCTATGTTGCCTTCTTGAATTAAGTCTAAAAATTGCAGACCACGATTTGTATATTTTTTTGCAATAGAAATGACTAAACGCAAATTTGCTTCAACCATCTCTTTTTTTGCACGGCGAGTGCGGGCTTCACCAATTGACATGCTACGATTAATTTCTTTAATTTCAGGAATTGAAAGTTCGGCTTCTTCTTCAATAGCTAAAATTTTCTTTTGTGCGCGTATGATATCTTTACGATAAAGTGCTAATTCTTCAGCATAGGCTTTTTTACTGTCAATATGCTTTTCAATCCATTCTAGATTTGTTTCATTATTTGGGAATGAGCTGATAAATTTTGCACGCGGCATTTTAGCTTTGCGTACGCATAAAGACATAATTAGGCGCTCTTGTATGCGAATGTCTTCAAGTAACTTACGCATAGATTTTGTGATTGTGTCAAATTGTCTTGGTGTGAGCTTAATTTTAATAAACTCTTCAGCAAGTAAGGCACGTTTTTCTAATGTTTTCTTATGTGTTCGGCTGTGCTTTTTCTCTATTTTTAATACATCATCAAGTTTTGCTTGTAATGAAGCAAATCTTTCTTTAACAAGTTCAGGATCTGGGCCATTGTCCATTGGATCATCAGCGTCTCCAGAATCACTATCTTCGTCCTCATCGTCATCAGAATCTTCATCAGTGGTTTCATCCGTAGACTCATCTTCAACTTGGTTATCTGGAATATCAGATTTGACTTCGGTTGCTTCTTCATCATCAGTGAAGCCCGTTAATAAGTCAGTGATTCTACCTTCTTCTTCGATAATGCGATTATATGTTTGAATAATTTCTGCAATAAGATGAGGATTTTCAGCAAGCGCCGCCATTATCATTTTCTGCCCATCTTCGATACGACGAGCAATGGCAATTTCACCTTGACGTGTTAAGAGTTCAACAGAACCCATTTCACGCATATACATTCTAACAGGATCGGTTGTTCTCTGTGCCTCAACGTGAAAACTTGAAAATTGTTCAGCAGCTTCATCCGCTGTGGTTTCATCCGCTGAGGTCGCTGTCTCATCCCAACGAATCGTATCAGGGTCTGGCGCTTCTTCAACGACTTGAATGCCCATATCTGTTAATGTTGAAATGACTTCCTCAAAGCGCTCAGTATCATCAATAATTTCTTGAGGTAACAAGTCGTTAAGCTCCGGAATTGTCAAATATCCTTGCTCACGACCTTTAGTAATAATCACTTTTACAAAAGATTGACTCTGCTCTTGTGCCATAATCCACCAGGGTATTTAGGTTAAATTTAAACCAATTAAGAAACAAACGCCGTATTGTAGACCTTTTAGCGCTTAATGGCCAGTTTTTAGGTAAAAATTCTCAAATTTTGTACTAACTGGCTTAATAAATGTTCCTTTTGCTCATCAGATAATAAGTTTTGCTTTAATTTCTGTAAATTCATCAGTAAGGTTTTTTCTATTGCTTCAATATTGCCATTTTGCATCTTAAGGTAAAGCTGCTCTTCAATCGTAGCATAAAAATTTTCAGTAATGCGTTGTAGAATATCTATAAATTGGTTATGTGCTGTTTCATCAGAAACCATTAAATCCAATGCTGCTAATTTGCTAAGTGCAGAATAATGCTCGGTATCTCTCCATGCCTCAATAATGTTTGCAGTATTACAATTTTGTTGATTATCGATATAGTCAACGAGATGATGAAATAATTCACTACCGGCGCCTGTAATCGTTTGCATGGTGGTTGCATCAATTTCCTTAGCTAATTCTGGAAATTGAATGAGTAATGCAATTGCTGCGCGCATAGGCGTTAAGGCTTGCGGAGCAATGCGTTTTTTATGTGTAGCTATTTGCGGTACTTTTTGTGGCGTTATACCTGTATATTGTTGTAATGTTTGTTCCATCATGAGTTTAAGTGAGCTGTTTGGCATTTGTTGTATTAATGGGGCGCAGCGTTGATTAAGTGCAGCTTTACCTTCCATTGTATGTAGCGCTAACTCACTTTTAACTGATTGCCAAAAAAATTGTGAAAACATCTCGGCATCATCAATAAGGATTTGCATTGCTTTTTCACCGTTAGCTCTTAAAAAACTATCTGGGTCTTCGCCTTGCGCTAAAAAAATAAATTTAGCGGTTAAGCCATCACGTAAAAGAGGTAATAAATTTTGTGCAGCACGCCAAGCAGCTTTGCGTCCGGCTATATCACCATCAAAGCAAAAAACAATTGTATTGGTATACTTAAAAATACGAGATAAGTGTGATTGTGTAATCGCAGTGCCCATGCATGCCATTGCTTGTGTAAAATTAAATTGCGCTAATGCTAAGACATCCATATAACCTTCAACTAATATGGCATAAGTTAAAGTTCGATTGCTCTGTAACGCTTCATATAAACCATATACTTCACTACTTTTGTGAAAAATTGGCGTTTCGGATGAGTTGAGATATTTAGGTTCTTCGTTATTTATTACACGTCCGCCAAATGCAACAACACGCCCTTTTCGGTCACGTATTGGGAACATAATGCGGTGTCTAAAACTATCATAATAGTGATCATTTTTACCTTGTTTTGCAAGATTACATTTTTTTAGTGTACTTGGAGATTGCCCTTTGGCTTGAAAATGTGAGAGTAAATTGTCCCAGGCATTAGGTGCATATCCAATGTTGTATTTTTGTAAGACTTGATTATTTAGGCCGCGGTTGTGTAAGTAATTTGTTGCTTCTTGATACTTATACATTTGTTGCGTATAAAATTCAGCGGCTTGTTGCATAATTTGATAAAGGTCAGTAAATTGTTTTTCACTCTCTCGTGATTGATTCTCAATGGGTACAGCCAGACCAAGCTGAGCGCTTAAAGTTTCTATTGCATCAATAAATCCTAAGCGGTCATAATTCATGATAAAGGAAATAGCATTACCATGTTCACCGCAACCAAAACAATGATAAAATTGCTTGCTGGCACTCACTGTAAATGAAGGTGTTTTTTCTTGATGAAAAGGACAACAAGCACTGTAGTTGTTACCCTTTTTTTTAAGCGGAACACGACTATCAATAACATCAATAATATCACATCGTGATAAAAGCTCTTGAATAAATGTTTGTGGAATACGTCCCGCCATTACTTGGCTTTCCTAAAGGATTTAAGCTAACTTTGTTTTGATACGCTTACTAACATCAGTCATATCTGCACGGCCTTGAGCTTTTTCTTTCATAATTGCCATTACCTTGCCCATCTCACGGACACTAGTTGCTCCAGTTTCTGCAATTGCTGTGCTAATTAATGCATCTAATTCACTAGCAGTTAATGGTGTTGGTAAGTAAGGCATCAGCACAGAAATTTCAAAGTTTTCTTGAGCAACTAAATCATCACGGTTTGCTTTTTCGTATTGTATAGCTGCATCTTTACGTTGTTTAATCATTTTTTCAATAATGCTTAAAATATCATTATCATTTAACTCGATACGTTCATCAACTTCACGCTGTTTGATTGCTGCTGATAACATGCGAAGCACACCTAAGTGTTGCATATTTTTAGCTTTCATTGCAGTTTTAATATCTTGCATTACAGTTGTTTTTAATTCAGACATAAGTAATCCTTTGGTTTAAATATACCAAAACGACTTCAATATTATGTGTTGAAGTCGTTTTCGTATAACCTTAGCTAAGCCTCAATGTGCTAGTTGGTATCATTAATGATGATAATGCTAAGCAATGAAAGAGATATTTATTTGTTTAGCATTATTTATTACGTACCGTGTAAATTTATTGTAGGTATTCTATAAAAATTATTTTTTCTTTTTCTTACGGCCTTTAATACCGCGAGAAGGCATTGGTGCTTCCTTCATTAATTTTTTCTGCCAGCGTTTTGCTGCAGCAGCTTTTTCTTGACCGCGAATTTTAGTAGGCTTTGTGTAACGCGCACGACGTTTTAATTCAGTTAAAACACCGGCTTTTTCACAAGCGCGTTTAAAGCGACGTAACATGCTATCTAAGTGTTCGTTTTGCTTAGCATTTACTGATGGCATAGATTTTTATCCTCAATTAATTATAAAAAAATACAGAATGGGCTGATTTTACCCACATGTTATCTGAAATGCAAAAATTTTTTAAATTGTTTGAGCGAAATGAGCAAATGTGCATAAAAAACTTTCAATCATAAACTGAAATATTATAAAATTTATATAAGGCTTTCAGGAGAATTTATAGTAAACTTCGCAAAATGGTTTGTAAACTTGCAAAGCGCATATCAGAAATTTCTTTATTTTCATAGAGTTGAGTGATGGCACAATCTGGTTCATGTAAGTGTGTGCAGTCATTAAATTTGCATTGACTGATGTAGGGTTTACATTCAATAAAGCCTTTTAATAATTCAATAGGGGTTATGTCCCACAATGTGAAATTACGCACACCAGGAGAATCAATTAAATCGCCGCCTGTGGGAATATGATAGAGTCGCGCCGTAGAAGTTGTATGTTTACCAAATCCCGTCGCTTCAGAAAGCGCGCCGATTTTAATATCATTTTTAGGCATAAAGGCACTGACAAGTGATGATTTCCCAACACCAGATTGCCCCAAGAAAATACTTGTTTGATTTTTAAGTTCTTGCTGAATTTGCCGCACACTAGATTCATCTTTTATAGATGCTTCAATAACTGGATAATTTAAAGTGCGATATATTGTTAGCCATTGGTGGATTGGATGTTTAGCAGGCAGTAAATCTTTTTTATTTAAGATAATTAATGGTTTTATGTGTAATAGTTCAGCGGCAACTAAATATTTATTAATAAGATCTGCACTTGGTTCAGGCTTTGGCGCAAAGACAATAATCATTTGCGTCACGTTAGCAGCAATAGGCTTGGGATAACCATGAAAATTAGGTCGTTCTAAAACAGTATTTCTAGGTAAGTGCGCAGTGACAATACCATTATTTGTTTCTGAGGCTCGCCAAAGCACGCGATCGCCAGGTACTAAATTATGAATATTTTGTCTAATATAACAGAAATGTGGCTTATGATTGTCATCTTCTACATCAACACTGGCACCGTGTCTTGCAACAACTAAGCCTTTTTCTTCCATACCTAGCTGACTTTCATCGAACATCTGTTCTGCTTGTTCAGCAACTTTTTCTGCTTTTTTAATACGACGCTCTTGTATTATTTGTATGCGCTTTTTTTGTTGGTCAGTAAGTTTGCGTTTGCCCATTTATTCGTTAAGATTAATAAAAAGATAACCATATTATAAAGGGTATTTAATGAAAGTCTATTTGGTCGGTGGTGCTGTGCGCGATAAGCTCTTAGGGTTGCCTGTTATGGAAAGAGATTGGGTTGTGGTTGGGGCAACACCTGAGCAGATGATACGACTTGGATATAAGCCTGTAGGAAAAAATTTTCCAGTATTTTTACATCCTGAGACAAATGAAGAATATGCGTTAGCACGTACTGAGCGAAAAAGTGGCCATGGTTATCAAGGATTTACTTTTTATACTGGCAATGATGTAACTTTAGAGCAAGATTTAATGCGGCGTGATATGACCATCAATGCGATTGCGGAAAGTCATGATGGAAAGTTAATTGATCCCTATGGTGGAGTGAATGATTTAAACGCGCACGTGTTACGACATGTCTCTGGTGCCTTTGTTGAAGATCCCGTTCGATTATTGCGTTTAGCGCGTTTTATGGCAAAGTTAGAAAAATTTCAATTTAACATTGCACCTGAAACAATGCAGTTATTGAAGCACATGGTGCAAGATGGAGAAGTCACGCATTTAGTTGCTGAACGTGTATGGCAAGAATTATTTAAAGCACTGCATGAAGAACATCCCAGTCAGTTTTTTCAAGTGCTAATACAATGTGGTGCAGATAAAGTTGTATTCTCTGAATTTGCCAAATTGTTTGAACAGACAGAATATCAAAATCAAATGCCTCTAGCATTACAAACGCTAGATATTGCTGCACAATTAACAGATTCACCAATGATTCGCTTTGCCGCTTTTTGTTCTTATTTAACAATGATTAAAACGAATGAAAATCAGCTTTTAATGTTACAGCATTTTTTTCAGCGATTAAAAGTGCCTAAAGCTTATGTTGCATTAACGATATTAGTGATTGAATATTATCAGCAATGTGATGCAGTATTAAAGATGCATAGCGAAGCGATTATTAAGCTATTGATGGCATTAGATGCTTATCGACGCGCAGATCGTTTTGAAGACTTTCTCATTGTGTGCGAAGCAATTGCCAGAGCACAGATGCCATCAGAAAGTTTTACTTACAAACAAAGTGATTTTTTAAAAACGGCATATCAAATATCTAAAAATACATCCATAAAGCCTTTTATTACTCAAGGAATAAAAGGAGAAGTGCTAGCATTTTCTTTGTATCAAGCTCGAGTCGATGATATTAAACAATGGTTGAAAAATGATGAAACATTCAAGCAATCATAACAAAAAGCAACAGTGAAATATTAGAATACAACATTTATTTTTTATTTACCGTTCAATTTGTCCTAAATTTGCATGCATAATAGCACCATTTATGACAGCATTATTTGCTGAAAAATAAATAAGCTTTGCAATTTCTTTGGGTTCAATTAAACGATTATGACCACAAAGTTGCTTTAATTGTTGAAGTAATGCCTCATCATGTTGACAGCGCTCGCGAAGCATTTTTGTATCAGTAACTCCAGGACAGATACAACATGTATGTAATTTAGTATCAGCAATATCTTGGCAAGTTGCACGCATTAATCCAGCGATAGCATGTTTTGATGTGACATAACTTAAAACACCAGGAACTGCTTTTTCAGATAAGGTTGAACCTATATAAATAATGCTTGAATGATCAGGCAATGCTGTTAATAATGATTGGGTTAGAAGGGCAGGAATGATCGTGTTCAAATGTAATGATAGCGTTAATATGTCTTCTTTAACTGTATGAATGCTATCAGTAAAACAACAAGCTGCATTATGTACCAAACTTACTTTCTTTGCAGATTGACAAGCGGAGATAAGTTTTGACAAGCAAGTTTTCCAATCCTGTTTACTAAAATCAACAGCAATATTAGTAATAGAAGAAAGTGTACATGGTGTACGAGATAAATTAATGACTTCCCAATTTTCATCCAAAAATAGTTGAGCGGTTGCTTTGCCAATACCTTGAGATGCGCCGGTAATGATTAATAAATTTTTCATTTTAAATACTGCCTACAAAGTTTAATTGCCGCCATGCTTCATATAAAATAATTGCTGTAGCATTTGATAGATTGAGACTACGATTATTCGGTGCCATAGGAATTTTTATGATATTTTTGGATTCATATGTCTCCAGCACAGATTGTGGTAGCCCACGGGTTTCAGGGCCAAATAATAAATAGCTATCATCACTAAAGCTTGCTTCAGTATAATTTAATTTACCTTTAGTTGAGCAAGCAAAAAGTGATGATGGTTTACAGTTTTGTAAAAAAATTTGATATGAGGCGTGTATTTTGATTTTTTCCCAATCATGATAATCCAAACCCGCACGTTTTAATTTAGTATCATCAACATTAAATCCAAGCGGTTCGATGAGGTGTAATTGTGCACCTGTATTAGCACATAAGCGTATAATATTACCAGTATTAGGGGGGATTTCAGGTTCATAGAGTACAATATTTAGCATAGTTTTAAATATTCCCTTTGATAAATAATACGCGATAATTTCGCATCATATCGCGTATTATTTAGAGCAGGCAGCAGATTAGAAATTATCGTCATCTGGATTATGAAAGTGATATGCTATACCAATCATTGCTTCATCTGATTGTTCAACATTACCACCGCCATTGATTCTACGCCATGATAAATCTGCAGACCAATATTGTTGGAAGTAAAGCTCAGCGCCTAAGCCATAAACAGGACGAAACTCAGTTTCTGTTTCATCTGTGATACCTAAATTCTTTGCGGTTGTATTGATACTACTCGAAGCATGTACATAAGCAACGCCGCCAATAGCATATAATTGAAAACTACGTGATAATGGCAGTATAGGTTTTAATACAAGATCACCTGCTTGTTGTTCAATGTCACCTGAGGCTTTATTGTTACCGTATAAATTGCTCCAATCCATTTGTTGGAAGTAATTATAGCCTGCTTCTGCCGCTAAATATTTATTAAATTGGTAACCTAAATAAAGTCGACCAACAGCACCATCATCGTCGTTTGATGGTTTCGTGGCGCCAGTGATTCCCGTGGTATTTTTGAAAAATTTATTTAATGTACTACTACCATCATATTTTGTTTGAGCATAACCACCTTGTAAGCCTAAATACCAGCCAGTTGTGCCTGCATATGTAGCTGTGGTTGTACAACTAAGTAATGCGCATACAAGTGCAATTTTTTTTACCATAGTTTCCTTTCCTTTTGCTTTTTCTCACCGTGTATGATGATAGCGAGAACCTTTTCAAATAGCAATAGAAATACATTGTTCATCTTGTCACACTATATTTTGCCTTATTTCCTAGTTCAATCCAAAAAATTTGATGCTAGTTATAATGTAGGAATAAATGCTTCGGATTTATTTGTATTATCTACAGGTTCACTCATTACGGTTGTTTTCGTTGGCGCTACCGATTTCTTTTCAGCTTCAGTAGTTAATGATATTGATTTCTGCTTATTTGCCACTGTTTTACTTGTCTCCGATGATGTTGTTTCCACTGATTTTTTATCTGTTTTCATGGATGTTTTTTTATCATTTTCAGCCTTTAGTGGTGGCTCAACAGTTGATTCTGGCATATTTTCTGTACCATCAATTGCCCAATATTCATCAGCAGTTAAATCTGCGTCGTCAAATTCATAGTATTTTGCTTGATCCCAAGTAACACCATGTTGTTCCATTTGCATTGCTCGACGTTGAATGTATGCATCACGTAGTAATGTATATTGGTCGAGTGCCGCTACGTCGAGTACATCTTCATTTTCAAGGAAGTTTGCACGAATACGAACGTAATCCATACCAAGTAAAATATTACGTGCTTTCACTGAATTCATGTAAGGGAAAATACTAAAAGGATCATAATCGACTAATAAACCAATACCATCCCTAAAGTTGCTTGGACCTAAAAATGGAATGACAAAATAAGGTGAGCTAGTAAAGCCATATTTTGCTAGGGTGATACCAAAATCATTTTCTTTACGTTCTAACCCTGCATGTTTTGCAACATCAAAAATACCTAAAATACCGGCGGTACTATTAATTGCTAAACGCCCTAAGCTATCCATGGCATCTTTTGGATGTCCCTGTAATAAATTATTAATCGTTGTTGGAATTTCAGCTAAGTTCCAATAGAAATTATTAACGCCATCTCTAACAGGTGCGGGCGTTATTTTCTTATATCCTGTGGCCAACGGTTTAAGCACAAATTTATCAAATTCTTGATTAAACTTGAATGTTCCGCGATTGATTGTTTGTAGTGGATCTTGTGGTTCATACGGATGCTCTGTCGTGCCACATCCTGTTAATCCCAAAGTTAGTGCCAAGCTAGTAGCAATGGTGATGTTTTTGTAATTGATTCGAAAAGCATTTTTTTTGTTCACGATAAACGTCCAATGTTATTTTGAATGAGTACATTAAATCAAGGGCTTAATCGAAGGTCAACTATTATGACTAGAAAGTCATATATTAAACCACTTTAGCCTAATAAATGAACATAATTTTATTTCTCATCAAAATTTAACCAAGGGATGTTGAATAGTTGGAAACTTTTTTATTACTTGACGCTTTACTTAAATTCTGGTGATTCAGTTATAAATTATAGATAGCCCTAGATAGACATTTTGGACATAAAATATACAATTTTGGCATATATGTTATAATGCAACTAAGTAAATTAATATATCGTTAATAAATATTATAATAAAGGTACGATAATATGCTTAGGTTAACTACAGATATCATTTTATCTGCGATTTTTTTATTAGAAAAAATGCCGACTAAAAATAAAAATATTATTTTAGCTATTAATCAACTTAAAACTTACTTTTATGATCACGAGACTGATTTAAGCAAGATACAGATAACGTTGACTCGCTTACTTGAGGCCTCTCACATATTACCAGAACAGAAAAAACAATTGTTGTTATTATTCAATAGGCCTTTGCCTAAAGTGACAGACGAAGAAGTTTTCTTAAATCCATTACGTCGTCAGGTGGAATCGTTATTTGCAATTAAAGCATTGTTAAACCCCACAGACTTAATGATGGAGATGGTTGGTGTTATTTCCAAAAGAATCACGGATATTTTGCTAAATTATAACGCATTAAAAAATACAGAGAAAGCTGCAGTAAATACATTTTTGTCGAGCTTAAGGCACTATGTAGGCAATAGTAAATATAATAAAGTCATTGCATTTGGTTCATTTAAAGAGCGTCCCAGTAGAGAGCAAGTGATTGAAATTTTAAATAATAATGCATCTAATCAATTGACAGTTATTATGCATATTCACTTTAAATTTGCACTGTATGCTGTCCGGCATGTTGGTGTTAAGTTTCAGGATGGCGACACCTTATCAGGAAAATTTGCTGAAGTCATTAGCGGGGAATACGGTTCAATTGATAAATATTTAAAAGCATTGGCTCAAGTAGCAAAGCATAATGAAAATATTCGCTGTTTTTTGTCAGATTCGCTGATTTGCCAATCAGAAATTTATACTCAGTTTAGAAAAAGAGGGAGAGCTGGAAAATTGAAGTATAGTTTTTACACAGAAAAAATGGGTTTATTAAGAGCGGGACAGGAAGAGTTTGAGCAACAATTTCCAGAAAATGATTTGGCTTGGGTGGCGGATGCAAAAGCACAAGAACCAGACTATGAGTCACCAATTGTAAAATCAGCATTAAAGTATGAGGCTATTTATGTCGGTGGTGCTTCAGGTATGGCTGCGTTATTTTTGCATCTCATGGAAAATTTAGGAAGATTCAAGACACTTAATCAAAAACAATGTTTTTAGCCGCAATTCAAGCTTATATTGTCGCTGGGGGCTTTCATAGCATTGATGAGGTTTTGTTACCGGCGCATTATTGTTTAGGATTATTACCTGGTTATTATACTGATGAACCCAAAACACTGAATCCAAAAGCGCCTAATACCAGCGTATTTTATTCTAAACTATGTGAAATAGACTCAAACTATCAGTCAATTTTATCAAGTGCTTGGCAAGCGTTTATTAACTTTCATTTGCAACGACAAACCATTTTATCAACTGTTACACAAGAAAGTTGTCATTTGACAATGAGACCAATCATGGCAAGATTATAAAATCTTGCTAAAATATTTTGTCTCAGGTTGTCTATCCAAATAAATTAGGTGATATGTCCTATAGGTTGAGGAATGCCATTTGGCTCTTTAAGCATTTCTTTCACTTTTTGCCAATTAATATCGACTTTTGCATTGACTTGTTTTACCGCATCTTTAATGACTTTGGTATAAATAGGACGATAATTATGCATCCATTTTTGGCGATCTTCATACAAAGGTGTTACAGCTTGAAAATATAAAGTATTGCCTACCCAGCCTGCTTTAAATGGTTGATCAACAATGGTCACATTTGTGCCAACAGGAACCATTTCATATAAGGCTTTAATATTTTCTGGATAAAGGTGCATGCAACCAGCACTTGCACGACGGCCTACAGTTGGTGGGACATTTGTTCCATGAAATAAATAAGTGCGAGCACTTAAACGTAGCCCATAATAGCCTAAAGGGTTGGCTGGATTTGAATCCATTACTTTAGGAAGATAAACGCCTTGCTTTGCCATTTCCGCAATTTCAGACTTAGGCACATACCATTTGGGATGATCCAGCCTTTCAATAACTTTAAATGTCCCAGTAGGGGTTTCCATGCCCAACATGCCGATAGCGGTAGGATAGGTAATAACCTTATTAGAGTTTGCTGGGTAATAGTACAATCGTAATTCTGCAATGTTCATCACAAGTCCTGAACGGGGAGCGTCAGGTAATAAATATTTACTTGGGATAGTAAATTTCTGCCAGTCATAGGTTTTTTGAGGATTAATATGTGGATTGGCTTGCAGAATTTCATAGTAGCCAATGTCATTTTCACGTGCTAATTGTTTGATATTTTTGCCAGGTTTGATGTAATCATAAGTGACTTTACCAATCATATCATTGTTGGGTGTTGGTAGTGTATATGTATTGGCTAAAGCTAAGGTAGGAAATACTACCGCGAATAAAATTGCTAGTATTTTTTTTGACATGAAAAAATTTCCTTTATTCAATCGCGTATATAAATCTCACTCACACAATTCCTATTTTTTTGTGTCAGTTCTATAGTTCAAAGATTAACATATTTTAAATGGGTACGACAGGCCGGTGTGTTAATTTTAAGTGCGATGAATACAGACATCTGCTACACTGAGAAAATTAAAAATATAAGTATAATTTTGTATACGTAATGAATAGAGAGATGTGATGCAAAAAAAAATAAGTCAAATTTTAGCCCCATTAGCGAGTCTTGCTATTTTAATGTTGGGTAATGGTTTATTTACGACATTGCTAACGGTTCGGATGCAATTGGAACAAATATCTACGTGGTATATTGGTATCATGCAGGGGGCTTATTATGCCGGAATGGTATTAGGCTCTTTTTTTTGTGAAAAGTTTATTATTCGTGTTGGACATATTCGAGCATTTGCAGCATTTG
>PAMH01000011.1 GCA_002707205.1 Legionellales bacterium
ATTCAAGATAAGCACAAACCGCACCTTTCCGTTTACCGCCCTGGTTGACAGCAATTGCCGTAGCGTCAGCAACATTAAGGAAAGGAACCACTCCCTGTGATTTTCCATTAGTACCTTTAATGTGTGCTCCCATGGCTCGAACAGGTGTCCAATCATTACCCAAACCGCCAGCAAATTTTTGTAGTAATGCATTGTCTTTGATTGCACTGTAAATACCATCTAAGTTATCGGGAATTGTTGTTAAATAACAGCTAGATAACTGTGAGCGTAAAGTGCCTGAGTTAAATAATGTTGGCGTTGAACTCATATAGTCAAAAGAAGACAATAATCGATAAAACTCAATCGCTTTTTCTTCTCGATTTTCTTCTTCAAGCGCAAGTCCCATTGCAACCCGCATGAAAAATGCTTGAGGTAATTCAAAACGAATTTCATCTGAATGAATAAAATAGCGGTCATAAAGCGTTTGTAAACCTAGATAAGTAAATTGCTGATCTCTTTCTGCTAAAAAAGCATTGGTAATTTTATCTAGATCAAACTTTTCTAACTCAGGATTTAATAATTCAAGTTCAATCCCTTTACGTAAAAACTGCTTGAAATATAAGGGATAAACCTTAGACATTTCAGCAACACTTGCTTGCTCTTGTATGCCTAAGAAACTTAAGGCTTCTGCGCGTAATTCATCAAGTAAAATTCTTGCCGTAACATAGGTATAATTAGGATCGCGTTCAATAAACGTACGTGCGCACATGACCATTGCTTTTCTAAGATCTTTAATTGTCAGACCATCAAATAAATTACGTTGTAAATCTTTTAAAATCAATTCTGCATTGACATCACTGATGCCTTGACACGCATCTTCAATTGTTTTGCGAATATGTGGCATGTTGATAGGCGTTCGCTGACCATTATCAAGTGTAATATGCAAGACATTAGCATCTGGGTTAGTAACTTTTAAGTCACTAAAAATTGAAGCATTTTCACGTGCTCTACGGTGTTCTTCGCGATATAAAACATAAGCACGAGCTACTTTTTGCTCTCCTGAACGCATTAATGCCAGTTCAACTTGGTCTTGAATATCCTCAATATGAATAGTACCACTACCGGATAAACGGCGTGTAAATGCTTCCGTAATTTGTTGCGTTAACTGTCTCACTAAACTATGAATACGATCTGATGCTGGGGCTTGATCACCTTCAACCGCCAGAAAAGCTTTAGTCATAGCAACTTCAATTTTACTTGCTTCATACGCTGCAACTTTGCCATTTCTACGAATAACGCGAATTTGGCCAGGTTTATTATTTGTAGTCGAATTAGCATCACCACCTGTATGCGGTGGTATATGGGTTTTCTCTTTCATTGTTTCTTGGTCTATTGTTTCCATGGATAGCTCCGTCGTGTTATGTTACGTCATAGGGTATCTCGACTGCCAAAACCCCAGATATAGTGTTTTGGCAACTTACAAATACAAGATAGTGCGTTTTTAGATAAAAAGCAAGATCAAAACTTGGGAAAAAACTGTGGATAACTTGTGATAAAAAAATTACTCAAAAATTTTATTTATTTTTCTTTTTATATTAGTGAGTTATAACTAATTGCGTATTAGGTTATCTAATTTTATTTAAAAATGTTTCTATTTTTTGAGTCATGTAATCGAAATCAGGATTGTACGTGAGTCGCTGCAGCCTATAGTTTTGTCTATTTTTTTTACTGATAGCGCCTTTCATCACTTTTTCAGATTGGTAACTTTTTAACATTGGCATAATCTGCTGCAATTGATCACCATGAATGCCATAATGTGGATTATTTGGACAAATAGGGAGGCTAATATGCGAAAAATCTAAAATATTATCCTGAAGATGTCTGCTAATTCGATACTCTACATTATCTGCGGATACAAATGCGGGCATTTTTTTAGTATAAATTAGTGCCTGATTATCAGTGTTTGGAAGTTGCCTAAATAATTTTAAAGCAGTTTTGCTACAAATGGTTTCATCCTCTTGTGTCAAAATCAATTGCCAAGGTGTTTTTAAAACTGTTGATGCAAAAGCTTTACTCAAGCGTTGCGCTAGTTTTAAGGCCTGCAATGCCAAATTAGCAGGAAAACATTCATAGCGAGCATAATCGTATTCAGCTTGACGATTAAACCAATGTATTTTACCTCGATATGCACCATAAATATTTACTAGCCCTGATAAATAAGCGGCTTTATTTAATAATTTAAAAGAAGGGGCTAACGTTATTACACCATGAATGTCTTTTCTCATAAGGCTATGATATAGCGCAAGACTTGCTCCGCCTGAGAAACCAAGCAGATATACTTTTTCTGCTATTTTTTGAGCTGACTCTATTGCTTCGTGAATAACCTGCAACCAATGATCAACACTAACATTCAGTAAATCACCAGGCCGAGTGCCATGCCCCGGTAAGCGTACGCCTTGTACAAGATAACCACGTTTTGCAAAATATTGCCCTAAGTCGTGCATAGTAAATGGAGAGTCTAATAAACCGTGAATGCAAATTAATACCTTGTCTGTTGTCTTTTCAGGCTTATATTCAAAGGGTGCATTCGCATTCAATATGATATCAATATTAACTGTATTAGTTTTATCGTGGCATTGTACAATTAATGCTTTCTCTTGTGTAATATAATCAGCAAAATCTTCTGGTACAGAAACAGCTTGGGTGGATAAACAAGGTTTAAATCGACTTGATAAATCTTGAGGCATATTCGCATAACGCTTTGAATTTGATATAATTCATTTTAGTTGAAAATTTTAAAACGTGAAAGAGGCTTAGTATGAAACGCGATCAAATAATTAAAAAAATCAGCTTGTTAAGCTACTTTTTTGTTGGGTTATTTATCTCAGGTAAAACTTATGCTGCAAAAACCTTCGGTGACATTTCTAATTTTGCAACGGGTATTACTGGGAATTTAGGTAAAGCAATGTATGGCATTTCATTTGTTTTAGGTATAGGTTTTTTACTGGGCAGTATTATTCAATACAAGCAACATCGCAATAATCCTCAAATGGTACGCATCAGCACGCCTATTTGTTATTTTATTTTAGGGCTAGCGTTAATCGTTTCGCCTTTTATTGCAATGCTATCTACTGCATCATTTGCAACGAGGTAAATATGAAAATCAAAACATCAATAATTGCTATATGTTCAATATTAGTTTTAGTATCATGCCAAGCATCTAATCCAACCTATAAATATTACATGCAAAACCCAGAAAAAATACAAGCCAAAATTACGAGTTGCCGCAATTTACCAGATACAAAATTTTCGCAGGATAAAGGTTGTGTTGCTGCAATTCAAGCAGGCCGAGATATTTCAAGCTTATTACAGGAAATGGAAGTTAACCCGCAAACTTTTGGGGCTAAAATCATGAACTTTCAAATTAGCTATGTTAAGGGACAAGAAGCAATTCATACCTTAGAAAAAAACCAGCATTCTCATAATAATCCAAAGCTAAATGCGTTAAAGCGCCAACAGGCGCATTTAACCTATCAAATAAATGTCTACAGAGGTGTTGTACGCCTTGTTGGAGGATAAAATCGATCTATTAAAGCTTGTATTGCAAATTAAGCTGCACTAAATGCAGCTTAATGCAGTGTCAAGATCTGTCTGCAAATCAGTTGTAGCTTCAATACCAACTGATAATCGAATTAAGGTATCATCAATACCCAATTTTGCGCGCTGTGCCTCTGGGACTGATGCATGTGTCATGATACCTGGATGCTCAATTAAACTTTCCACACCTCCTAAACTTTCAGCTAAGGCAAAAATTTGGCAGTTCTCCAAAAATTTTCGACTACTTTCAATATTACCTTTTAACTTAATTGTAATCATTCCGCCATATGCAGACATTTGTGATTTTGCAATTAAATGTTGAGGGTGTGAAACTAAACCTGGATAAATAACTGTTTCAACTTTTGGATGTTCATTTAGCCAAGTTGCTAAATACATCGCAGACTCACAGTGTGTTTTCATACGAATTGCTAATGTTTTTACACCGCGTAATGCTAAAAAGCTGTCAAAAGGTCCAGCAATTGCGCCTATAGAATTTTGTAAAAAAGTCATTTTTTCAATTAATGCATCATTATTACCAACAACGGCAATACCATTAATGACATCTGAATGACCATTTAGATATTTTGTGCCTGAATGCACAACAATATCCGCCCCTAACGTTAAAGGCTGTTGTAGCATAGGCGTAGCAAATGTATTATCAACAATCATTATCAAGCCATGTGCTTTAGCAATAGCTGCAATTTTAGCAATATCCACACATTTGAGCATTGGATTAGTAGGCGTTTCAACCCAGATCATTTTTGTGTTAGTGGTTATCGCTTGCTCGATAGCATCAAGCTGTGTCATATCAACAAAACTAAAGTTTAAATTTGCTGTATGACTTCTTACTTTATCAAATAACCTAAATGTACCGCCGTACAAGTCATCCATCGCAATGATATGACTACCATGTTCTATTAGTTCTAAAACGGTTGAAATACAAGCCATGCCCGAAGCAAAAGCAAAACCAGCTTTACCTGACTCTAGATCTGCAACACATCGCTCATAGGCCATACGTGTAGGGTTTTGAGAACGTGAATACTCGTACCCCTGATGTATGCCCGGACTTGATTGAATATAGGTCGAGGTTGCATAAATAGGTGGCATAATTGCCCCGGTAGAAGGGTCAGGGGATTGCCCAGCATGTATCACACGTGTTGATAACTTTAATTTTGTTTTATTCATAATATGTCATCCTTAGACTTTCTAAAATGAGTATTTTATACTAAAGTAGTTGTCAGTGTCTATTGAATCGTAACAGCAAAAAATATACCAAACTAAAAGTTAACATACTTTTCATCGTGCAGGCGTTAGGATATAAATACACAATAAACTATGCGATAATACATAACAATGTCGATTTATCATTACAGTGATAAGCGACGCCAGACAGCAACTAACGGAGTTAAAATTCATGAGTAATGATAATCGAAATAAAGCTTTAGGAACAGTCTTAGGGCAAATTGAAAAACAATTTGGTAAAGGCTCAGTCATGCGGATGGGCGACGCACCTAATATTGATATTGAACGTATATCTACCGGTTCGCTTGGATTAGATATCGCTACCGGTGGGGGATTACCTAAAGGAAGAATTGTTGAAATTTATGGCCCTGAATCATCAGGTAAAACAACGCTAACACTACAAGTCATCGCGGAATGTCAAAAAACTGGCGGTACAGCTGCATTTGTCGATGCAGAACATGCTCTTGACCCAAAATATGCTGAAAAATTAGGTGTTAATGTAGATGACTTAATTGTTTCACAGCCAGACACTGGCGAACAAGCACTTGAGATTACTGATATGTTAGTACGTTCAGGTGGCGTAGATATCGTTGTTGTTGACTCTGTTGCTGCTTTAACACCTAAAGCTGAAATTGAAGGTGAGATGGGAGATCACCATGTTGGCTTACAAGCTCGATTAATGTCACAAGCATTACGTAAACTAACGGCTAATATTAAACGTTCAAATGTATTGGTCATATTCATTAACCAAATTCGTATGAAAATTGGTGTCATGTTTGGTAACCCTGAAACAACCACCGGTGGTAATGCGCTTAAATTTTATGCTTCCGTAAGACTAGATATTCGTCGTACTGGTGCAATTAAAAAGAATGATGAAATTGTCGGTAACGAAACACGGGTTAAAGTTGTAAAAAATAAAGTCTCGCCGCCATTTAAAGAAGCTAATTTTGATATTCTTTACGGTGAAGGGATTTCAAAAGAAAGTGAAATTATTGAACTAGGTGTCAAACAATCGCTTATTGATAAAGCAGGTGCTTGGTATAGTTGTAATGGTGATAGAATTGGTCAAGGTAAAGAAAATGTACGTCAGTATCTAAAAGATAACCCAGCACTTAGTGCGCAACTTGAAGCTGAAATTAAAGATGCTTTATTTCCCAAAACTGTCACGAAAACTGAAGATAATACAGTTGAATCTGAATAAGCATTATGGGTAATTTGAAAAATGACGCGTTAGAAATGTTAGCGCGTCGTGAACATTCACGCTTAGAGTTACGTAATAAATTATTGCGAAAATCACATAATGAAGAAGAAATCGACTTGTTACTCAATGCGCTGAATGAACAAAATTTACAGTCAGATATACGTTTTGCTGAAGTGTTTACACGTTATCGCAGCACGAAAGGATTTGGTTCCATTAAAATTTTACTGGAATTAAAAGCCAAAGGTATTGATGAAGATATTGCTAAAGATGTCATTAATAATGAAATTTATGATTGGCATGCTTTAGCACTTTCAGTGTTAGAAAAAAAATTTTCAAATAAAAGATCTGACAAACTCAAACAAAAAAGATTTTTACTAAATCGCGGATTTAGACATGATATTATTCATGAAGTAGTTAATAACAAATATTAGCTGAGCAAAGATTTCATCCTAACATAATTAATGTATATATTTAGGTAAAAAACATTATGAAAACAAGCAACGAAATAAGAGAATTATTTATTAATTACTTCGCTAAAAAAGGACATGAAATTGTACCTTCTTCATCATTAGTACCACATAATGATCCTACCTTACTATTTACGAATGCAGGTATGGTTCAATTTAAAGATGTATTTTTAGGAAAGGATAAACGTAATTATAGTAAGGCAACAAGTTCACAACGATGTGTTAGGGCAGGCGGAAAACACAATGATCTTGAACAAGTTGGCTATACAGCTAGACATCATACTTTTTTTGAAATGTTAGGAAATTTTAGTTTTGGTGATTATTTCAAACGTGAAGCTATAGAATATGCGTGGACATTCTTAACACAAATTTTAAATTTACCTGAAGATAAATTATGGGTAACCGTATTTGAAGAGGATCAAGAATCAGAAGATATTTGGTTAAAAAAAATGAAGATTAATCCTCATCGATTTTCTCGATGTGGTGAAAAAGACAACTTCTGGCGAATGGGTGACACAGGCCCATGTGGACCATGTACTGAAATTTTTTATGATCACGGTGAATCAATTCCTGGCGGCCCACCTGGATCACCTGATGAAGATGGTGATCGTTATATTGAAATTTGGAACTTGGTATTTATGCAATATGATCAGTTACCAAATGGCGAATTAAAACCTTTACCTAAACCTTCCGTCGATACTGGTATGGGTTTAGAGCGATTAACTGCTGTATTACAACATGTCCATAATAATTACGAGACTGATCTATTTACACCTATGTTAGCAACTATTTCGCAACTCGCTAATAATCCAGATACGCAAAACACCTCAATGCGAGTTATTGCAGATCACATACGCGCATGCGCTTTTTTAATTGTAGATGGTGTGGTACCTAATAATGAAGGACGCGGTTATGTCTTACGTCGAATTATTCGTCGTGCAATTCGACACGGTCATAAACTAGGTATCAACGATATGTTTTTTTATAAGTTAGTTAAACCGTTAATTGAAAAAATGGGAACTGCTTATCCTGAGCTAGTTAAATCACAAAATTCTATAGAGGAATTATTACAGCAAGAAGAAACACAGTTTATTCGAACCTTGGATCAAGGTTTAAAAATTTTTGAACAAGATATTGCAAATTTAAGTTCCCGAATCATTCCAGGAAATATTATTTTTAAACTATATGATACTTATGGGTTTCCTCCAGACTTAACCGGAGATATTGCTAGAGAACGAGGGTTGGAATTAGACTTAGATGGATTTACGCAAGAAATGGCAAACCAACGCAGTAAGTCACAATCTACCGGAAAATTTTCTGCTAACTATCATGATTTACCAATAATTGAACAAACAACGACGTTTTTAGGTTATGATAAATTACATCATCATACCCCCATTCAAGATATTATTGTAAAAGGTCAATTTGTTGAAAAAATTACCGAACAAGAGGAAGCGGTCATCATTTTAACAGAGTCTCCTTTTTATGCAGAAAGTGGAGGACAAGTTGGTGATACAGGGGCTCTTGTTAATCAAGAGAATATTTTTATTGTGACAGACACACAAAAGCATGGTTCATCAATTGCCCATTTTGGTTATGTTAAACAAGGTACATTTTTAAAAACTGATAAATTAGATGCTATCGTAGATCAAGAAAAACGTAAAAAAACAGCGCTAAATCACTCAGCCACACATCTTTTACATGCAGCACTAAAAGCAGTATTAGGTAATCATATTCAACAAAAGGGGTCGTTAGTCAATCCCGAACGATTACGATTTGATTTTTCAAATTTAAAACCGCTATCTTTGAAAGAAATCAATACAATCGAAGCATTAGTGAACCAAAAAATCCGAGATAATTTAAGAGTAACTACTCATATAATGGATTCAAAGCAAGCAATTGCAGAGGGTGCAGTAGCGTTATTTGGTGAAAAATATGGCGATAAAGTTCGTGTTTTATCAATGGAAAAGTTTTCTAAGGAGCTTTGTGGGGGAACACATATCAAGCAAACTGGCGATATAGGACTTTTTAAAATTATTTCTGAAAATGCAGTAGCCGCAGGTATTAGACGAATAGAAGCATTGACAGGACAAAATGCACTTGACTACTGTACACAAAATGAAATGCAATTAATGCTAACCGCTGACCTGCTTAAAACTAACAAAGATAAGTTGCATGACAAAGTCACTCAGCTATTGAGTCAAATGAAACAACAAGAAAAACAAATTCAACAATTACAACAGAAATTAGCATCAGGGCAAGGTAATGATTTAAGTACAAAAGCAATAGATGTTAATGGCATACAATTACTTGTTGAAAAACTTGATAATGTTGATATGAAAACTTTACGTAATACTTTAGATCAATTAAAAGATAAACTTAAACATGGTGTTATTTTATTAGCCACAGTTAACGACCATAAAGTTAATTTAGTCGTAGGTGTCACAAAGCCACTACAAAACCAACTATCTTCAAAAGCTGTCGTACAACATATTACGCCAATGATTGATGGTAAAGGTGGTGGTAGAGATGATATGGCGCAAGCTGGCGGTAACAATGCTCAGATGCTTGATGAAGCTTTAGCTAAAACGCAAGCGTGGATAGTGCAGACAATCAAATCATTAACCTAAAATGTGCTTTATTATAACACTGGAGAACTAATGAGCTTAATTGTACAAAAATATGGTGGCACTTCTGTTGGTTCAATTGAGCGAATCAAACATATAGCAACAAAAATTATTGCTGCAAAAAATAAAGGACATAATTTAATTGTCGTTTTATCTGCTATGGGTGGCGAAACTGATCGTATTATACATTTACTCAATGCGATGAGTGAATTGCCAAACGCAAGAGAGTATGCAATGGCTGTTAGTACTGGTGAACAAGTTTCCGTTGCTTTATTAGCATGCCATCTACAAAGTTTAAGCATAAATGCAGTCTCCTATACAGGTGTTCAAGCCGGTATTCTTACAGATAATATGCATAAAAAAGCGCGCATTCAAGACATTAATACTTCAGCATTAAAACAAGCGTTGTCGCAAGGCATTACCCCAATAGTTGCTGGATTTCAAGGTTGTAATGCAGATGGCGAGATTACAACCCTTGGGCGCGGGGGATCTGACACAACAGCTGTCGCATTAGCCGCTGCATTTAAAGCAGATGAATGTCAAATTTATACTGATGTAAAAGGTATTTATACCGCTGATCCTCGCGTTGTTGATCATGCTAAATTATTAAAAAATATTACCTTTGAAGAAATGTTAGAAATGGCAAGTCTTGGTGCTAAAGTTTTACAAAAAAGATCAGTTGAATTAGTTGGTAAATACCAAGTTAACTTACGTGTACTTTCTACTTTTGATGAAGGAGAGGGGACTTTAATTACCTATAAGGAAACTCAAATGGAACAACCTTTAGTTTCAGGCATTGCATTTAACCGACATGAAGCTAAACTTACTATTCGAGGTGTACCAGATACTCCTGGTGTTGCAGCTTCTATTCTTGCACCAATAGGTGAAAAAGATATTGACATTGATATGATTATTCAAAATGTTGGTTTAGATGGCACAACTGATTTCACTTTTACAGTAAACAGAGAGGAATATATTCAAGCTTTTACTATACTAGAAAATATTGCTCAACAACTCAAAGCAAAGGAGGTTAGAGGAGATCAAAAAATTGCCAAAATTTCATTAATTGGTGTTGGAATGAGAACGCATGCCGGTGTGGCTGAAAAAATGTTTATGATATTAGGCAAGGAAGGAATTAATATACAACTAATTTCTACTTCAGAAATTAAAATATCGGTTATTATTGATGAAAAATACCTAGAGTTAGCCGTAAGAGCATTACATAAAGCCTTCAACTTAGAGGCAAAAGCTAAAGAAGAATTTGATCCAATACCGCTATCAAATTCTAACTAATTGATATTTAAGCAACAATTGCTTGTAAATTCAATAGGCTATTTTCTACAACTTAGTATCGTTCTTTGGGCTAATTTTATATACAATGGGTTAATTTTTTGTTAAGGCTAGTTGTGTATTATTTGACTATATTTATTAGATAATAAATATACAATGTAAAAATGTGAAGCAAAATCAGTGCTGGGATTGTATTTCTAGCAAGGAATATGGAGGTCATAATAAATGTTAATTTTAACCCGACGTGTTGGCGAAACTTTAATCATCGGTGATGATGTTACAGTGACAGTACTTGGCGTAAAAGGAAACCAAGTACGTATCGGTGTAAATGCACCAAAAGAAGTTTCTGTACATAGAGAAGAAATTTATCTACGTATACAGCAAGAAAAACTTAAAAAGCAAGTGATTGCTGAAGTAGAAGCTGAAAAAACCAACGAAAATTAACTATAAGATAGCATTTATCTTTAAAAGCACGGGGAACCGTGCTTTTTTACATAAAAATATTATATCCAAAAAAGCTGGGCATCTAACAATGCAAAGTGATTTAAGTATGCAAGATAAAGTATAATAATTGAGATAACATTTAAAGCATTAATTGATAGTCTATCCTAATTGCAAAACTTTTATTTTTCTTGTACCTTAGTGTTTGTTTATTAAATTATTGGAGAATAAAAATATGAGTATTTTAGTTGGACGTAAAGCACCAGATTTTGCGGCAGCAGCAGTATTACCAAATGGTGAAATCATAGATAGCTATAAATTATCTGAAGGCATTAAAAACAAATATGCAATCGTATTTTTCTATCCATTAGATTTTACATTTGTTTGTCCATCAGAGCTTATTGCTTTAGATAAACGTATGGCTGAATTTAAAAGCAGAAATGTTGAAGTATTAGCTGTGTCAATTGACTCTCAATTTACGCATAATGCTTGGCGAAAAACACCTATTGATAAAGGTGGTATTGGTGAAGTTGAATATACAATGATTGCTGATGTAAGTCATACAATTTGTCAGTCGTATGGTGTTGAGCATCCAACAGCAGGTGTTGCGTTACGCGGTGCATTTTTAATCGACCAAAACGGCGTGGTGAGATCTCAAATTGTAAATGATTTACCTCTAGGCCGTGATATTGACGAATTATTACGTTTAGTTGATGCTTTACAATTTGTTGAAGAGCATGGCGAAGTTTGTCCTGCTGGCTGGAAAAAAGGTGAAAAAGCAATGAAAGCATCACCCGAGGGTGTTGCAAGCTACTTAGCTGAAAATTCTGAAGCTTTATAATTTTGCATTAAACGTGGTTTATATTAAATAAAATATAAACCACGCTGTATGATTTACACGTTAAGGAACTGTCTTTAGCTGCTTTGTTTCTTTAAAACTCTCTATCGCAAGCTGAACTAACTTATCTAACAAGTCACTGATGTTTATCCCTGCAGCCTCACACATTTTGGGATATTGACTAATGTGTGTAAAACCGGGCAATGTATTAACTTCATTAACATATATTTTATTTTTTTTCGTTAAGAAAAAATCAACTCTTGCCATACCTTCACATTCTAAGCATTTAAAAACATCTTTTGCTAAAGATTGAATTTTAGTTTGGATTTTTTCATCTAATTCAGCAACAACGATTACTTCAGCTGCTTCAGCATCAAAGTATTTGGCTTCATAAGAATAATAATCTTTTGTAAGCTTTATTTCACCCGGTAAACTGGTCATTAAATCATAATTACCTAAAACAGCACATTCAATTTCGCGGCCATCAATAAAAGTTTCAATAATAATTTTTTTATCATAAAAAAAGGCATTTGATATAGCCGGTTCTAGCATTTCTTTTGAAGTGACTTTTGTAATACCAATAGATGAACCTAAGTTTGCTGGCTTGACAAAACAAGGTAAACCTAACTTTTTAATAATTTCATCTGCATTATAGTCTTTATTATAATATTTATGTAAGGTAATAGATTCCGGCGTTGGTAATCCTGCCTGTAATAATAATCTTTTTGCAATATCTTTATCCATACAAATTGCGCTACTGAGAACACTTGCGCCAACACATGGGATTCCTGCCGTTTTAATCAGCCCTTGGATAGTACCATCCTCACCGTATGGACCATGCAATACGGGGAAAATAACATCTAATATTTGAACTTCTTCTTTATGTAGGAGATTAACTAATAATCCATGACCATTACCGGGAATCAAGGTTACTTGATCATAGATATGCTTATTAATACCTGCTTCTGGTGGTTTTGGTTGAGTAAATACTTCTAGTTTCTGCAAATACATTTTGCCATCTCTATCTATACCAACAAGCACGATATCATATTTAGTTTGATCAAGTGCTTTAATGACATTAAAAGCAGACATAATAGAAATATTATGTTCGGCAGATTGTCCTCCAAATAAGATACCAATACGTAATTTATGATGCATAATTTATTCCATGTTAAATATTACATTTAGTATATACCCAAATTACTTCAAAATGCGACTAATAACATTATCTTTTTTTATACTTAAAAATTCTAAGACAAAGTTATAGTTATTAATCCTATGATGAGCAAATTTTTAAGTATTAATTTAATGATTAACTTGAGCAGAGTTAAATATTTTTTAAGCACCGGCAAAAGTTGATTGCTATGCTTTTGATAAGCGATATCAACTTATTTTAATATTATTGTGAATTAAATAATTCAAAAAGAATTCCCTCATAAATCTTTGCTAAATCACTAATATCTTGAATTGAAACGCACTCATTAACTTGGTGAATAGTTGCATTGATAGGCCCTAATTCAATAAGATTATCGCAATATTCTGCTATATATCGCGCGTCAGATGTCCCGCCCGATGTTGATAACTGTGTTTGTTTATTTGTTAACCTTTGAATAACACGCTGACATAAATCTAAAAATTCAAGATTTGTCGTATGATAGGGTTTACCAAAATGCGTCCATGATAATTCATATTGCAAATTAGCATTATCTAAATATTGATGTACAATTTCTTTAATTTGTTTCGCAGATATTTCTGGACTATAACGAATATTAAATAAAACTTGTAACTCGCCCGGAATAACATTGCCAGCACCAGTACCCGCATGAATATTAGAAACCTGAAAACTTGAGGCTTGAAAATCTTTATTACCTTGACACCATTGATGCGCTGTTAATTGACTTAAAATATTTGCAGCATGATGAATTGGATTATCCGCTAAATGAGGATAAGCAATGTGACCTTGTTTACCAATTATTTTTAATTCACCTGTTAGTGAACCTCTACGTCCATTTTTAATGGTATCACCTAAATACTCATTACTTGTAGGTTCTCCAACAATGCAATAATTAATAGGGATTTTTTTCTTATGTAAATATTTTAATAAAATAGGTGTGCCGTCATAGGATGGCCCTTCTTCAGCACTGGTAATTAAAAAATTAATGCTTCCATTGAATGATTTATTCTGAGACAAAAATTTTTCAACGGCAATGATCATTGCCGCAAGTGAGCCTTTCATGTCAGCTGCACCGCGACCATGTATAAATCCATCTTTAATCACACCGTCAAAGGGAGGGTATTGCCAATTAGCTTCTATGCCTACAGGTACAACATCAGTATGGCCAGCGAAAAAAAAACTTACCTGTTCTGCATCTCCATATTGAGCAAGAAAATTATTTGTTTCTGCGTAGGGAAGGCGAGTAATGGTAAAACCTAACTTTTCCAAGCGCGTAATTAAAATTTCCTGACAATGATTATCAACAGGTGTGATTGACGGCACTTGAATAAGCTGTTTGACTAAGCCGATTAAATCTTGCATAAGCGATTATTCAGCATCTCTCAATAACTCATTAAGAGAAATTTTACTACGTGTCTTTTCATCAATCTGCTTAATAATAATTGCAGCATACAAAGCATGTGAACCATCTTTTGCTGGTAAAGTGCCAGGAACAACAACAGAACCTTCTGGAACATAACCCAAGAAAACCTCACCCGTTTCTCTGTGATAAATTTTGGTGCTTTGGCCAATAAAGACACCCATGCTGATAACCGCGTTTTTTCCAACAATAACACCTTCAACAATTTCGCTTCGCGCACCAATAAAACAATTATCTTCGATAATAGTAGGCGTTGCTTGCAAAGGCTCTAAAACACCGCCGATACCCGCACCACCTGAAATATGCACGTTTTTACCAATTTGTGCACAAGAACCAACCGTTGCCCAAGTATCAATCATACACCCCGTATCAACATAAGCACCAATATTAACATATGACGGCATTAAAACGGTATTTGGCGCTACATAAGCGCCTTGTCTGATCGTTGCCGGTGGAACAACACGGACACGCTCCCGATTAAAATCTTCTACAGTATGATTTTGATATTTTAAAGGCGCTTTGTCATAAAATTGTGTAAACTCACCGGAAATTGATTGATTTGCATTGATTTTAAAAGACAATAAAACAGCTTTTTTAAGCCACTCATTAACTTGCCAGCCGTTTTCTGTGGGTTCAGCAACGCGTGCTTTCCCGCTATCTAGCATATTAATAACCTCATCTACCGCTTTTTTCACATGAGTATCAACTGTTGCGGGTGTAAGGTTAGCTCTGTCTTCAAAAGCCGTTTCTATTATATCTTGCAATACAGTCATCTAATTTCCCTTAATGTTTCTTTTCATCTTCTTGTAATTTTTTATTTTGCTCAATTGCTTGTTCAATTTGTTTCTCAAGTTCAACATCAACAAATTTCACTTTTGCAATCAATGTATATAACGTTGGTACGACAAATAAAGAAAACATTGTACCAATTGTCATACCTCCAACAATAACCCAACCAATAGAATGTCTTGCTGCTGCACCAGCGCCAGAGGCAATTGCCAGCGGTAATGCACCTAACACCATAGCACCTGTCGTCATTAGAATAGGGCGTAGCCGTAATGAAGTTGCTTCAATAACAGCTTCAAACCTTTCCATGCCTTTTTCTTGTAGTTGGTTAGCAAATTCAACAATTAAAATACCGTGTTTCGCAATTAATCCAATTAACGTTACTAGTCCAATTTTACTGTAAATATTTAACGTGCCACCCGTTAGCTTAAGTGTAAATAATGCACCAGCCATAGTTAATGGAACAACAGTCAAAATAATAATGGGGTCACGAAAGCTCTCAAACTGTGCAGCCAACATTAAAAAGATAAATATTAAAGCAAACACCATCACTTCTTGCATTGCGCTACTTGCCTCATAAAATTGACGTGCTTGTCCAGCATAGTCATATTGCATTGTCGGTAAGTTTTCTTGCGCATAAGTTGTCAAGAAGTTTAATGCTTCACCCAATGTATATCCCGCTCTGTTGCTTGCCTCTAGTGTGGCAGATGGCAATTGCTGGAAGTGATTAATTGATTGCGGCTCCACATCCATCGTCACTTTTGCAACATCTGATAAGGGCACTAAATCACCTGATTCAGTTCGTACGTATATGTTACGTAAATCACTAGGATTAGTATTAAAGTCAAAGTTTTTGGTAAACTCAGGAATCACATAATAACCACGGTTATCTAATGAGAACTGAACACTTTCCGGACTTCCTAACATAATATTTAGTGAGCTGGTAATTTGTTCAATCGGCACGCCTAGCGCACCAGCCTTATTACGATCGACAGTAACCCGAACACGAGGCTTATCATATTTTAAATCTGTATCAATGTTCATAAAACCAGGGTTTTTACTCGCCGCATACATTAATTTTTGCATGGCTGGCATTAAGGCATCAATACCTGAGTTTGTTTTTAAAACAAATTGAATAGGAATCATACTGCCCGTATTAGGTAAAGGTTGAGGCTGCAAAGGAAATATTTTCAATCCAGGGATTGCCCATAAAGCAGGGAATATTGACATTTGAATTCTTGTCGCCGAACGTTTACGTTCATCCCAATTCTTTAAATTAATAAAGCCTACAGCAGAAGCAACATTATTACCAAAGCCATTAATAATACCAAAATGCTCCATTTCAGGAATTTTCTCAAATATTGGAATCAGCATATTTGTATATTTTTGTGTATATTTAATGTTTGAGAAAGAAGGGCCATTAACCCAGACAAGGACAACACCTTGATCTTCCATTGGCGCTAATTCTTCTGGCGTAATTTTAAATAATAAACCACAAGTTAGATACAAAGCTATTGCGATAATAATTACTAATTTTCTATGTTTAAGAACTTCTCGTAAGTAAGTTTTATATTTAACAATCACTTTTTCAAATACAGCATCAATTTTTTTAGGTAAGCCTTTTTCATCATCATTATATTTAATCATGCGAGAACACATCATCGGGGATAATGTTAAAGCAACGAAGCCTGAAACAATCACAGAAAGTGAAAGTGTGAAAGCAAACTCACTAAATAAAATACCTGTTAAACCACCAGTAAAACCAATAGGCGCAAATACTGCAGCTAACGTTAGAGTCATTGCAATAATTGCGAAACCAATTTCACGGGCACCAATAATTGCAGCAGGAATTGGTTGTAAGCCTTCTTCCATATGACGATAAACATTTTCAAGTACTACAATCGCATCATCAACAACTAAGCCAATTGCAAGTACCCAAGCCAGAAGGGTGATGGTATTTATCGAATAACCTAATGCCATCATAAATCCGCTTACACCAATTAATGAAAGCGGTATTGTTACCAATGGAATAAAAACCGAGCGCATTGAACCTAAAAACATGAAAATTACTAACAATACGAAAATTGCAGCTTCAATCATAGTTTCATAAACTTCTTTAATAGAAGCTTTAATAAATACCGACTTATCATAAGATACCTCAGCTGTAATACCATCTGGCAATTGCTTTTCAATACCTGGTAAAGCAGCTTCAACTTCATTAGATACGGCTAAGGGATTGGCATCTGAGGTGGTAATAATACCGATTACGGTTGTTTGTTTTCCATCAATAATTGCTGATGAATTATAGTTTTCTGCACCTAAAACAGCTTGACCAATATCTTGCAAACGTATAGCTTGCCCATTCACGGTTTTAATAACCATTTGATCAAATTGTTCAGGCTTATCCATGTCACTATTAACTTTAACGTTAAATTGTTGCAACTTGCCATAAACCGTTCCTGCTGCAGCTTGTAAGTTTTGCTGTTGCAAAGCACTCCAAACATCAGTGGCTGTAATACCATGCGCTGCCATTTTTTCAGGATTTAAATTTAAGCGCATTGCGTACTGTCGCTCACCTAAAATTTCAGCTTCACTAACACCATTTAAAGTCCCTAATACAGGTTGTACAGCTCTTAATAAATAATCAGTTACCGCTTCAGCACTATATTTTTTACTATTAAAAGCAATATAAATTGTTGGCGTTGCATTCGGATCTTGTTTAGCAATAACAGGCGTTTGAATACCTTGTGGTAATTGCCAAATAACTGAGTTAACTTCATTCGAAATATCTGTTACCGCAGTCTCAATTGGATAACCCAAATCAAGATTCACAGTAATACTGTTTTGATTTTCAACACTTGTTGATGTCATGTAATCAATACCATCAATAGTACCGATCGCATTTTCAAGTGGGGTTGCAACAACCCCCGCCATTAATTCAGCGCTTGCACCAGGGTAAGTTGTTGTTACTGTAACAACAGATGTGGCAATCTCTGGATATTGTCTCACAGGCATTTTAATAAATGCAGCAAGCCCACTAATAAATAGCATTAAACTCAATGCCATAGCAAAAACGGGTCTTCGAATAAAAATATCAGTAAAATTCATTGCTAATTATTCTCTGTTGGTTGCTGTTGTTTATTCTCTTTTTTTGTTGTTGCATCATCAGTGCTTGGTTGTGACGATGCCTCTGCCGGCTCGCTAGCAGATTTGTTTGGAGTTTGGAGTTTATTATCACCTGCATTCATATTTACTGATGTTGGCTCTTGAGCTGTCACATTAGACTCAGTTGCTTTTTGCTTTGTATTACCATTATTTTCATCGCTTACCGCATTAGTAGAAGACTTATTCGTATTGTTTGGAGCAAGTGAATCTTTAAATGTAATTAATTTTACATTAGCAGGTAATGCCGGTGCATATGTTGGCTGATTCGATATATTTGCTGGCATATTATCAAATAGCTTAACCTGTCCTGCGGTAACCACAATATCATCTGCTTTTAAACCAGAATCAATAGCGATTAAATTACCTTTTCTCTCAGAAGCATTAACTTGAGTTTTTTTAGCAATACCTTTTACCATCGTAAAAACATACTGTCCTTGTGGACTATAAACCACAGCAGTTTGAGGTACAGTGATGACAGGCTTTGATTGACCTGAATATAATGTAATTTGAACATAGGTGCCTGGTATTAATGAATGATCAGGGTTAGGAATTTTTGCCCACATTGAGAACATTCTTGTTGTGGGATCAACAGCAGAGTTCAATGCATAAACATAACCTTGATAAACGGTATTTGCTGCAGAGCTTACTTGAATATCGACTTTATCACCTATTTTAACTTCGCTTAAATAACGATCTGGCACACTAAATTGTACTCGCAATGGGTTCATCTGCTGTAAAGGTACTAGCGTTTGACCGATATTAACATAATCGCCAATATCTACTTGTTTTAATCCAATTTTCCCAGAGAAGGGCGCAGTAATATTATGCTGCACTAATTCAGCTTTAGTTTGTGCAACTGCAGCCTCTGCTGATTTTAATTTGGCAGTTTGCTCATCTAAAGTTTGTTTGGATGCGACTTTCTTTTGAAAAAGTTCATCAGCACGATCATACTCAACTTGGGCAAGTGAAAGAGATGCCTCGTTCGATTCTAACTGTGCTTGTAAAATATCAGGGTAAATTTGAAAAAGGGGTTGGCCTTCTTTAACATAACTGCCCGATTTAAAATAAATTTTCGTAATCCGACCAGCAACTTCAGGCTTCAATACCACGCCGTTAATAGCAGAGATTGTACCGGTAGCAGTAATTTGATCTTGCCATGATTGCTGTTGTGCTTTGGCGACTTCAACCGTGGGCGGTGGAATTTTGCCATGTTTACTTTTTTCGTAACTAATGAACATATTTTTACCTACAAAAAAAGCTATGATAAGAACAATAATCCCAATAATAATTATTCGTTTACGCATTCGGCTACCCTGTATTTTCCTGCTATGAAAACCCATTTCTTAAATCAATTTCAATGACTAAGAAATCGAAATTTAAATAAGCATTCTAAACATTAAACTTAAAAATCATTGATTATTATACCTTAACAAGCCCATAGTGGTACCTTTTTTTGAATATTTAATCAAGATCTTCCATCTATTTGTACATTTAAGTATCATCATAATAAATATTTTTTGAAAATATGGTGGTTGAAAGACTTCAATAACAAAGAAAGATTTAAACACAGAGCATGTCAAAGTAATATTTGGATTTACAGTTAATAAGAACAAGTCAAGCTAACAACTTGACTTGCAACTATCAACGCTTGATTCTGCAGTGAAGGCAAAATAAGTACAAAAAATTAATGATGCAATTCACCAACAAGGCTTTGCGAAAATTTTTTTACAACTTGAGGCTTTGAATAGGATTGACTTAATAATACCATTATTTTAGTAATAACAGCTTCGGTTGTCATGTTATACGCACTCAAAACACCTAGTTTAGATAAGGCATCACCAGTCGCATAACTTTTCATTTCCACGCCACCTTTGTGGCATTGCGTATGATTAATCACAATTGTCCCATTATCAATTAACCGCTTTAAATTATCTAAAAGTTGTGCATTCGAAGTTGGGGCATTACCTTGACCATAGGTATGTAAAATAAGAACGTCTGGCGATTGAGTTACAAAATGTTCTAGTGTTAGAAAATCAAAACCTGGATAAAGCATAATCTGTGCAATGTTAAGTTTCTTAATTGGTAATACATGTAAGTTTTGTTGCTCAATTTTTAAGGGTAAAATTAATTCATTTCTTATTTTAATATTAACACCAACTTCAGCAAGGGGGGGATAATTGGGTGAGTCAAATGCAGCAAAACTAAAAGCATTAACCTTTTGTGTACGATTTCCTCGTAATAGCCGATTATTAAAATAGATACAAACTTCTGGGATTTGATATCTAGCAGCCATTAACATTGCCATAATTAAATTTTCTCTGGCATCTGTGTGAGCTTCCATTAAAGGCACTTGCGAACCAGTTAGTATAATTGGTTTAGATAAATGCTTAAACATAAATGAAAGGGCAGAAGCAGTATACGCCATGGTATCAGTACCATGTAAAATAATAAATCCATCATACTTTTCATAATTTATCTGAATATCCTGTGCTATGTTCTCCCAATGAGTAATCTGCATATTGGCTGAGTCAATTAAAGGCACATACTCATGTATGGTATATGATGGCATTTCTGGATGATTAAACTCCGGCATAGTTGACATAAGTTGTGTTAAAAGACCTGGGGTTGGCACATAGCCAACTGCAGATTTTTTCATGCCAATTGTACCGCCTGTATAAATAACATAAAGTTTTTTATTTCTAAGCATTATTTTCACCTAAATAATCCAAAATCTGATTTCTTAATTTTATTTGTGTTTTTTCCTGAAGCGGATAATTTTTTGATTCTGTAATATAAAAAACATCTTCAACACGTTCTCCCATCGTTGTGATTTTTGCATGCTGTATTTGTAAATTTTGTTGTGCCAAAATATTAGCGATATTTGCTAATAAGCCAACTTGATCTTTAGCAATGATTAACATTCTTGTTCTAGATTTACTCATTTCATTTTCAAATATAATTTCAGGCTTAATTATAAATTGCTTTTGACGCCGAGATTGTAAATGTTTTTGAGACTTAGGAATAGCTAACGTTGAATTTAATACGGTCTTTAATGCATATTTAATATTACTCGTCATGTCAATTTGTGATTGCGTTGAAAAAATCACATAGGTATCCAAGGTAAACTGATTTTTAGTCGTAAGAATTTGTGCTTCTGCAATGCTAAATCCTAACTTATCAAGTAAATGAGTTGTATTACAGACAATTAACGGCTTATCTTTCATATAAATAAAAATTTCATATCGCTTATTTTCCACAAAAGCTCGCACAGAAATTGTTAACTCACTATGATTTTGTAAAATTTCTCGAGTATGTTGAGCAATAACTATAGGCTCATAGCGTAAAAAATACTGTTCTGGCCAATCTTGCCACATTGTCTCAACTGCGTCTTTATCATCAGCGTTATGTAATAAATATAAGGCTTTTTGTTTTGCACTCTGTGCAATTTGATTGCTAGGATAATTTTGATTTTGTTCAGAAAAACACTTTAAACAAGCAAAATATAAATGACGTAATAAACTTGCTTTCCAATCGTTCCAAAGCTTTGGATTGGTTGCGATAACATCTGCAACAGTTAATAAATATAAATGATTTAGCCTAGTCATATTTTGAACTTTTCTTGCAAAGTCTTCAATGACTTCAGAGGTATAAATATCTTGCTTTTGGGCGGTTAATGACATTAGCAAATGATTTTCAACTAACCACGCAATAAGTTGTACCTGCTCATTATTAAGCTGGTGTTGATGACAAAAATCAGTGACAATTTTTGCACCTTTAATAGAGTGATCTCCTCGCAAACCTTTACCAATATCATGGAACAATCCAGCAAGTCGTATACTCAGTTTGTCTGTCATTTTCTTACTGATTTTATAGCATAAGGGATGCGTATGCATAGATGATTCATGATTAAATTCATCAATTATTTTAACTGTCATCAGTAAATGCTTATCAACGGTATAAACATGAAATAAATCAAACTGCATACGCCCAGTTAAGCGATGGAAGTCTGAAATATAAGCGCCTAGTAAATTATAGCGATGTAAAAATCTTAATGCTTTTTCAAGATTATGCGTATTCTTTATTAAATCTAGAAAAGCCAACTTGAAATGAGTATGATTGCGACTTGCCGAAATTTCATTCTGAAAAGTATTAATATATCTAATACTATTAACAGTAAAACCTTTACATGATGCAATATCTGCTGCTTGCTGAAAAATAACAAATAATAACTCATGCCTTTGATGTAGAATCTCAACATCAATAATATCCAAATATCCATTTATTAATACACAATAACTGCTTATTTCAGTAAACTTTATTTCTTTTAATTCATGGCATAATGTACTTTTTTGTATTTGATAAGTTAATATATCAAGCAAACAATTGTTTTGTTTAATATTGAAATAATATTCATGCATAAATGACTCAACTTTAGCATTATGATTATTTCCTTCATAATTAAGATTTTTTGCCATAACTTTCTGATGCTCAAAAAGCAATCTCTCTTCATTATGCTTTGCGGTGAGATGTAGATGCCAACGCACATAACAAAGATAGGTATAATGTGCTTGTAAAACAATACTCTCAACATCAGTAAGTAACATTTTAATATTTAAAGCATGGCGCGGATTTTCATAATTATATCGTGTAATTAACCAAGCAAAAGCTTGAATATCTCTCAAACCACCTGGACTTTCTTTTATATTGGGTTCAAGTAGATAACTAGTTTCGCCATAACTATTATGTCTTAAAGCAATTTCATTGCTTTTTTCATGATAAAAATGCTCGTAACTTCTTATATTAAGAATATCATCAATAATATGTTTTTTAAGATGAGTACCCGATATCCATCGTAATTCTAAAAAATTTGTATATCGATTTAAATCATTAGCAACATCTATTTTTACTTGTTCATAGCTTGCGATATAATGACTAACTTTGAGCTGCATATCCCACAAAACAGTAATGAACTGACTAATTTTTTTTTTACTTATTGTTGATAATTGGGTAGGGTAGAGTATCATCAAATCTATATCAGAATGTATAAACAATTCATTCCTAGCATATCCACCTGTTGCATATACACAAATTTTTTCTGTATCTAAACCAGCATTTATCCAACTGCTCTTAATGATAGAATCAGTTATCAACGTATGTTGTTGCAAAATGGTTGCTATTTGTGAGCGCTTAGGATTCGCCGTTAAAATATTTTCCTTACTATAAATCATAGATTTATCATGAAACTAAGTTAACAGGCTTGCCCTGTACAAAAGCTTTAATATTAGCCAGCGTTGTTTTAGCAATATTATCTAGTGCATTCTCGGTAAAAAAACCTTGATGTCCAGTAATAATAACATTAGGGAAGGTTAATAAACGTGCAAATATATCATCTTGTAATATTTTTTCTGATTGATCCTCAAAAAAAAGTTTTTTTTCTTCTTCATAAACATCTAACCCAAGTGCACCTACTTTCCCTGATTTTAAGCCATTAATAACAGCTTGTGTATCCACCAGTGCACCTCGACCCGTATTTATCAGCATGACACCATCTTGCATGAATTCTAATGTTTTTTTATTAATAATATGCTGCGTATTTTTGGTTAAAGGGCAGTGCATACTGATGATTTTACTATCTTTGCAAAGCGTTTCTAGATCAACAAGTTTAATTTTATCTGGAATAGGGTTTTCTTTAATAAAAGGGTCATAAACCTTAATATCACAACCAAAACCAACCGCGATTTTAACAAAGCATAAGCCAATTTTACCTAGGCCAATAACGCCAACTGACGTACCATGCATATCAAAACCTAATAAACCCTCAAGTGAAAAGTTTGCCTCACGTACACGATGATAAGCCTTATGGATTTTTCGATTTAAAGCCAATATAAGCGCCATTGTATGTTCTGCAACAGCATAAGGCGAATAAGCGGGAACTCTAACAACTGTTAAATTATATTTTTGACAAGCACCTAAATCTACATGATTAAATCCAGCACAGCGTAGAGCAATCAATCTACCCCCTTCATCAGCAAGTTCTTTAATCGTTGCAGCATCGAGACTATCATTAACAAATGCACAAACCACCTCAAAACCCTTAGCAAGTTTAGCCGTACTAGCTGTTAAGGGTGCTTCTTGATAAAAAATATCATATTGATAAGCGCTATTAGCATTTTCAAAATAAGTTTTATCATAGGTCTTTGAATTAAATAAAATAATTTTCAAACTAGGGCTTGCTCCATATTTCACAGTGATTATTTTCATTGGGCATTTTTTATATTATGAGCATTTCGATTATAGCATATCTTTACATTTTATAACCATTATTTGATTTTAATTCATAACAAGTGCTAGTATGGCCAAAATCTATAAATTTTTATAATATGGCTAGTCAATGAATAAAACTAAAATAATAAAAAATTTACCAAACAATATTCCTTCTGAAATCATCTCTCTCATTAAGAGCGTTACCAATATTCTCGAGAGTAAACCTCTTGAAGTTGATTATAATTACACCCCAACTATTAACGAAATTATCGAACTGCAAAAAACAATAACTCAAAAACAATTACACCCTCAAAAAAATCCATTTGAAATATACTGGCTATTTACACAAAGCAGAAAAAATTCAACTTGGTCGTTAAGTCGGGTGAGCTTATTATTAACAAATTTTAATAATACTGAGCTAGATCACTCTTTAAACTTACGTGATTTAATTTATTATATGCTTGATTTTTTATCTAAACATAACGATGTTTCAGAACCTAAACACATAGCGCTAATGATTTCTAATTTAAGAAAGTTGGTAGAAAAACAGGATGAGAAATTAGGTAAAGATCGTAAATGGTTAGATACCTGCTGCATATTACCCTGATGCTGGACAGCCATTATCGCCATGATGGACGGCAGATAAAATTTAATCAATGGTTATTTTTTTAATTGATGTTGGACACTTTTGAAGGTATTCCGGTAATCGGTGTCCAACATNCAATAACAGCTGTCCAGCATGGGNAAACGGGTNTCCAACATGCGATAACAGCTGTCCACCTTGATTTAACCGTTTGATTTTTCTATTTATATTTATTTCCTGAACTGTTTAACTACGTGATGACTTTTTCAAAAAAAGGAATCACGCAAATGAGTCAGGAAAGATTNAGTATGAAGAAANTAAAAGAAGTCCTTCGATTGCATTTTGAGTGCAATTTAAGNAATCGNAAGATAGCNAGAGCTTTAAAAATATCAGCAACAACGGTTGGCAGCTATGTAAAAGCCGNACAACAGTGCTGAGATTAATTGGTCAGATATTGTCAGCCTCGATGANNCCTCAATAAGACAATTGATAGATCCCCATTGCCAGCACATTAAACCTAAAAAAGAAATTGCCCCTATTGATTACGCATTCATTCATCAAGAACTAAAAACAAAAGGGGTTACCAGAGAGCTGCTTCATGAAGAATATCTGCGTGATATACCTGATGGGCAAGGACTTAGTTACAATGCTTTTTGTAAGCGGTACCGTGATTTTAAAAATGCATTGCAACCCTCTATGCGACAAACGCACGTTGCAGGAGAAAAAACTTTTGTAGATTATGCCGGCCCAACAGTACCCATCTACAATCATGATGGTAGTGAGCCGCAACAAGCTGTTATTTTCATCGGTGTCCTGGGCGCCAGTAATTATACTTATGCTGAAGCAACATTAACACGCTCTCTACCTGATTGGATTGGCTCTCATATGCGTATGTTTGAATACTATGGTGGTGTCAGTGAGTTAATTATACCTGATAATGAAAAATCAGGCGTAACTAAGGCTTGTTATTATGATCCCGATATTAATCCTAATTATGCAGCACTTGCAGCGCATTACGGTACAGCGGTATTACCGGCNCGGCCTTATCATCCTAAGGATAAATCAAANGCNGAAGTTGGNGTACAANTTGTCGAGCGTTGGATTTTAGCAAGATTACGCCATCAGAAGTTTTTTTCTTTATCTGAGCTAAATGANGCNATTAGAGAGCTGGTTAGAGGTNTTAAATGATAAACCATTTAAGAAACTGCCTGGTACTCGCCGCTCATCATTTGAAACGCTAGACAAGCCTGCGTTAAAACCNCTGCCTGAATATGCTTATGAATATAAAACCATTCAAAAAGCACAGGTCGGGCTAGATTATCATGTCGAGGTTGATGCACGTTACTATAGCGTTCCTCATGCTTACATTAAAAAAACTGTTGAATATCATCTTAGTGAAAAAATGGTATCTATCTTCTATCAAGGTGAACGCATAGCCTTGCATGCAAGGTCATACTTGGCGGGAAAAGCATCCACGATTACTGAGCACATGCCTAAAGCCCACTTTGAGCATCACAGCTGGACACCAAAAACATTTATTAACTTTGCTGAAACAGTTGGCAACAATATGGTTCAAGTAGCCGCTCAGCTTATTGAAAAAAATATCCATGCTGAGTGTTGCTATCGTACACACTTGGGGTTTAAGAACTTATCAAAGCGTTTTGGTGCTGAGCGGCTAAATCAAGCATGCGCTTATGCACTCAAGCATAATTTACTGTCATTCAAACATATCAAATCTATTCTTGAAACACAGTGTGACAAGGTTGATGACAGGTTTAGTGAAGCCTGTGCCAATGACAATAATGTTAATGCTGATCCCGGTCATCATCAAAATCTTAGGGGCCCCACTTACTATGTAAATAACAAAGGAGATTAAACTTTATGCATACAAAAACTAAAGAAAAATTACTGACGCTAAAACTGCCGGCATTTATCAGTGTGCTAGATGAAATTGAGAAAAATGACTCATATCAGCTCAGCATNGATGAAGCNTTAGATATGATGGTTGANCGTGAAATACTACTAAGAGAAAATAAACGCCTNGATAGACTTTTAAAAGCNGCAAAATTACGCTANCCAAATGCTTGCACGGCNGATATTGACTACGGCGCTCAGCGNAAATTTAACAAAAGTCAGATGCGCCAANTTACTCATTGTNAGTGGGTGACAAAAAAACGTAATATCTTNTTTACNGGCCCAACNGGNACAGGCAAAAGNTATCTTGCTTGNGCNCTTGGNCANCAAGCCTGCCAAATGGGNCACAAGGTGAAATATGCGCGAATTAATCGATTAACTGAGNAACTGCGTCTTTCACATGCTGATGGTAGCTATGGGAAACTACTTGACCAAATTGCGAAGTTCCAAGTCCTAATCTTAGATGACTGGGGAATTGACCAACTTGATAGACAAGCAAGACGCGACCTTTTAGAAGTACTTGAGGATAGATATGCGAAATCTTCGACCATCATTACCTCTCAGTTACCTATCGAAAAGTGGCATCATTTTATTGGTGATGACACTATTGCTGATGCAGTTTGTGACAGAGTTATTAACAATGCTTACAAAATAGAGATCACGGGAGACTCAATGAGAAAANAAGAAATCATACTATGATGGACACTTTNTGCTAGTATTAATTTGTCATTAGCAGGAAATAAATACCCGTCCATCATGATGGTAACAGGTGTCCAGCATCAGGATAATACGCAGTAACTCCCTTTGTTTTTTTGGTTTAAGGATTTTACATATTTATCAACGAGTTACAACCTTTAATCCTATCTTATCCTATTTTTTGTCGTGGCCAGAGGAGTATATTCTTAATCGCAGCAAAGTTGCATAAACCGGATCGGTTTTAGGGGGCAACTCCAATTAAAAAGTACATGTTCTTTAAAGCAGTCTGTTTTAAGATGTTTCGCAGCCTATCAAATATTGGTAAATACTGCATGTATATTCCTCTTTAGTTGGTGTTTCGCTATCTAGTCTCAGTTGTTCGGTTGCTAGCTCTACTTGTGTTGATACTATATTTCTATGTCCGTATTTAAACACTTTATTATCAATAAGTTATATAAAAATGTCCGTATTCATGTCCGTGTTGGCTTAGATTGAGGCATACCATTTTTTTGCTTTTGCTTCACCATCTGATCTTAAGGCACCTACTTGATTTAGTTCTTGCAAGTCTCTGGAAAGAGTTTTATCAGAAATAGAGTTTTCTAAAAACTTTAGAATTTCTTTATTGGAAACTCCATCTTTATTTTGAGCGACAAAACCTAGGATATTTTGTCTTCTTTTTGACAGCTGGGAAAACTTTTGTGAAATTAGATCGGAGTATGACTTATAGAGGGTGGCAATGAAAAATCCATACTCTTCTGAAAATATTGGTAGGGGTCTATTTAAACGTTCGCATATGTTGCTTACTTCTTGAGTCCCAGTACCAAAGGTTTCGATAAAGCCTGCTTTATAAAGAAGATCAGCAATTAATTTATTTACGGGTACTGAGCGATGTCGCTGCTGTAAATCTTCCAATAAAATACCATCAGGCAACCTACCAAAACTCGCTATTTCTAATCTACCAGGATAGATTTCAACTGAAATATAACCACTAGAGGAAGCATCATTTCTGTGAGCTAAAGCATTAATTAACAACTCTCTTATTGCCATAGCAGGATAATCAGGCGTATCTTCCCTATCCATTTTACCATCTACAAACTTAGTTGATATGTTTGTATTGCGTTTTATAAATAGTTCTGCTTCTCTCAATAAATCAAAGAAATTACCATGCAACTGCTCAGAAGTAACAATATCTCTTTTACTATCGCTATTAAATAAAGCCAACTTAATACAGCATTGCGGGTAAGATGGTAAAAATTTGCCTCCAAATAGTACAATTGCAGCATTAACCAATTTATCCTGCTCAATTAAACCTAACCGCATAAGAATCTCTTCTTTAAACTTGAGAGACTCAAACTGTTGTGGTAGTCGCCCTTTGCTAAGGCTGATAGAAATGTATTTTTTTAATTTTTCACTATCAATATTTTCAATACTACCATTTTGAACAAAATCTTCATCCCATGGATGACTTTTCATAGTTCTGTCATGTATTAATCGCTGGTATAGCCTTTGAGGCATTTGGCGAGTTGTAGACTCTTCTCTGTAATATGGTGTTCCATCATAGCTATATGGTCTGGAGAGCGAATGAGGCTTAGCAATTAAAAGAATAATAAATTTATTATGTTTTCCAAACTCAATATACTGTACTTCAGTATCAGAGTGGGGTTCTAATTTTGACAAGTGTTCGGCAATCTCCCGTTTGGTCTTATCAGCTATATCTAAACCACATAATTCAGCGTTATCTGTTACTCCAAAAAAAACCTTGCCCCCGCTATTATTTAAAAATGCGCATAAAGTTTTCATCGCAGGTCTAATTTGGCCAAGACCTTTCTTAAACTCAATATTTTTTGATTCGCCTTTAGCAATTTCCTTTTTGATATCATTTATTGAGAAACTCATTCAAATACCTTTTAATTTAAAAATAAGGAATAGACCAGAAATATAACAAAAAACAGATACATATTATACTGCAACAAAGCGCATCCTGATGTGTCAACACTTTTCCGGACAAAAAATTACTCTTAATTTCCTACCTTTTCATAAACAATTGGCGACATG